>JBNJDI010000035.1:0-22593 GCA_051744725.1 Pseudomonadota bacterium | reverse complement strand
GAGCATGATCGCCAGCGCCATCTGGCTGACCCCCTATATGCAGGAGCCGATACTGGCACTGGCCTGGGGCGTTCTGATTGCCGGTGTGCTGCAGCTGCTTTTCCAGCTGCCGTTCCTGGCACGGCTCAATCTGCTGCCCAGGCCACGGGTCGACTACCGCCACGAGGGCGTGATCCAGATCATGAAGCTGATGGCGCCAGCGCTGTTCGGAGTCTCGGTGAGCCAGATCAACCTGCTGCTGGATACCATCCTGGCGTCAATGCTTGAGACCGGGAGTGTCTCCTGGCTGTACTACTCGGACCGGCTCTCGGAGCTGCCGCTGGGCATCTTTGGCGTGGCCATTGGCACCGTGATCCTGCCCAACCTCTCGCGCAAGCACGCGGATGCGTCCATGGAGTCCTTCTCGCGCACCCTGGACTGGGCGCTGCGCAGTGTACTGCTTCTGGGGATCCCGGCAGGGCTGGCGCTGGGTCTGCTGGCCGAGCCGCTGATCGCGACCCTCTTCCACTACGGTGAGACCACCGGGCGGGATGTGCTCATGTCCGCCCAGAGCCTGCGCGCCTACGCGCTGGCGCTGATCGCGTTCATGCTGGTGAAGGTGCTGGCGCCGGGCTTTTTCTCCCGTCAGGACATGAAAACTCCCGTGACGATCGCAGTGATCGCCATGACCTCCAATATGGTGTTCAACCTGATCCTGGTCTGGCCGCTGGCCCATGCCGGGCTGGCACTGGCCACCGCGCTGTCGGCGTGGATGAACGGGAGCCTGCTCCTGCGTGGTCTCTACCGGGAAGGGGTCTTCCGCCCGCAGCCCGGCTGGGGGCGCTTCGGGCTGCAGCTGCTGGCCGCCAATGCGGTCATGGGCGCGCTGCTGTACCTGTTCTCTCCGGCGTCCGCCGACTGGCTGGATTTTGATCTGCTCACGCGCATCGGCACTACTGCGGCCCTGGTGACCGGCGGGGCCCTGGTATACTTTGCGGTACTGCTCCTCTGTGGGGTCCGGCTGCGGCATTTCCGCATGCATTGAGACCTGTTGCTACGGCGGGCATTGGGCCCGGTCCCGCCATTGCGGTATAATCCGCGGTCCCCGAAAATCAGGAGGAGCCCCGCATGCGGCTGATCCGAGGGCTGCACAATCTCAAGCGCTGGGCGGAACGCAGTGACAACCCCCTTGCGAACGGGTGTGTCGCCACCATAGGCAACTTTGACGGCATCCATCGTGGTCATCAGGTGATCATCGACCAGGTGCGGGACCGGGCCCATCAACTGGGCGTGCCCTCGGTGGTGATGGTGTTCGAGCCCCAGCCGCGGGAGTTCTTCGGCGGGGCGGATGCACCGCCACGGTTGATGCGCTTCCGGGAGAAAGTGGAGATGCTGCTCTCCCACGATGTGGATATCGTGGTGTGCCTGCAGTTCCGCTCCCGGCTGCGTAACCTCTCCGCCATGGACTTCATCGAGCAGGTCCTGATGGAAGGGCTGAACGTGCAGCATCTGGTGGTGGGCGATGACTTCCGTTTCGGCTGTGACCGCAGGGGCGACTTCCGGCTTCTGCAGCAGGTCGGCGCCGAGCGGGGCTTTGAGGTTGAGCACACCCAGACCATCCGGGTGGGCGGCGAGCGCATCAGCTCCACCCGGCTGCGCCAGGCGCTGGGGGAGAACCGTCTGGCGGATGCCAGTGAGCTGCTCGGTCGGGCCTATTCTCTGTCCGGCCGGGTTGTCTACGGCAAGGCGCTGGGGCGTGAGCTCGGGGTGCCCACGGCCAATATCCTGCTCAGCGGCCGCAAACCGCCGCTGCGGGGGGTCTATGTGGTGACGGTTGAGATGCCCGGCGGACACGTTGAGCGGGGGCTTGCGAACATCGGCATGCGCCCGACGGTCAACGGGCAGTATCCGTCGCTGGAGGTGCACCTGCTGGATTTCTCCGCCAACCTCTATGGCCGGCGGCTGCGGGTGACCTTCCTCTATCACCTGCGGGACGAGGTCAAATTCGATTCCGTGGACGAGCTTGAGAAGCGCATTCACGAGGACATCAACCAGGGGCGTGACTGGCTGGCGAACAACCGCCCGGTACCGACCAATGTGGAACGCTGACCGAAACGACAGACTCCGGGAACCTTCATGAGCGATTACAAAGACACGCTGAACCTGCCGAAGACGGACTTCCCCATGCGCGGGAACCTGTCCAAGCGCGAGCCGGAAATGCTCGAGCGCTGGAACCGTCTGGACCTCTACGGCACGCTGCGCCAGCGCCGGGCGGGCGCCGAGCGCTTCGTGCTGCACGACGGCCCGCCCTATGCCAACGGCAGCATCCACATTGGTCATGCGGTCAACAAGATCCTCAAGGACATGGTGGTCAAGTCCCGTAACCTGATGGGCTACGATGCCCCCTATGTGCCGGGCTGGGACTGCCACGGCCTGCCCATTGAGCACAAGGTGGAGCAGGACATCGGCAAGGCCGGCGACAAGGTGGACTACAAGACCTTCCGTCAGGCCTGCCGGGACTATGCCGCCGAGCAGCTGGACAACCAGCGCCAGGACTTCATCCGCCTGGGCGTGCTGGGGGACTGGTACAATCCCTACCTGACCATGGACCCCAAGGTGGAGGCGGACATCGTCCGTTCCCTGGCGCGGATCATCGACAACGGCCACCTGGAACGGGGCTTCAAGCCGGTCTACTGGAGCGTGGTCGGCCAGTCCGCGCTGGCCGAGGCCGAGGTGGAGTACCAGGAGAAGACATCCATCCAGATCGACGTGCGCTTCCCGGCGGTTGCGCCGGAGAAGGTGGCCGGCGCCTTCGGTGAGAGCGGGCTGGATGCGCCTGTGTCACTGGTGATCTGGACCACCACGCCCTGGACCATTCCGGCCAACCAGGCGGTGGCCGTCAATGAGGAACTGGAGTACAGCCTGATTCGCGCCGATGCCGGCCGGGGCACCGAATACCTGGTCGTGGCCGAGGAGCTGCGCGAGACGGTCACCGAGCGCTGGAACCTGCAGAACGCCGAGGTTGTGGCACGCTGCCGCGGGGCGGCACTGACCGGCCTGATGCTGCAGCATCCCCTCTATGAGCGTCAGGTGCCTGTTGTGCTGGGCCATCATGTTTCCACGGATGCGGGTACCGGCCTGGTACACACCGCGCCGGACCATGGCCCGGATGACTTCGAGATCGGGCGCGCCAATGGCATCGGCACCCTCAACCTGGTCAAGGCGGATGGCACCTACGCTGACGCGGCCGGCGAGTTCGCGGGCATCCACATCTACAAGGCGGATACGCCGGTCTGTGAAGCGTTGGCGCGCGAGGGCTGCCTGCTGTTCCAGGAGTCCTTCAAACACAGTTACCCGCACTGCTGGCGGACCAAGACGCCGCTGATCTACCGCGCCACACCCCAGTGGTTCATCAGCATGGACCGCAATGGGCTCAAGCAAGGCGCTCTGGAGGCCATTCCCGGTGTGCGCTGGATTCCGTCCTGGGGGCAGCAGCGCATCGAGGGCATGATCGAGCAATCCCCGGACTGGTGCATCTCACGCCAGCGTACCTGGGGGGTGCCAATCACGCTGTTCGTCCATAAGGACACCTATGAACTTCATCCGCGCACCCCGGAGCTGATCGAGGCGGCCGCGAAGGCCATCGAGAAGGACGGCATCGACGCCTGGTATGAGCTGGATGCGCGCGAACTGCTTGGCGACGACGCGGACACCTACGAGAAGGTGACGGACACACTGGACGTCTGGTTTGACTCGGGCGTGACCCACGCCTCGGTTCTGGACCGGCGCGAGGACCTCAACCGCTACCCCGCGGACCTCAACCGCTACCCCGCGGACCTGTACCTGGAAGGCTCGGACCAGCACCGCGGCTGGTTCCAGTCCTCGCTGAAGACCGGCATCGCGATCAAGAACATGGCGCCCTACAAAGAGGTGCTGACACACGGCTTCACCGTGGACGAAAAGGGCTACAAGATGTCCAAGTCCATGGGCAACGTGATCGCGCCCCAGAAGGTCATGGACGAACTGGGCGCGGACATCCTGCGGCTCTGGGTCGCGGCGACGGACTACAGCGCCGAGATGTCAGTCTCCCAGGACATCCTCAAGCGCACGGCAGACGCGTACCGGCGTATCCGCAATACCTCACGCTTCCTGCTGGCCAATCTGGACGGGTTCGACCCGGCCACAAACAGTGTGGCCTTTGATGACATGGTGGCGCTGGACCGCTGGATGGTGGACCGGGCGCGGCGCCTTCAGGAGGAGGTGATCGACGCCTACAACCGCTACAGCTTCCTGCAGGTGTACCAGAAGGTGCACAACTTCTGCATCCTGGACCTGGGTGGTTTCTACTTGGACATCATCAAGGACCGCCAGTACACCACCCAGCCGGACAGCCTTGAGCGCCGCTCCTGCCAGACCGCGCTCTACCATGTGGCCGAGGCACTGTCGCGCTGGATCGCGCCCATCCTGACCTTCACCGCGGATGAGATCTGGCAGCATATCCCCGGCGAGCGGGACGAGAGCGTGCACTGGGCGACCTGGCACGAGGGCCTTGAAGCGCTGCCGGCGGATGCGCCCATCAAGCAGGATGAGTGGGATACGCTCATCGATGTGCGCAGCGCCGTGAACAAGCAGCTGGAAGCCGCGCGCAACGAGGGCACCATCAAGGGCTCACTGAGTGGTGAGGTGACGCTTTACGCGGATGGCGCACTGAAGGAACTGCTGGAGCGCCTGGGCGATGAGCTGCGCTTTGTGATGATCACTTCCGAGGCGAGGGTCGCGCCACTGGCCGAGGCCGGGGATGCGCCGGAAACGGAGCTCGAGGGGCTGAAAGTGGCGGTTACCGCCGCGGGCCATACCAAGTGCGAGCGCTGCTGGCATCACCGCCCGGACGTGGGCGAGCACAGTGCGTACCCGGACCTGTGCGGCCGCTGCGTGACCAACATCAGCGGTGACGGGGAATCCCGTCGGTTTGCGTAACGCGATGCTGACACCACTGGCCCGCAACGGGCTCATCATCGCCGCCTTCATCGTGATCGCGGACCTGACCACCAAGGCGGCCGCGACGGCCATGCTGGATTACGGCGAGGCCAACGTGGTGCTGCCGTTCTTCAACCTGACGCTGCTGCACAACACCGGCGCGGCCTTCAGCTTCCTTTCGGAGGGTTCCGGCTGGCAGCGCTGGCTGTTCATCACGCTGGCGGTGGTCATCTCCGGGGTGCTGGTGGTCTGGCTGACGCGCCTCAAACGCCATGAGACCTGGCTGGGTGTCGCGCTGGCGTTCGTTCTGGGCGGCGCCGTGGGCAACCTCTATGACCGGGTGGTGCACGGCTATGTGGTGGACTTCTTCCACTTCCACTGGGCCGGCTACCACTTCCCCGCCTTTAATGTGGCGGACAGTTTCATTACCGTTGGCGCCATCATGCTGCTGCTGGATCTTTTCATGGGCAGCGGGCAGGGCGACGACGCACCGGATAAGGGCAACAGGCAATGAGCGTAATTGGACCGGACAGCCGGGTGACACTGCACTTCGCACTGCGGCTGGAGGACGGCTCGGACGTGGACTCCACCTTCGAGAAGGAGCCGGCGACCCTGACGGTGGGCGACGGCAACCTGCCGGAGGCGTTCGAGCGCCTGCTGCACGGGCTGAAAGCCGGGGACCGGCAGAGCTTCTCGGTGCCGCCCGAGGACGCCTTCGGCCAGCCCAACCCGAACAACGTCCAGACCTTCAAGCGCCGGGAGTTCAGCCCGGAGCTGCCGCTGGAGGAGGGCATGGTGCTCTCCTTCGCGGATGCGGCCAAGGCCGAAGTGCCGGGTGTCATCAAGGCGTTTGATGATGATACTGTTGAGGTCGACTTCAACCATCCACTGTCGGGCAAAACCCTTGAGTTCGAGGTTGCCATTGTGGATGTCCAGTAAGCACCGGGAACCATGACCATGCAGATCAAGCTCGCCAACCCCCGTGGATTCTGTGCCGGCGTCGACCGCGCCATCGAGATCGTCAATCGCGCGCTCGATGTCTACGGCGCCCCCATCTACGTACGCCACGAAGTGGTGCACAACAAGTTCGTGGTGGACAACCTGCGCGAGCGCGGCGCTGTCTTTGTGGACGAGCTGCACCAGGTGCCCGACGACGCCTGGGTGATCTTCAGCGCCCACGGCGTCTCCCAGGCAGTGCAGCAGGAAGCGAAGGACCGCGGCCTGCAGGTGTTCGACGCCACCTGCCCACTGGTCACCAAGGTGCACATGGAGGTCATGACCTACAGCCGTGAGGGGCGCGAATGCATCCTCATCGGCCACGCCGGCCACCCCGAGGTGGAAGGCACTATGGGCCAGTACGACCGCAGCAACGGCGGCGACATCTACCTGGTGGAAAGCGAGGCGGATGTTGAGAAGCTGCAGGTGAAGGATCCGGAGAAGCTGGCTTTCGTTACCCAGACCACACTCTCCATGGACGACACCGCCCGCGTCATCGATGCCCTCCAGACCCGTTTCCCGGCCATCCAGGGTCCACGCAAGGACGACATCTGCTACGCCACCCAGAACCGCCAGGACGCGGTGAAAATGCTTGCCGCCGAGTGCGACCTGATGCTGGTGGTGGGCTCGCCCAACAGCTCCAATTCCAACCGCCTGCGCGAGCTGTCTGAACGTATGGATACGCCCGCCTATCTGATTGATGCGGCCGACCAGATTGAAGCCTCATGGCTTGAAAACGTGGGCGCCGTGGGCGTGACGGCCGGCGCCTCCGCGCCTGAGGTCCTGGTTGAAGAAGTCGTGTCGCGCCTGCGTGAGTTTGGCGGTGAGACGCCGGATGAACTGGAAGGCGAGCAGGAGAACGTGGTCTTCAGCATGCCCAAGGCGTTGCGGATTCCTGCCAAGGAAGTGGAAGCCTGAACCCAGGCTTCCTCGCTCTCCCCTTCCGGTGTGATTCCTTTCACATCGTTTTACCGCTCATCCCCTGATCCTTTCCGCTCGTCGGGCTGTGAATGACACAGGCTCAGGCATGGCTATGCTGGGTTACTGAGAACTCATTCTATGGAAATAGCTGCGGAACCGTTATGAGCAACGATGCTGACCAATACTCTTTACGCAGCTCCCGATGGGCAAACCGGGGCTTGACCCTTGTTGAGCTTCTGATCGTTGTCGTCATCGTGGGTGTAATGGCAACTGTTGCTCTTCCGGCCTTTGATAGTTTCGTTGACAGTAACCGGCTTACCTCTAAAACCAATGATGTCGTTGGCGCCCTGAACTATGCACGTTCAGAGGCTTCCTCCCGAGGTGACAGTGTGGATATCAAACCCTTGGGGGGGAGTTGGGGTGATGGACTTGTTGTCGAGTTCCAGGGCAGCACGTTGACACGGATTCAAACAGGTAACGGAGTTTCTTTCAGTGGAGAAACGCTCACTTTCAGAGGTATTGGTGATGTCAGTGACGGCAATGCCAAATGTTTCGATATCTCAGCGGTTGAGACAGGGGAAAGCCGGTCCGTTCGTGTTTCTCCCGCTGGGCAAATTCGGACTTCGGGTGATGCCTGTGGCAGCTGAAGTTTTATCAGTCTCTGTAGACAGGGGAATGGCATGAGTGCATCCAGGAATCAGAGTGGCTTCTCTTTAATGGAGGTTCTGGTGGCTGTTCTCATTATGTCCGTGGGGCTTCTGGGGCTTGCGGGACTTCAGATGCTTTCGGTCAAGCAGACCAGCGAGGCTGATAGAGCCAGTATCGCAATGCTGCATGCCAACACCATTGCGGAGAACTACCGTGCAGACGATGGCGACTGGTACGAGTCGACAATGACCCAGATTGTAAAAAGAGATCTGAGCCCTGAGGCGACGGTTAGTCTTACGGAAGACGGAGATTTGGCTGAGGTCGAAATCCGGTGGCCTTCATCGAGGGAGGGAAGCGGAGAGAATGCTGAAATGAAAAGTGTGCAAGTCTACACGAGGAGCCAGTAAGCATGAGGGTCAGGGTTGTTAAAGCCAGCAGGGGTGGGCAAATAGGGCTGTCACTCATTGAGCTTATGGTGGCCCTCCTGCTTTCGTCATTGTTAGTCGTTGGCATCGTCCAGATTTTTATTGGGAGCAATGAGAGCTTTCACCTTCAGAAAGCGAACGCAAGAGTTCAGGAATCCGGGCGCATTGCTATGGAAATGCTCACGAGAGAGGTCCGTAATGCAGGCTATTTCGGGTGTTTTCCGGAAAAGGGGATCGTAAATAATCTGGATGAAGATGACGACGGATATGACCCGGCCAAGCATGACATCAATACCAGAAGGGCAATTCAGACCACTGCACCGGTGACTGGGCAACATGGCGGCAGTGATAACTTTCGAGTCGCTCGGGCAGAAGAGCCTGAGGGGTCCGGGGGGGATTCCATTGAGATGAAAGTGGAAGATGTACCTTCCTCCAGTAATTTTCAGGTCAACGATACCGGCACCCTTGAAGAGGGTGACATTATCGTGCTGACCGACTGCATTGGGGGTGACATCGTTCAGGTCAGTAATGTCCAGGAGGGCGGGGGCGTTATTGTTGCTAATAGTGGAGGATCTGTGTCACCTGGCAACAGCTATGATGAAGGGTTTGACGGCTGTTCAGGCAACAATTGCCCGAGCCGGCTTTACGATGATGGCACCCGGATCAACCGAATCACCGTCAACACGTTTTACGTCGGGCCCGCTGGTGACAATGACGAAACCAGCGCTCTGTTCAGGCAGGATGCTGACGGCTCCAGCCCTGATGAGATGGTCCGGGGCATTACGAAGATGAGGGTCCAGTACGGCGTCGGCACGGGCGAATCAGTCAGTGATTGGCGTGACCCCTCGGCCATGAGCTCTGCTGACTGGGAAGATGTCAGAGCTGTACGTATCAGCGTTCTGGTGCATTCTCCGAACGATAATGTTGTGGATGAGCCCATGACTTACTGTTTTCCGGGTGAGCCGTGGGAAGGACAGGATTGTGATGACACCAGTAACACAGAAGAGGCCAGCGACCATCGGTTCTACCGTGTTTACACAGCAACCGCTTCGGTCCGGAATCGGCTTTGAGCGAGGTAGGGATGACACTTGAAACGGGGAAAAGACGGCAGGGTGGAGCAGCTTTGATGCTCGCGCTGATCATTCTTCTGGTCCTGACGCTGCTCGGGGTATCGAGTATGGATGGCAGCCTTATGCAGCACCGTATGGCCAATGCCCAGAGGCAAGGAATAGTAGCATTGGAGCTCGCAGACGCCGCGTTGTCAGAGGTGGAGGCGAGTATACGAGCGGGAAGCCTGGCGCCTTCAGACTTTCATAGTCCGGATGATGCACCGGACCCGTTTGAAGCCAGCACCTGGAGCGGTGATGCTTCCTCAACGGTGTCTCTGGATGGGTTCAGCGATGACGTGGCACCCGATTACCGGTTTTTCATTGAGGATCTCGGCGAGGCTGAACTGACAGGCACATCTGCCTCGATGGATGTAACAGAGAATGATCAAACCGTCGCTGAAGTTCGGAGAGTCAGAATCGTCGTGAGGGCAACGAGCCCGAACGGGAACGGGGAACGATTGATCGAGTCGTTTTTTGTATACCAGCCAGATGCGTAAGGCTACTGGTAGGGGGTGTTATGAAACAGATAGTGCGGAATAATGGGTTCCGAAGCTGGACTCTGATGGCAGTGGGAGTGCTGGTTCTTTGGCCTTCCATGGTGTTGGGAGCGGATCTGGCTGATAAGCCTTTATTTGTGGGGTCCAAGGTTCAGCCCAATGTTATGTTTTTGATTGATGATTCTGGCTCAATGAACTACGGATTTATGCCAGATAGCATTGGTCGGGATAGTAATGAGCCGTGGTATTACTCATCGGAGGTTAATAAAATTTATTTTGACCCAGATAAAAACTATAAACCGCCTCTGAAAAAAACGTCATCCAAAACAGATGAGCGCTTGCCTAATTCTTCTTACTCAGAAGCTTGGGAAGATGGTTATGCTAATCATAATGATAATGAAACTAGCGAGGTTCATGATCTCAACGAATATTTTGAGACTACATATTTGGCCTGCAGTCTAAGGGATTGTTATCCCGAGGAACGTGCTTTTAGCTTAGGTTTTTACTACGAGTTTGATGAGACAATATCCGGATGTGAGGAGGATCCTAAACAAGGAAAATGTTATGAGTTAGTAGATGTAAGCAAATCTTCACAGGAGATGCAGAAAAATTTTGCCAATTGGTATTCTTACTATCGGAAACGTTTATTTAGTGCCCGGGTTGCTATCTCTGAAGCGTTTAATAATGTTGGTGATAAAGTCAGAGTTGGTTGGGGGACTATAAATCAGGATGAGCAGGTATTGGAGGGGTCAGAACAACGAGCCGTAGTAAAAGGTGTTAGACCATATAAAAATCATCGTACACACTTTTATGAGTTTTTATACAGCTTCACGGCTTCAGGTTCAACTCCACTACGCCGCGCTTTAGCCGGGGTCGGTAACTATTATGAAAATAATGACAGGTCATGGGCAGATGATCCAAGTAGCACTAGTGGATCAGAGCTCCGTGAATGTCGGCAAGCGCATACGATTTTAATGACAGATGGTTTTTGGAATGGGTGGCCTGTTGACTCTGTCGGAAACGAGGATGGTGAAAGTAAGGCGAACAATCCAGAAATTAAGAATGCTGCGGGCGACTGGTATCAGTATGAACCCTATGACTTTTGGTCTGACGGTCATACTGGAACACTTGCAGATGTTGCTATGTATTATTGGAAAAGGGATCTCAGGGATGATTTAGCCAATTATGTGCCGAATTCGGAAATCAATCCGGCATTCTGGCAGCACATGGTGACGCATACAGTCGGGCTTGGTGTTGATACGTTGTCCGGTGACGAGGCTAATATACTATCTGAACTAGCGCGGCTTGAAGGGAACGGTCAGGGCGATCCAGCTCTAGAGAAGGATTTAGAAAATGTTGAATGGCCTGATCCCAATAATTATGGCAATGAAGATGGCGCCAAAATTGATGACCTACTTCACGCGGCTGTCAATTCCCGCGGAAACTTCTTCACTACAGAAGATCCGAAGACTTTCGCTGACGAGATGCGTCGGCTTCTCGAGGATATTGAGGCGGAAGCGGCCTCTTCAAGTGGCGTTTCATTTGACGTTGCGACCCTCCAGGAGGAAGCGCTCTCTTTTGCGGCATCTTTCGACCCGGCTAGTTGGAGCGGCGACATCCAGGCTCTCCCGATCCAGAAACAGGATGACGGGGACGTTGAGTTTCCAGAGCGCTTTGATGAGGGAGTCTGGTCTGCAGCCAACCGCCTGGATGAGCGCGATCTTGGAGAGAATCCGCGTACCATCATTACTGCATCAGGCGGGGCCGGAATTCCGTTTACGTGGGATAGGATCAGCGCTGACCAAAAAGCCGATTTTCAGGCAGGCGCAGGAGATGATCCAGAGGCGTTACTCGAATTTTTGCGCGGGGACCGCTCACAGGAAGGGGCAGGGTTTCGCGAACGCGGCAGTCGCCTGGGCGACATCGTAAACTCTACCCCAGCTTACGTCGGGGATCCTGACGCAGGTTGGCCGGATACGGAGCCCTATGCTCCTTCAGATTCGCCCTATTCTGATTTTGTCGCGAGTAAAGAGGGGCGGACGCCCGTGATCTATGCTGGCGCCAACGACGGCATGCTCCATGGTTTCAAGGCGACGGAGGATGGAGGGCAAGAGGTGCTGGCCTATGTGCCTGAGTACCTATACTCGGATCAGGAGGGTGAGGGACTCCATGCCCTTGCGGATCCTGATTACGAGCATCAGTACTATGTCGATCTTCCGCCAAGAACTCAGGATGCGTATGTGGATGAGGAGTGGCGTACAGTGCTGCTTGGGGGAAGTCGTACCGGAGCCAGCGGTATCTTTGCGTTGGACGTAACGGATCCGGGAAGTTTCAGCGAAGCCAATGCGGACAGCATCGAGCTCTGGGAGTTTACGGAGGCCGATGATAACCGGCTGGGTCGCATCACCCAGGCGCCCATTATCTCTCTGGCTGACTGGGGCGGTAACGGCAATAAAGCCGATATCCGATGGACTGTTTTCCTGCCTAACGGCTATAAGTCTGGCTCTCGGACCACGGGCTTCTTCATGCTCGATCTGGAGGGTGGTATTCAGGATGGCTGGAGCGATCAGACGGTCAATTTCGTGGAATTCGACTCTGGAATGGGCGCTACTGGTCTTTCCTCAATCACTGTGCTCGATACGGATTCGAATGGCATTGCGGACCGTGTATACGCAGGTGATCTGAACGGCAATTTATGGGTGGCCTCTGGGAAAGAGCAATGGGGAGCTGCCTATACGGATGGTAATGGCAATAATGCCAACCCCGAGCCACTTTTCCGTGCACTGGATTCCCAGGGAGATTATCAACCCATTACTGCCGCGCCTCGGGTAACACGTACACCGTTGCCTGATGTGGACAGTGACGACGAGGATTTCCTGGTGCTCGTCGGGACAGGACAGTATGAATTTGAAGGTGATGTTCAGGATGATCAGACACAGAGCTTTTATGGGGTCCGGGATAATGGTGAGAGCAGCCTTACCCGGGATAGTCTGGTCTCACGCGCCCTTTCAGAATCCGAATCCGATGGTTCCAATATCCGCCAATCGACTGGGGACGATGTGGACTACACTAATGACAGCGGGTGGTATATCGATCTTCCAGTTCAATTTGAGCGGATTAATACCAAAGCTGATATCCAGGGTGATACCGTTTACGTCAACTCGATGATTCCAGACGTTAACCCTTGTTCTCAGGGCGGTGCAGGATGGCTCATGGCTTTGGGGTTGGACGGCCGAACTCCTGAAGACAGGGCTTTTCTTGACTTCGACAAGTCCATTGCCGGTTATCGGGTTGGTGGTTTGCCCAATGACTCAGAGGTGCTGCGCGGGGGAGATCAAGACTATCGAGTGACGACCCTGTCTGATGGTACGCTGGATACTGAGGGCATACCTCCATCTTCATCAGATGTTGAAGGTCTTGGTCGGCGTGGTTGGCGGGAGCTTCTGCAATGAGGCATGTTCAACCATGTAATAATCATAGAGTGCTTGAGCGCAGAAGAGTGACTAAGGGCTTCACCCTCATCGAACTGATGATCGTCGTCGCCATCATCGGTATCATCGCCGCCATCGCCTTTCCTGCCTACCAGAGTCATGTGGAGCAGACCCGGCGCACCACAGCGCAAGGGGATCTAATGGAGCTGGCGCAACGGATGGAGCGTCGTTACAGTGAAAATTTCAGCTACTTGGATGACGATGGTAACGAGCCAACACTGCGTTTCACGCACTCCCCCCGCGATTACGACTCGGATGAGGCGTTTTATGACATCGGTTTTGATGGCAACGTGGAACAGGATTCCTTCACACTCGAGGCCGAGCCGAAGAACGGGCAGAGCGGTGACGACTGCGGCACCCTGACCCTGGATAACCAGGGCAACCGTGGGGCCGACGGCAGTGACTGCTGGTAGCCGCGCTCAGGGGCAGCGCACGGGCTGCCCGTTGCTGCCCTGAACGATTCCATCCCCGGAGTGATCCCGGGCGTAGCGCAAGCGACCGCCCATATTGATGATGAGCTGTCCGGCGTTTTTCTCGTCGCCGCTGTCCGGGCACCAGGTCAGGTTGCCGAGGGTCCCGTGGACCATGCCGTCAGGGCGGTACTGGAAATAACCCCGGTTGCCTACGCGTACAGCCCAGGATCCCGACTCGGGTGGCTCCTTTACCCGCAGCACCGTGCCATCATCGGGAAGGGCCCGCTGGTTGCGGGGGTCCACAAAGACATGTACCGGTTTCTGCCAGTCCCCGGTGCATTCATCGCTGTCATCCAGGGGGCAGATGGTGACGATGGTGCCCTGGCTGACCGCCTCGGTTCGGGCAAGGTGGAAAAGCCCCACCATGTTCTGCATCTGGGTCCGGCGGGCGGTGTTTTCGAAGAGCTTCTGCAGGCCGGGGACCATGGTGGTGGCTACAATGGCCAGTACCGCAATGACGATGATCACTTCAAGCAGCGTCACGCCGCGTTCCGTGCGTCTCATCCCTGAGTCCTCTTCTGTTGGATCCGTTCAATCCCTGTTCGGATGAGCGGATTCTAGGCAAAGAGCACCCGGGAGGGCAACGAACGGATTCGCGGAAGCGCTATTCCATGCCCAGCTTCTTGAGCTTGTAACGCAGCGCCCGGAAGCTGATGCCCAGCCGGCGTGCGGCGGCGGTCTTGTTGCCTTGGGTCTGTGCCAGCGCCTTTTCGATGGTGGTGCGCTCTATGGATTCCAGGTACGACTCCAGGTCCATGCCGCTCTCCCCGGGGTCCGGCATGCCCACGCCCTCCTCCGGGGCAGGCGCTGTTGAGGGGGCACCGTTGAGCTGGAGATCCTCGCCACGGATCACGTCGTCCTCGCTCAGGGTGAAAGCCCTCTCCAGACAGTTCTCCAGTTCCCGTACGTTACCCGGGAACGGGTGGGCTTGCAGGGCGGTCACCGCGTCCTGGCTGAGCTCGGCCGTTGGCAGCCCATAGTCGCGCGCCAGGCGTTCGAGTATGTGCCGGGCCAGTATCGGGATATCCGCAGCGCGTTCGCGCAGGGAGGGCACCCTGAGTTCAATCACGTTGATCCGGTAGAACAGGTCCTGGCGGAACAGGCCCTCCTCCACGAGCGCGGCCAGGTTGCGGTGGGTGGCACTCAGGATGCGCACATCCACGGCCACCTCCTCTCTGGCACCGACCGGGCGTATGCGTTTCTCCTGGATGGCCCGCAGCAGTTTCACCTGCATGGGCAGTGGCAGATCCGCGACCTCGTCCAGGAAGAGGGTGCCCTGGTGCGAGGCCTGGAAGAGCCCGTCCTTGTTTTCGGTGGCGCCGGTGAAGCTGCCCTTGCGGTGCCCGAAGAACTCGCTCTCCATGAGCTCCTGGGGGATGGCGCCGCAGTTGACGGGCACGAAGGGGTGGTCGCGCCTCGGCCCGTGGTCATGGATCAGCCGGGCCACCAGTTCCTTGCCGCTGCCGGACTCGCCGCTGATGTAGACCGGTGCCTGGCTGCGGGCCACCTTGCGGGCCTGGCGCCGGAGTGTGTCGATTTCCGGTGACTCGCCCAGCAGCTGCTCGTCATCCCCGGTATCGGTCGGGGCCTGTCCATCGCCTCCATTTTTCGGAGGCAGGCGCAGGGCGCTTTCAACCAGTTCCCGCAGGCGTGGCAGCTCCACGGGCTTGGAGACAAAGTCGAAAGCCCCGGTCTTGAGCGCCGTGATCGCCGAATCCATGCTGCCGTAGGCGGTGATCACCGCCACCGGTATTTCCGGGCAATGGCTCTGCATCCAGCCCACAAGGTCGATGCCGTTGCCGTCCGGCAGGCTCATGTCGGTCAGGCACAGGTGAAAGGTCTGACTGGTGAGCAGGTCACACGCCTCACTCAGGGTGGCGGCGGTGGTGCACTCGACAGCCATCCGGCTGAGGGTGATATCAAGCAGTTCCCGGATGTCCGGTTCGTCGTCGACGATCAGGGCCCTGTAATCGCTCATGGTTCATTCCCTGTCAGGTTGGCGCCGGAGGCACTGAAATCCAGGGCGCGGCGCCCCGGGTGGGCAAAGGTAATGCGGAAACAGCACCCGGTCTCGTCGCTCTTCAGAAGGAAGAGCCTCGCCTGGTTGGCCTCGCACAGTTCCCGTGCCAGATAGAGCCCCAGGCCCGTGCCTTCCTGTTCGGTGGTGTGGAAGGGTTCGAACAGCGAACTCTGCTGCGTGTCATTCAGCCCCGGGCCGTAATCCTGAACATCAATATAGGCCCTCTGACCGTCCTCGGTCACGCCGGTGCGCACCGTGAGCTGGGGGCGGCCGGTGCGCTGGCGGCTGTAGCGCAGGCCGTTGTCGATCAGGTTGGTCAGCGCCTGCTGCAGCTGTGAGGGATCAAAGCGCGCTGATCCGGGAACACCCGAGAGCTTGAGGTCGATCAGCACGGGCTCCTGGATGGTCTCCACGTAGTCGTTGACCACCCCGGCCAGCCACTCGCCCAGGTCCATGAGGCGGACGCTGGTCGTGCGTCGCCGCGAGAGCTCCAGCACATTCTCGATGATGGCGTTCACCCGCTCACTGTGGCGCTGGATGATGCCGGCCATCCGGCGGTCGCCATCATCCGCGGTCTCGGACTCGCCCAGAAGCTGGGCGGCATGGCTGATCGCGCCCAGGGGGTTACGGATCTCGTGGGCAATGCCGGCGGTGAGCCGCCCCAGAGAGGCCAGTTTCATCTGCTGGGCCTGCTGGACGATCTTGCCCGTGTCCTCCAGAAAAATCAGGATCAGATGCTCCAGTGGGCTGTCCAGGCGCATGAAATTGGCCTGTACGCTGGGCGTGTCGTTGCGGGCCTGGAATGGCGGTGTGCGTTCACCGGGCTGTTCAAGCCACTGGTCAAGACGCTGCTTGAGAACCTGGGGCAGGGTGGTCAGGCGCGGGGAGGCGGCGCGCTCCCCCAGCAGCAGCTCGCCGGAAGCCGCGTTGGCCATGCGGATGGCGCCGTTGGGCTCCGCCACCAGGATGCCGGTGTGCATGCGCTGGATGATCTGGTGGTTGAGCTGCTCCAGTTCCTCAATGCTGCGGGCCCGCTCCGAGGCCAGCTGCTCGCTGGAGGCAAGGCGCCGGGTGATGTTCTGGAGCAGGAAGGCGGCGGCGAAGTAGACGAGCCCCATGACCCCCGCCCGCACAATGTCATCCACACCGGAAAGCCCCTGCAGCAGGAGCAGGGCAGCCGTGACCAGCGAGGCCAGGGTGGCCAGCGCCGCGTAGAAGATACCGACGCGACCCGGAATCAGGATGTTGCCTGCGGCCACGCTGATGATGCCCAGGTTCACGATGCCGCTGCTGATGCCACCGCTGAAGAAGGCGAGCAGGTGGATCGCCACTATGTCCGCCAGGATGGAGACGGTGATGTGCCAGGGGCGGAGCGCGTACCCGGCCAGCAGCAGCATGCCCGTGACGATGTTCATCGCCAGATAGGTGAGTGCCGTGGCCTGGAACAGCCATTCGTTGTGCAGCCTGGTGCCGACCAGGTCCGTCTCAAGCAGCAGCAGCGCCACCAGCAGCAGGCTGATGACGATCCGGTAGTCGTTGTAGACGCGGAAAAGACGGGCCCGCTGGTCCTTCCGTGCTGCCGGTGGCGACGCCTCCATGGAGACTCCGTGTGGGTGGAACGTCAAAATGGATTCAGGTGGTTATAATAGCGTTCCAGCGCCCATGGTGACAGGAGACAGGGGAATGACAGCGGGTTTGCGGGTCCTGATGGCCCAGTTCAATGCCACGGTCGGGGATATCCCCGGTAATGCCGACGGGATTCTCTCGATGGCCCATGAGGCGGTTCAGTCGCACGGGGCGGATATTGTGGTCTTCCCGGAACTGGCACTCACGGGCTATCCCCCGGAGGATCTGCTGCTGCGGCCGAGCCTGGAGCCCAGGGTGGAGCGCGCGGTGGCGCACATTGCGCAGAACATGCCGGAGGTCATCCTGATCTTCGGGGCTCCCCGGGTGACGCAGGAAGGTCTGGTCAATGCGGCCATGGTACTGGACTCCGGCCGGGTGCTCGGGCATGCCGCGAAGCAGTACCTGCCCAACCAGGATGTGTTCGACGAGAAGCGGTGGTTCGTTCCCGGAACGGCCACCAGTGTGTTTGAACTCCGTGGCCTGCCGGTGGCCATCACCATCTGCGAGGACATCTGGCACGACCGGCCCGCGGCCGCGGCGGCTGATAAGGGCGCCCGCCTGCTGATCAACCTGAATGCCTCGCCCTATCACCTGGAGCGTCAGCCGGAGCGGCGGGAGCGGCTGGCCGCGCTGGCCCGTGCTCATCATCTGGGCATCATCTACGTGAACCTGGTGGGCGGCCAGGATGAACTGGTCTTTGATGGCGGTTCACTGGCCTTTGACGGCCAGGGCCGAGAGTGCGCCCGGGCGCCGCGCTTTGATGAGGCGCTGCATCCCGTGCAGCTGGATGCTGATGGCTGCCTCTCGGAGACGGAGCTGGCCGCTGAGCCCGACGAGGATACCCTGGCTTACAGGGCCCTGTGCGTGGGCCTGCGCGACTACATCGGCAAGAACGGTTTCCCCTCGGTCGTTCTGGGCCTTTCCGGCGGGATTGATTCAGCCCTGACGCTGGCGGTGGCGGTGGATGCACTGGGCGCGGATCGGGTGTCGGCGGTGATGATGCCGTTCCGCTACACCTCCGGCATGAGTCTGGAGGATGCCGAGCGCATGGCGGATGGTCTGGGTGTTGATTACCGGGTGCTGTCCATTGAATCCATCTACGATGCTTTCATGGAGACACTGGCCGAACCTTTTGGCGACCGCGCCGTGGATACCACCGAGGAGAACCTTCAGGCCCGGATCCGTGGCACCCTGCTGATGAGCCTTTCCAACAAGTTCGGCAGCATTGTTCTGACCACCGGCAACAAGAGCGAGCTGGCCGTGGGCTACTCCACCCTCTACGGCGATATGGCCGGTGGCTTCAGCGTGCTCAAGGATGTGTCCAAGACGCTGGTCTACCGGCTGTCACGCTGGCGCAACCGGGACGAGGAGGCCATCCCGCAGCGGATCATTGATCGCCCGCCCTCGGCGGAACTGGCACCGGACCAGAAGGATGAGGACAGCCTGCCGCCCTACGAGGTTCTGGATCGCATACTGGAACGCTATGTGGAGCAGGATGTCAGTGCCGAGGGCATCATTGCCGAGGGGTATGACCGGGAGGCTGTGATGCGGGCGGTGCGGCTGGTGGACATCAATGAGTACAAGCGCCGCCAGGCGCCCATCGGTACCCGCATCACCCGGCGCGCTTTCGGGCGGGATCGGCGCTACCCGATCACCAACCGCTGGAGGGCGGGCGACTGAGGCCCGTTACTCCGCCTCTTCTTCCGGGCCACCCATGAGCCCGAAGGTCAGCACGCTGGCCAGGGAGCGGTCGCGGAGCCCGAAGGTCTGGCGGGTGAAGTTCCCGTCCTCATCCAGTGCCGGGTTATCCGGGAAGTTGCTGGCGAGCACCCGCGCCGTGTCCTCGCGCTCCTGATTCAGCCCCAGGCGGGCGTACATCTCGGCCATGATCACCAGGGCCTCCTCCACGGCCGGGGTGCGGCTGTATTCCTCCACCACGGTCCGTGTGCGGTTCAGGGCCGCAATATAGGCTTCCCGTTTGATGTAGTACTCCGCCGCAGCCAGCTCCTGCCCGGCTATCCGGTTACGGATGGCGATCATGCGCTGGCGGGCATCGGCCGCGTACTGGCTGTCCGGGTAGCGGCTGACCAGCTGGGCGAAATCCTCGAAGGCCTGGAGCTGCTGGCCGGGATCGCGGGCGTCCACCTCGATGGGGAAGTAGCGCGCGGCCAGTCCCAGGTCCATGTAATAGGAGGCGATGCCCCGCATATAGAGCGCGTAGTCCGCGTTCTCGCTCTGGGGGTTCAGCCGCAGGAAACGGTCCGCCGCGCTGCGCGCCCCCTGCAGGTCCAGGTTCTGGTAGCGGGCATAGATCAGGTCCAGCTGGGCCTGTTCGGCGTAGCGGCCGAAGGGATAGTAGGTCTCCAGCGCCTCCAGGTTCTGCTGGGCGGACTCGAAGTTGCCGGCGTTCATGGAACTGCGGGCCTGTTCGTAGTACTCCTCCTCAGGCTGTGTCTCCTCCCCGGTGCTGGCACAGCCGGCCAGCAGGAGGGCCGTGAGCGCGGGCGCGAGAATCCGGCCCGCGGTGCGCTGGATGGAACCTTCGGATTGGAGCAGCGACCGGCGCGTCATGCGATTACCTGTATACTGTGGTGTAAAAGCGAGTGAGTTGACGGCCATTGTAACGGCCGGGATCATGATTCGGAACCAGCAGAGGGCAGGACAGCGCAATCCATGACAAGCGGCACAGAACGCATCGAGGCAAGCTTCAGTGTACCGCCGGAACTCAGCGACCAGCGGCTGGACCAGGCCGTGGCACGGCTGATGCCGGAGCATTCACGCTCGCGCATCCAGGGCTGGGTGCGCTCCGGTGAGCTGACGGTCAACGGCGAGAAGCGCCGGCCGCGGGATCGGGTACTGGTGGACGACCGGGTGGAGGTGGCTGCTGAAACGGAGGCAGAGGTCACCTGGGAGGCGGAGGCCATCGATCTGGACATCATCCACGAGGATGAGCACCTGATCGTGCTGAACAAGCCCGCTGGCCTGGTGGTTCATCCAGCCGCCGGCCACGAGGCGGGGACCCTGGTCAACGCGCTGCTCCACCATGCCCCGGAGCTGGAGCGTATTCCCCGGGCGGGGATCGTGCACCGGCTGGACAAGGACACCAGCGGCGTCATGGTGGTAGCCCGGAGCCTTGAGGCGCATACGTCGCTGGTGGCCCAGCTTCAGGAGCGGCGTATGGGGCGTGAGTACCAGGCGGTCTGTCTCGGGGAGCTGACCGGCGGTGGGCGCATTGAACAGCCCATCGGGCGGCACCCCAGGCAGCGCAAGAAAATGGCCGTGGTGCCCGATGGCCGCCCGGCGGTGACGCATTACCGTCTGGTCAACCGTATGGCCGGTTTCAGTCACATCCGCTGTCAGCTGGAAAGCGGGCGTACCCACCAGATCCGGGTGCACATGGCGCACATCCGTCATCCGCTGCTTGGTGACCCGGTCTACGGGAGCCGCATGCGCTATCCCAGAGGCACCGACGAGCAGCTGCGGTCCGTGCTGGACGGGTTCCGCCGTCAGGCCCTGCATGCGGCCCGTCTTGAGCTGGCGCATCCGGCCACCGACGAGTTCTGTGAGTGGGAGGCGCCGCTGCCCGCGGACTTCCGGGAGCTCCTGGACGCCCTGTCCACCTTTGTGGAAAGGCGCTCCGCCTCATGATCATGGTCTCGGACGACAGTGCCTTCACTCCGGACTGGCCCACACCTTCCGGGGTTCGATCCCTGGTCACGACACGCCGTGGTGGTTCCAGCGGTGCTCCCTGGCACAGTTTCAATCTCGGTTTCCACGTGAATGACGATCCGGTGGCCGTACGCGCCAATCGCGCGAAGCTGGCCCGGATCAGCGGGCTGGCTCCCGGGGCCTTCCACTGGCTCGAACAGGTCCATGGCAACCGCGTGGTGCGGGTGCCGGCCGTAGAGCAGGCGCCGGTGGCGGACGCCGCCTGGACGGATCAGCCGGGCCAGGCCTGTGTGGTCATGACGGCGGACTGCCTGCCGGTGCTGTTCTGTGATGACCGCGCCACCCGGGTCGCCGTGGCTCATGCCGGCTGGCGGGGGCTTGCGGCGGGCGTGCTGGAGTCCGCGTTGGGTGTTTTCCCGGACCCAGCGCGCGTTCTGGCGTACCTGGGGCCCGCTATCGGGCCCTCCGCTTTTGAGGTGGGTGACGAGGTCCGGGCCACATTTACTGCGGAGGATCCGGAAGCCGGCCCCCATTTCCAGCCCGCTTCCCCTCTGGGTGAAAGCTGGTATGCGGACCTCTACGGCCTCGCCCGGCAGCGGCTCGAGACAGCCGGGGTCAACCGCGTCTTCGGCGGCAGTGCCTGTACCTTTTCGGATGAGGCGGATTTCTTCTCCTACCGTCGTGACGGCACCACCGGGCGCATGGCATCCCTGATCTGGCTTGACAACGCTTGAAGAGCCGGTAAACGCCCCAATATCTCCCCACAAAGCCAAAATGAGCAACCGCTGGTGATGGCACCACACGGTTGCTGGAACAGTGGGAGAACGAATCGATGCGAATCGACAAGATGACAAGCCGGCTCCAGAACGCGTTGGCGGACGCCCAGTCACTGGCGGTCGGGAACGACAACAACACCATCGAGCCCCTGCACCTGATGCAGGCGCTGCTTGACCAGAAGGACGGCGGCACCCGCGGGCTGCTGCAGCAGCTGGGTGTGGATCCCAACCGCTTCCGCCAGTCCGTGGCCGAGGGCATCGACAACCTGGCGCGAGTGAAGGACAACCAGGGCGATGTCCAGATGGGCCAGGAGCTGGGCCGTCTGCTCAACATGACGGATAAGCTCGCGCAGGAGCGTGGCGATGGCTATATCTCGAGCGAGCTCTTTCTGCTTGCCGCCACCGAGGACAAGGGCCCTCTGGGCAAGGTCTTCCGGGAATTCGGTGTAACGAAGGACTCAATGGCCCAGGCCATCGACAGCATGCGTGGAGGTGAGACCGTGGACGATCCCTCGGCAGAGGAAAACCGTGAGGCACTGGACAAGTATACCTCGGATCTCACCGCCCGGGCCCGGGACGGTAAGCTGGATCCGGTGATCGGCCGGGATGATGAGATCCGCCGGACCATCCAGGTCCTGCAGCGCCGCCAGAAGAACAACCCGGTTCTGATCGGCGAGCCCGGTGTGGGCAAGACCGCGATCATCGAGGGGCTGGCCCAGCGCATTGTGGACGGCGAAGTGCCCGATGGCCTGAAGGATAAGCGCGTCCTGGCGCTGGATCTGGGCGCGCTCCTGGCGGGGGCCAAGTATCGTGGCGACTTCGAGGAGCGCCTCAAGGCGGTACTGAACGAGCTCGGCAAGGAAGAAGGGCAGGTCATCCTGTTCATCGACGAGCTCCATACCATGGTCGGCGCGGGCAAGACCGAAGGCTCCATGGACGCGGGCAATATGCTCAAGCCGGCGCTGGCGCGGGGTGAGCTCCACTGT
>JBNJDI010000034.1:0-22677 GCA_051744725.1 Pseudomonadota bacterium | reverse complement strand
AGTCAGTGCTCAGATCGTTTCACGCCCTCCTGACCATCCTGCTGTTTTCCCTCATTGCAGGGATGACTGTCCAGGCTCAGGAACAGGAACAGGAACAGGCGTCACAGCGCCAGGCACCGGAACTGCCCGATAACATCGACGTGCGGTTTGTGGTGGATGTGTCCGGGAGCATGGAGCGCACCGACCCTGACAACCTGCGCGCTCAGGCGGTTCCCATGCTTGCGGAGCTCATGCCGGAAGGGGCCCGCAGTGGTCTGTGGACCTTTGGGCGCTACGTGAACATGCTGGTGCCGCAGGAAGAGGTCGACGACCAGTGGCGCCAGGAGATGCGTGATGCCCGTTCCCGTATTGGGTCCCCCGGCCAGTACACCCATATGGGGCGGGCATTGGAGACCGCCACCGAGGATTTCTGGCCCGGTGGTGGTTACGACAACACCCATGTGGTTCTGTTGACCGATGGCATGGTTGACGTCCCGGAGGGAGAGGAAGCCAGCCAGGAAGAGCGCGAACGCATCCTGGATGACGTACTCGGGCACTTCAGGGAGCACGGCGCCCGCCTGCATACCATTGCGCTCTCCGATGAAGCCGATCGCCCACTGCTGGAACAGCTCGCGGCGGAGACCGGTGGTCATCACGCCATTGCACGTTCCGATTCGGAGCTGATCAGCGCCTTCCTCTCAGCCTTTGGGGCAGCCTCTCCAACGGAAGAGGTGCCGCTTGAGAACAACGGTTTTTCCATTGATGACAGCGTGGATGAATTCACAGCGCTGATCTTCCGGGATCAGGGCAGTGACTCGGCCGAACTCGTGGATCCCTCGGGCAATCGGGTAACGCGCAACAGCCTGCCGGAGGGGGGTCGCTGGCACCGGGCGGAAACCTATGACCTGGTGACCATCGAGGATCCCGCCACCGGACGCTGGGAAGTGGACGCCATGGTGGGACCGGACAGTCGCATCAAGGTGGTGAGTGAGCTGCGTATGGCGGTCGGTGACCTGCCCACCCGTTTCTTTGCCTCGGATGTGCTGGATCTGAACGTGACCTTCTATGAGGATGGTGACAGGCTTACGGATGAGGATTTCCTCGGCGTTATGGACGTACGGGCCGAGATCCGCAATGCGGAGGGTGATCGCCAGGGAACCGTCCGGCTTTCCGGAGATCGGGTTCCTGCCAATGGCGTCTTCAATGGCGAAATCGAGACGCTGATCGAACCCGGGCAGTACGAGGTCCGCTTCATCGGTGAAGGCGAAACCTTCCAGCGCAGCCAGCGCCAGGAGGTGACGTTGACGCCACCTTTTGATACCGAGATACAGGGTCAGGGGACCGGAGAGGACAGTCGCTGGACGTTCCGGGTGATTCCTCGGGACCCAGGCCTTGTGACGGACAGCATCCAGGCCGAGGCTGCGGTGACCGGCCCGGACGGCGAAACCCGGACACGGGATCTGGAGTCGGTCTCCGGGAGCAATGATCTGAGGCTGACGCTCAGCGGTGACCGGGGTGAGGGAACCTATCAGGTTCGTCTCCGTATGGAGGCGGAAACCCAGGACGGGCGGAGTGTGTCGTTGAATACGCCCGCTTTCAGCGCGGAGTTCCCTCGGAAGTCCGATGGCGTCGACTACCAGGCGCTGGAGCCTGAGGCAAGGCAGCCTGAACAGGCGCCCGAACCCGAGCCGGAACCCGAACCCGAAACACCTTCCGAGCCTGAGCAGAAGGAGCCCCTGTTTGACCCCGAGCCGGTTGAAGTGCCGGAAGAACCCTCCGAGCCGGATCCGCGGCCAGAGGCGGATAACGGCATCAACTGGCTGCTCTGGGGCAGTGCCGGTGGTGGCCTGATCGGGTTGGCGGCAGTCGCTGGCGGGCTCTGGTGGTGGTTGCGCCGCCGTGGCGCGAGAAAGGAACCGGAGCCTGAGCAGGAGGAAACCGAAGCCGTGGCGGAAGCCGAACAGGCGGAGGCGCTATCGGATCAGGAAGAACCGGCCATGGAAGCGGATCTTGAACCGGAGGAGCCGGACTCTGAGCCTGAAGCCGACGAGGGAACCTCACTCGCCGAGGCGGCTGCCGCCTATCAGGCACAGCAGCTGGACGCCGGGGATGAAACGTCTTCCGGGGCGGAGGATACCCAGGCCGACAGCAGCGAATCGGCGGACGAATCCATTCCCATGGCGGAAGAAATGGAGGCCTCTGAAGCATCCGCGGAGCCGGAACCCGAGCCGGAACCCGAGCCCGCGTCGGAGTCAGTGGAAACCGCGCCAGAACCTGAAACGGAAGAAGCACCGGTTACCGAGGAGCCGGAGGAAACCGCCGAGCCCGACGAAGCCATTCCAACCCTTGGTGATGATGAATCCCCCGAGGACCCGGAGGCGCTGGCTGACCAGATCCTGGAGGAAAATCAGCAGAACACCGATGAGGATGAGTTCTCGTTGGAAGACTTCGACATATCCGAGTTCGATGATCTGCCGGACCAGGGAGAAGAGGCGGATTCCGGAGAAGAAGACGACGACGGTAACCGGGACCGCTGAACAGCACCGCCCATGGCTGTGCGGTGGTTCCGCCTCTATGGCCAACCGCTTACTTGTTGGCCCCGACACCCTGCCTATATACTTCGCACCTCGCAGAAGGCCGGGCCCTGTTTCAGCAGGGCCGCCGTGGCCGCCAGGTTTCCTGACTGAGGTGTTGCTGACATGAAATTTGAGGGTACCGAGAATTACGTTGCCACGGATGAGCTCCAGATGGCGGTCAACGCGGCCATCACACTGGAGCGACCATTGCTGATCAAGGGCGAACCCGGTACCGGCAAGACCATGCTGGCCGAGGAGATGGCCCGGGGTGTCGGTGCCGAGCTGATCACCTGGCACATCAAGTCCACCACCAAGGCCCAGCAGGGGCTCTACGAGTACGACGCGGTTTCGCGCCTGCGTGATTCCCAGCTTGGGTCCGACAAGGTGCACGACATCGGTAACTACATCGTCAAGGGCAAGCTCTGGGAAGCCTTCGAGGCGGATCAGCGGGCCGTGCTGCTCATCGACGAGATCGACAAGGCGGACATCGAGTTCCCGAACGACCTGCTGCAGGAACTCGACCGCATGGAGTTCTACGTCTACGAGACGCAGCAGCAGGTGGTGGCGAAACAGCGCCCCATCGTGGTCATCACCAGTAACAATGAGAAGGAACTGCCGGATGCCTTCCTGCGCCGGTGCTTCTTCCACTACATCGATTTCCCCGACCACGACACCATGAAGGAGATCGTGGACGTGCACTTCCCGGGCATCCAGCAGCAGCTGGTGCAGGATGCGCTGGAGATCTTCTTCGATGTGCGCCGGGTTCCGGGTCTCAAGAAGAAACCTTCCACCTCTGAGCTGATCGACTGGCTCAAGCTGCTGATGGCGGATGACCTGGCCCAGAAGGTGATCCAGGAAAAGGATACATCCAATGCGCTGCCGCCGCTCTACGGCGCACTGGTCAAGAACGAACAGGACGTGCACCTGCTGCAGAAACTGGCATTCATGGCGCGTCGGCGTCGCTGATACGCTGACGGCAGTGCGGATCCACTGACAGCGGGGGCCCTATGCTCATCGATTTTTTCCTGGAAGTGCGCCGTGCCGGAGTGCCGGCCAGCCTGCGGGAATTCCTGGACCTGACCGAGGCGCTGCAGAAGCGCCTGGCATTTGCGGATATGGAGGATTTCTACTTCCTCAGCCGCCTCTGCCTGGTGAAGGACGAGCGCCATTACGACAAGTTCGACCGGGCCTTCGACGCCTATTTCAAGGGCATCGAGAACCTGGACGAACTGCTTGAGGCGCTGATTCCCGATGACTGGCTGCGCTCCGAGTTCGAGAAACACCTCTCGGAGGAGGAAAAGGCGCAGATCGAGTCCCTCGGTGGTCTTGAGGAGCTCATCGAGACCTTCAAGCAGCGCATGGACGAGCAGACCGACCGCCATGAGGGTGGCAACAAATGGATCGGGACCGGTGGTACCTCGCCTTTCGGTGCCAACGGCTATAACCCCGAAGGCTATCGCATCGGCCAGGACAGGGGCCGGCACGGGCGTGCGGTCAAAGTCTGGGAGAAGCGCGAATACCGGGATCTGGATGACAGCGTCACCATCAGTTCGCGCAACATCAAGGTGGCGCTCAAGCGCCTGCGCAAGTTCGCCCGCCAGGGCGCGCCCGAACACCTGGACATGGACGACACCATCCGCAATACCGCCCGCAATGGTGGCTATCTGGATCTGAAGATGGTTCCGGAGCGCCACAATGCGGTGAAGGTACTGCTGTTCTTTGACGTGGGCGGCTCCATGGACCCGCACGTTAAGGTCTGTGAGGAGCTGTTTTCCGCCTGCCGCGAGGAGTTCAAGCACCTGGAGTACTACTACTTCCACAACTTCATCTACGAGGGCGTGTGGAAGGACAGCAGTCGCCGGACGACTGAGATTACGCCCACCTGGGAGGTGATCAACACCTATCCCTCGGACTACAAGGTGATCTTTGTGGGGGACGCCACCATGGCGCCCTATGAAGTCAGTCACCCGGGTGGGTCCATCGAGCACTGGAACGAGGAGGCGGGCTCAACCTGGTTCCAGCGCCTTACGGACCACTTCAGCAAGGTGGTCTGGCTGAACCCGCTGCCTGAGGATTACTGGGGGCAGGGTGGATCGCTGGGCATGATCCAGAAACTGGTGGGCTTCCAGATGTACCCGATGACCCTGGAAGGGCTGGAGTCCGCGATGCGCTATCTCAGCCGCTGAAACCGCATTGCGCACGGATGACGTGACCGAAAAAAGGCTTTAAGATCCGGAGCCATAAAAACACCAATCAAACGACAGGTTACTGAGGAGATCCGTCATGGATATGGAGCAGTTTTTCAAACAGAAGTACCCCTCCGATCTCTCCCGGGAGGTGGACACCCATCAGTACAGCACCATGCTGGATGTGTTCGAGAAGTCGGTGGCACGGTTCGCCGACCGGCCGGCGTTCAGTGGTGTGGGCGTGACACTGACATACCGGGATCTGGACCACTACAGCCGCGCCTTCGCGGCCTGGCTCCAGAATGAGACGGATCTCCAGCAGGGGGATCGCATCGCCATCCAGATGCCCAACATTCCCCAGTACCCGATCGCCATCTTTGGTGCCATGCGCGCCGGTCTGGTAGTGGTCAACACCAACCCGCTCTACACCACCCGCGAGATGGAGCACCAGTTCAACGATTCGGGCGCCCGGGCGCTGATCGTACTGGCGAACATGGCAAGCAATGTGGAGAAGGTGCTGCCGAACACCGGTCTTGACCATGTGATCGTCACCGAGCTTGCGGATCTGCACAAGCCGCTCAAGCGCAAGCTGATGAACACTGTGGTCAAGCACGTGAAGAAGATGGTGCCGGCCTACAGTCTGCCCAGGGCCCACTCCTTCCCGAAAGTGCTCAAGAACGGTGCCGGCCTGACCTACAGGCCCGTCAGTATCCAGCGCGAGGACATTGCGGTGCTGCAGTACACCGGTGGCACCACGGGTGTGGCCAAGGGTGCCATGCTGACCCATTCCAACCTCGTTTCGAACCTGCTCCAGGTCAAGCCGATGGTTGAGAAGCAGATGGATGAGGGCAGGGAAGTGGTGGTCGCGCCGCTGCCGCTGTACCACATCTATTCGTTCACCATGAACTGCGGTGTAATGCTTGAGAGCGGCAGTCACAGTATCCTGATTCCGAACCCGCGTGATATCCCGGGTTTCGTCAAGGAGCTCAAGAAATGGCAGTTCACGGTTTTCATGGGCCTCAACACCCTGTTCGTGGCGCTGGCCAACAACGAGGATTTCCGCAACCTCGATTTCAGTAAGCTCAAGATCACGGTTGCCGGCGGCATGGCGCTGACCAAGCCAACGGCGGACCAGTGGCAGCAGGTGACCGGGTGTGAGATTACCGAGGGTTATGGTCTGACAGAGACCTCGCCGGTGGTGAGCCTGAACCCGCTGGGGAGTGCTCAGATCGGCACCATTGGTATTCCGATCCCGGGTACGCTGGTCAAGTCTGTGGACGACGAGGGCAACGATCTGCCGGTCGGCGAGGCGGGCGAGCTCTGTGTCAAGGGACCCCAGGTGATGAAGGGCTACTGGCAGCGTCCTGAGGAAACCAGTAAGTCCATTGACGAGGAGGGCTGGTTCAAGACCGGCGATATGGCGGTCATTCAGGATGATGGTTTTGTGAAGATCGTGGATCGTAAGAAGGATATGATTCTGGTGTCCGGTTTCAACGTCTATCCGAATGAGATCGAGGACGTTGTGATGGGCAATCCGAAGGTTCTGGAGTGTGCCGCTGTAGGGATTCAGGATGACAAGAGCGGTGAGGCGGTGAAGATCTTTGTGGTCGCGAAGGAGCAGGATCTGACCAAGGACGAGATTACCAAGTACTGCCGTGAGAACCTGACGGCCTATAAGGTGCCGAAGCATATTGAGTTCCGGGATGAGCTGCCCAAGAGTAACGTGGGCAAGATTCTGCGGAAGGAGCTTCGGGACAGCTGAGGCTGCCTGAAGGCTGGTGTCTTGAAACCCCGTCTGGATCAGGCGGGGTTTTTTGTTCTATGAAGTCCCAACAACATGCCCGATAACGGGTTGCAGGATGGAGTGAGGTGGGGACTGTTTATCGGGAAACGCTGTAAATACATCCCTGTACGCTGCTCTTCCGCCATCCATGGCTCCAGAGCTTCCCGCTAAACAGTCCCCACCTCACTCCACCTTAATCTCCTCTGCATTCCGGAGCGCATCTTTCATTGAGTGACCAGAAGAGCGATTGGCGAGAACAGATCAAACAGGCCCTGGCTGACTGCCGGCAATGGGAGGCTGCGCGTATTCTGCGGCTCATGGGTCGTGGGCAGCCGGATGGAAAGACCCGGGAGCGTATTGAAGGCCTTCTGAAGGAGGGGCGGGAAGCGCTGGCGCGGCG
Source organism: Pseudomonadota bacterium (assembly GCA_051744725.1). Classification (GTDB taxonomy): domain Bacteria; phylum Pseudomonadota; class Gammaproteobacteria; order Pseudomonadales; family Oleiphilaceae; genus Halospina. Next base: position 15,753 of record JBNJDI010000034.1, on the reverse strand, counting down.
TCGGGGGCTGGTGCCGTCCATTTCGTATCCGGAATCGCTGCCGGTTTCCGAGCGGGTCGAGGATATCCGGTCGCTGCTGGAGCAGCATCAGGTGGTGATCGTTGCCGGTGAGACGGGCTCGGGCAAGACCACGCAGCTGCCGAAAGTGGCGCTTGAGGCCGGGCGTGGTCGGCGCGGGCTGGTGGGGCATACCCAACCGCGGCGGATTGCGGCGCGCACGGTGGCGCAGCGTCTGGCGGAAGAGATGGATACCCGGGTCGGGGAGACGGTGGGGTATCAGGTGCGGTTCAGTGACCAGACCAGTGAGGATTCGCTGGTCAAGGTGATGACGGACGGCATCCTGCTGAATGAGCTGACCCATGACCGCTTCCTGGACCGTTACGACACCATCATCGTGGATGAGGCCCACGAGCGCAGCCTGAATATTGACTTCCTGCTGGGGGCGCTGAAGCGGATCCTGCCGAAACGGCCGGACCTGAAGGTGATCATTACCTCGGCGACCATCGAGCTGGACCGGTTCAGCGCCTATTTCAACGATGCGCCGGTGCTGGAGGTGTCCGGCAGGACCCATCCGGTGGAGGTGCGATACCGGCCGCTGGCGGATTCCGAGGATCCGGAGTCGGGCTGGCCGGGGGCGATCGAGTCGATCGTTCATGAGATCGAGGATTACGAGAAGGATCAGAAGAAAGGACCGGGAGACATTCTGGTGTTCCTGCCCGGGGAACGGGACATCCGGCAGGTGAGCAGGGCGCTTCGGCACGCGGACCTGAAGCACACCGAGGTACTTCCGCTCTATGCGCGTCTGTCCAACCGGGAGCAGAACCGGGTTTTCCAGCCCCATGGCGGGCGGCGCATCGTGCTGGCCACGAACGTGGCGGAGACGTCCCTGACGGTGCCGGGGATCCATTACGTCATTGATACCGGGCTGGCGCGGCTGAGCCGGTACAGTGTGCGCTCCAAGATGCAGCGCCTGCCGGTGGAGCCCATTGCCCAGGCCAGCGCGGAGCAGCGCAAGGGGCGTTGCGGGCGTGTGGCGCCGGGGATCTGCTTCCGGCTCTATGACGAGACGGATTTCCTGAACCGGCCTGAGTTCACGGATCCGGAGATCCGGCGCACCAATCTGGCCTCGGTCATCCTGCAGATGACGAATATGGGCCTTGGCGACGTCAAGCGCTTCCCCTTTATCGACCCGCCGGACAAGCGCCTGGTCAATGACGGCTACAAGCTGCTGGAAGAGCTGGGCGCCGTGGACCGGAGCCGCAAGGTGACCAAGGCGGGCCGCCGCATGGCGCGGCTGCCGGTGGACCCGCGGCTGGCGCGTATGCTGCTGGCCGCGGAGCGTGAGGGCAGCCTGGCCGAGGTGGCGGTGATCGCCGCCGGGCTGAGCATTCAGGACCCGCGTGAGCGCCCGGGTGACAAACAGACCCAGGCGGATCAGGCGCATGCGCTGTTCCGGGATACCCATTCGGACTTCAACAGCCTGCTCAATCTCTGGAACGCCTGGGAGGAGCAGCGCCAGACGCTCTCGGGCAACCAGCTCCAGAAATGGTGTCGCAGGCATTTTGTGGCCTTCCTGCGCATGCGCGAGTGGCGCGACATCCACCGCCAGATCCTGCTGCTGGCCCGCGAGCAGGGCATGCGCGTGAACCAGCGGCCGGCGGACTATGGTTCCGTGCACCGGGCGCTTCTGGCCGGGCTTCTGGGCAATGTGGCGCTCAAGGAGGAGAAGGGCTGGTTCCACGGGACCCGTAACCGCAGGTTCCGGATCTTCCCGGGCTCCGCGCTGGCGAAGAAGCCGCCGAAGTGGATCATGGCCGCCGAGATCGTGGAGACCAGCCAGGTGTTCGCGCGTATGGTGGCGGGGATCGAGGTGGAGTGGATCGAACCGCTCGCCGAGCACGTGGTCCGGCGCAACCACGCTGAGCCGCACTGGGAGAAGAAGCGGGCCCAGGTCATGGCCATGGAGTCGGTCACCCTTTACGGGCTGACCGTCGTGGCCAACCGGCGTGTGGGCTATGCCCGTATTGACCCGGAGCTGTCGCGGGAGATCTTCATCCGGCGTGCCCTTGTGGAGGGCGAGTACCGGACGAAGGCGCCCTTCGTGCTGGCCAACCAGGAGCTGATCGAGGAGGTTACCTCGCTGGAGGACAAGGTTCGCCGGCGGGACCTGCTGGTGGACGAGGAGACCCTGTTCCAGTTCTACCATGAGCGACTGCCCGCCGACATTGTCAGTGGCAAGCACTTTGAGCGCTGGTGGAAAGAGCTGGGTGAAGACGAACTCAACCGCTTCTACCTGACCGAGTCCGATGTGTTCCAGAAGGAGCCCGGGGCGGATACCGAAAGCCTCTACCCGGATACCCTGGAATGGCATGGGCTGGCCTTTGAGCTTCGCTACCACTTCGAACCGGGTACGGCCGAGGATGGCGTGAGCATCCGGGTGCCGCTCATGGCCCTCAAGCAGCTTCCCGTGGAGCGGCTGGGATGGCTGGTGCCGGGGCTGCTGCGTGATCGCGCGATTGCGCTGGTGAAAGGCCTGCCCAAGTCACTGCGCCGTAACTTCGTGCCGGTGCCCGACTTCGTGGATGCGGCCCTCGCCAATCTCACCCCGTGCAATGAACCGCTGACACGCAGGCTTGGTGAGCAGCTCCAGCGGATGACGGGCGTGCGGATCCCCGAGGACGCCTGGGACCCGGACAACCTGCCTGACCATCTGCGCATGAACGTCCAGGTGATCGATGACAAGGGCAACATCCTGGATCAGGGGCGCGATGTCGAGGCGCTGATCGCCCGCCACGAGGACGAGGCCCATCAGGCGCTGGAAAGTGCCATGCAGGATGCTCCGGAGGAAACTGAAAGCGAGACGGTGGTTTCCGACTGGCCGGGCGGTGACCTGCCGGAGAGCGTGGAGACCGAGCAGGGCGGCATGCAGGTGCGTGTCTACCCGGTTCTCGAGGATGAGGGCCAGGGCGTGCGCCAGACCCAGGTGCTGGATCCGGTCCGTGCCTGGTACCTGAACCGCCGGGGCATCGCGCGCATCCTGGTGAACCGGCTCGGCAATACCTTGCGGGATCTGGACCGCAGGCTGCCAGGCTTCCATGACGCCTCGCTGCTGTTTGCCCCTGTCGGGCGCAAGACCGACCTGCTGGATGACCTGCTCATTGCAACCGCCCAGTCCCATTTCCTCGCGGAGCCGGCGCTGCCGCGCAGCGAACGGGATCTTGAGGCCCGGCTGGAGGCCGCCCGCAGCGATTTCATTCCAGCGCTGGAGGCGAACAGCCAGCGCCTGCTTCAGATCATGGAGCGCTATCACCAGGTGATGAAGGGGTTGAAGGGGAAGATTCCGCTGAACGTCGCCCAGAGCATGGCGGACCTCAAGTTCCAGATGAACCAGCTGATCCATCCGGGTTTCATGGCAGCGACGCCTCCGGAGTGGCTGAAGCACTTTCCGCGCTATATGGACGCGGCGCTGATCCGGCTGGACAAGATGCCGCGGGAAGCGGGCCGTGAGCGGGCCTTTCTCTCTGAGTTCCAGCCCTTCTGGGAGCGTTACGTCGAGCGGCGCGACGCGCTGGCCGTTCAGGGTATTGAGGACGAGGCCCTGATCACCTATCGCTGGATGCTGGAGGAATACCGTGTGTCGTATTTCGCACAGCAGCTCGGAACAGCTGTTACGGTCTCTCCCCAGCGCCTGGAACGACAGTGGCAGCAGGTGCGCCGCTGACGCGGTCCACCTGACACCCGGAGCCGATGTGTTAATATCCCGAGAAGAACTATTTCACAGGTTCTCCATTCAACAACAACCGGAGTCAATCCCGTGTCCTCAGCAGTCATCAGCGCCACCGGTCTTTTCTCGCCGCCCAGCGTCATCGACAACGACGAACTGGTGGAAGCCTTCAATGCCTACGTCGAACGCCATAACGAACGCCATGCGGCCGCGATTGAGCGGGGCGAGGTGGAGGCGCTGCAGCCTTCATCATCGTCGTTCATCGAGAAGGCGTCAGGCATCAAGCGCCGGCACGTGATGGACAAGGAGGGCATCCTTGACCCGGAGCGCATGAAGCCCTCGATTACACAGCGCCCGAATTCGGACTATGGCATCCAGTGCGAGATGTCGGTCAAGGCCACGAACCAGGCGCTGGAGCGGGCCGGGATCCGGGCGGAGGATCTGGACGCGGTGATTGTCGCCTGCTCCAACCTGGAGCGCCCCTATCCGGCCGTGGCCGTGGAAGTCCAGGATGCGCTGGGTGTGGAGGGCTTTGCCTACGACATGAACGTGGCCTGCAGTTCCGCGACCTTCGGCATCCAGAATGCGGTGGATGCCATCAGCAACGGGCATGCCCGCACGGTGCTGGTTGTGAACCCGGAGATCTGCAGCGCCCACCTGAACTTCTGCGACCGGGACAGCCACTTCATTTTCGGTGATGCCTGCACGGCCATCGTCGTCCAGCATCCGGATGACGTTCCGGCCGGGCGTGGCTTCGATGTGCTGGGCACGCGGCTCAAGACCCGCTTTTCCAACAACATCCGCAACAACTTCGGGTTCCTGAACCGCGCGGATGAATCCGGCATCGGGCAGCCGGACAAGCTGTTCGTGCAGGAAGGCCGCAGGGTGTTCAAGGAGGTCTCGCCGCTGGTCGCGGAGCTGATTGGCGAGCATCTTGAGGCCCTTGGTCTCGGTACCGACCAGCTGCGGCGCATGTGGCTGCACCAGGCGAACCTCAACATGAACGAGCTGATCGCCAAGCGGGTGCTGGGGCGTGATGCGGCGCCGGGCGAGGCGCCAGTGATCCTGGACGAATACGCCAACACCAGCTCCGCAGGCTCCATCATCGCCTTCGACCAGTACCAGTCCGATCTCAACAGTGGCGATTACGCCATCATCTGTTCCTTCGGGGCCGGCTACTCCATCGGCAACGTCGTTGTCCGCAAGCGCTGAAACGGCCCTACTGGCCGCTTTGCACGCTCAGCGCCCGCAGCTGGTCGGGCAGGGGGGTGGGGCGGCCCGTGTCATGGTCAATCCATACCACCTTGGCGCTGCCTGAGGCATAGAGCGTACCGTCATCAGCGTCCAGAACCCGGTAGATGGTTTCCAGGCTGCTGTTGCCGGCCCTGCCGGTGCGCACCTCCACCCGGATTGTAGCGGGGTGGACCAGCTCCTGATGGAAGGTCGCCGCGGTGGTTACAATCACAGGCCCCTCGCCCTGACCGTCCGCTGTCAGTGTGAGACTGTCGAACCAGCGGATCCGCGCCTCTTCAAAAAACCGGAAATACACCGTATTGTTCACATGACCATAGGCATCCTGATCGCCCCAGCGGACAGGAAACGTCTCCTCATGGACCAGACGGCCCTCGGGTGTGTGCTCGGACATGATGGCTCCTGTTTTATGGATGGCGCTGATTCTAGGCGCGTAACAGATGATTTCAATCCCCTGCAGACAGGTTTACAGATTGATGATGCAACGTACCCTGCTCGCGTTCACTCTCACCCTGGCACTGACCACCGGAGCCAGTGCGCAGCAGCCGGAAGACAGCTCCGGCAATGCACTGCCCGGCGATGCGGATCCGCAGGAGGTTGCGGACAGTACCGCCTTTGACGACCGCGATCCCTGGGAGTCGTTCAACCGCAGCATCTTCACCTTCAACGAGGTGGTGGACCGCAATGTGCTCAAGCCCGTGGCACGCGGCTACAACCGGGTCACGCCCGAGCCGGTGAATGACGGGGTCAGCAATTTCTTCGGTAACCTGAGCGAGCCCGGCAACATCCTCAACAGCCTGCTCCAGGGCAAGGGCGAGGATGCGCTGACCAGCACCGGCCGCTTCATCTTCAACACCACCTTTGGGCTCCTGGGGCTGGTGGATGTGGCCAGTTACATGGAACTGCCGGAAAAGGAAGAGGACTTCGGCCAGACGTTCGGCTACTGGGGCGCTGACAGTGGCCCCTTCCTGATGCTGCCGTTTCTGGGCCCGTCAACGGTCCGGGATACCGCGGGCAGGGGCGTGGACTACGCCGTTCCGGATCTGATGGATGAGGTGGACTCGCCCGAGGTCTATTTCCTCTATGCGCTCTATGGGGTGGATCTCAGGGCCTCGCTGCTGGGCTATGAGGAGCAGATTACAGGCGACCGTTACACGTTCATACGCAATGCCTACCTGCAGCGCCGTGAGTACCAGGTCAATGATGGCAAAGTGGAAAGTGATCCCTTTGCCAGTGATGATGAGGATATGATGCTCGAGGATTTCTGATCGGGGGCTATACTCAGGTCAGTTGCAACCGGGTAGGGGTCAGTGGAGTCCATTATGAACCGCAGGATCGCGCATTACCGCAAACTGCTCGCCCAGGCCCGCACCTATGAACAGTGGAAGGCGGCGGCGCTGGAGCTGGATTACCTGGAAGGCAACGTGGAGTGGAAGGAGGAATTCGCCTCCGAGTTCTACAACTACAACCTCATCCATGACCGCCTGCGGGAACTGCGCCACTACCACCAGACCGGCGACTACGCCCGGCTCAAGCGCGCCATCCGTGAAGGCCTCCATCACGATCTCGGCAACATCTCGAATCCCGCCCTTTACCACAACAGCTATGTGGGCACCAAACACCTGATCGAGGAGTACGTGAATCAGGTGTGCGAGTCCATCAACCTGCTGTGCGACACGCCCATGCCCGAGCTTCCCGAAAGCGAGAAGCTGGGCTTCTTCAAGGACACCCTGCTGAGTTATGGCCGCCCGGCATTGCTGCTCAGTGGCGGCGCCACCCTTGGCCTGTTCCATCTGGGCGTGATCCGTACCCTCTGGGAGCGGGATCTGCTGCCCCAGGTAATCTCCGGTTCCAGTGCCGGGGCGGTGATGGCGGCCATGGTGGGCACGACGCCGGATGATGAACTCGACCAGCTGCTCGAACCGGAGCGCCACAACCTCAAGGCCTGGCGCTGGAAGGGGGTGATCAATGGCCTGCGCGGCGCCGGGTTCATGGATCAGAGCATCCTGGAACAGTGTCTGCGTGAGAACATCGGGGAGTTCACCTTCGAGGAAGCGTTCCAGCGCACCGGCCGTTCCACGAACATCAGTGTCTCCTCGGACCAGGGCCAGCACGGGGCACGACTGCTCAGTGGCTATACCTCGCCCTACATGCTGGTGTGGAGCGCCGCTCTGGCTTCCTCTGCCGTGCCCGGGGTGTTCCCGCCGGTGCAGCTCCAGAAGAAGGACCACCAGGGGGCCACGGTGCCCTACATGCCGCGCCTGCGCTTTGTGGACGGCTCCGTGGTCAGTGACCTGCCGCGCGAGCGCCTCATGCACCTCTATGATGTGAATTTCACTCTGGTCAGCCAGACCAATCCCCATGTAGTGCCGTTCCTGCGCCGGGATCACGGGCAGTCCCGGGAGAGTTTCGCCAGCCTGCCAATGTCACTGCTGCGCGCGGAGATGCAGTTCCATGGCAAGGGGCTGTTCGACGTGCTGAGGCGGCGCATGCGCCCGGAGCTGGCCCGTCAGGCCTGTGGCCAGATCTACACCATCATGGCGCAGCAGTACCAGGGGGACGTGACCCTGGCGCCACGCTACCGGCTACGCCACTTCCGGCGCATGATGTCGAATCCGTCGCCGGAATTCGTGCGCGAGATGATGCTGGAAGGGGAACGGGCCACCTGGCCGCTGATCTCCCAGATCCGTACCCATGCCAAGATCTCGCGCACCCTGGAAAGCTGCATCCGCCGCCTGCGCCAGCACAACCGCAAGGGCGCCGAGCTGCACGTGATCGCGAGCTGAGCCTGTACGCTCCGGGAGCCGCCCGCTATCATGAGCGGTCCCTTACCCCACCTTTGGACAGGAGCGCATGCTCAACGAGGATACCAAGGCTGAGATCCAGGCAGCCTATCGGGCCGTTCTGGCCGGCAAGGACCTGCGTGCGCGCTACGGCCAGCGGCTGATGATCGCCGAGATCGCCCGCTACCTCGGTGAGATCACGGAGCACGACGGTCAGCGCACGTCCGCGCACAAGGCCTGTGTACTGGAGGCCGGAACCGGCACGGGCAAGACCCTTGCCTACCTTCTGGCGGCGATTCCGGTGGCGCGCCAGCTGGGCAAGCAGCTGGTGGTCTCCACCGCCACGGTGGCGCTGCAGGACCAGATCGTGAACAAGGACCTGCCGGACCTGAAGGCCCATTCCGGGCTGGATGTGAGCTGGTCCCTGGCCAAGGGCCGGGGGCGTTATCTGTGCCTGTCCAAGGTGGAGCAGCGTCTGCATGGCCACGGCAACCAGGACAGCGACACCATTCCGCTGTTCATGCTCCAGGAGGAGCCGGGGGAACCGGCGGAGACCCGCGCCTTCCACGAAAAGCTTTTCTCCAGCTACGCCGCGCGCGAATGGGACGGCGACCGCGACCACTGGCCGGACCACATCCCGGATGACATCTGGCAGGGCGTGACCACCGACCACCGCCAGTGCACCAACCGCCGCTGCAGCTACTTTGACAGCTGCCCGTTTTTCTCCGCGCGTGCGGAACTGGAACACGCGGATGTGATCGTCGCCAACCACGACCTGGTGCTGGCGGATCTGGCCCTGGGCGGTGGCGCCATACTGCCCAAGCCCGAGGACACCATCTACGTGATGGACGAGGCCCATCACCTGCCGGACAAGGCATTGAATCACTTTGCCGCCTCCCTGGGGCTGGAAGGCACGCGCCAGTGGCTGCGCAGCCTGAGCCAGGCCCTGGCCCAGCTGCTGCCGCACCTGCCGGCGGATGCGGAGGCGGCCCGCACGGTCCAGAAACTGACGGATCTGGCGCGGGAAATTGATCCGATGCTGTCGGAACTCCATGAATGGCTGGAAGAGAACACCCCCTGGGAGGGCGGCGAGGACGGTGGTACCGGCCAATACCGTTTTCCGGGGGCACGGCTGCCGGACGAGCTGAGCACCCGGGTGACGGCCCTGCAACAGCATCAGGCGCAGCTGACGCGACGCCTGGACCAGCTGGCCGATTTCCTTGATGAAGGTATGGATGAACGCCGGGAAGGCGATATTGACCGGGAGACTGCGGAAGCCTGGTACCCGGTGGTGGGCCAGTTCCACGCCCGAGCCGAGGATCAGCTGCGGCTCTGGCAGGCCTGGTCCGAGGCCGTGCCGGAAGCCGAGGAGGGCGAGGACAGCACGCGCACACCCGCACCGGCGCGGTGGCTCAACCGCAGAGGTGGCGAGAATGCTGACATCACCCTCTACAGCAGTCCGGTACTGGCGGATAACGTCCTGTTCAGCCGTCTCTGGAGCCGGTGCTTTGGCGCCATCCTGACCTCCGCCACCCTGACCGCGCTGGGGCGTTTTGATCGGCTCAGCATGCGCGCCGGGCTGCCGCCGGACAGCCGCTGTCTGGTGATTCCCTCGAACTTCCGCTACCAGGAGAACGCCACGGTCGAAGTCCCCGCCTCAAGCATGGAGCCCGGGGATCCGGCCAGCTATGCGGAGCGGCTGGTGGACCGGTTGCCGGGGGTTCTGGAGGGTGACACCGCGGCACTGGTGCTGTTCACGGCACGCCGTGACATGCAGCGGGTACGTGACATGCTGCCGGAGGCCTGGCGGGACTGTGTAACCACCCAGGATGACCACACCCGGGCCGAGGTCCTGGAGCGCCATCGCCAGCGTGTGGACAACGGGCAGACCTCGATCCTGTTCGGGGTGGCCAGTTTCGCGGAGGGGATTGATCTACCCGGGACCTACCTGGAGCACGTGGTGATCACGCGCCTGCCGTTCTCGGTGCCGGATGATCCCATTGAGGCGAGTCTGGCCGAATGGATCGAGGAAAGGGGCGGCAACCCCTTTATGGAGATCAGCGTGCCGGACGCCTCGATCAGGCTTGTGCAGGCCGCCGGTCGGCTGCTGCGCAGTGAGTCCGACACCGGCCGGGTCACAATCCTGGACCGGCGCATCGTCTCCCGGCGTTACGGCAGCATGCTGCTGGACGCGCTGCCGCCGTTCCGCCGTGTGATTGCCGCCTGAGCGCTACCCTCAGTCCTCCTGGCGGGCCGGGTGCGGCTCGTAGCTGATCAGCCCCTGCTGGCGGGCCATGGCGTAGGCCGCCTTGGGCCCGGTCCAGAGTGACGGCAACAGGATGAGTGATACCGGGATCGCGGTGATCACGATGAACTGTTGCAGCGCGCTGATCTGGCCTTCGCCCATGTACAGAAGAATCGCTGCCATCAGTGCCATGGCCACGCCCCAGAAGACGCGTACCGCACGGTTTGGTTCATCGTGGCCGGTACCCACGACCGAGATCGCGTAGCTCATCGAATCCCCGGTGGTCGCCACAAAGATGGTGGTCAGCAGCAGGATCGCCAGTGCCATCAGCATACCGCCCGGCAGGGCCTGGGCCACGGTGAGGGTGGCCACATCGAACTGGAAGTTCTGCAGCGGTTCGGCCAGGTCGATCACCTCCTGCATCTGATAGAAGATGCCGGATCCCCCCAGCAGGGTGAACCAGACGGTGGTGGCAACCGGCGCCATGACGGCCACGGCCAGGATCATCTCGCGTATGGTGCGGCCGCGGGAAATGCGTGCCACGAAGATCGCCATCAGCGGACCATAGCCGATGAACCAGGCAAAGAAGAACACCGTCCACCATTTCATCCACCACGCTGGCGCGGTTTCAGAGGTCATGGTCCCCATGCGGAAGAACGAGGAGATGTATTCACCGAAGCCCTGTGTGTAGGCGTTGGTGAGGAACAGTGTAGGTCCGAAGACAAAGATGACCGCCGCGATGGCGAGCGCCAGTATCACATTGAAACGGCTCAGCAGCTGGATGCCCTTATGGATGCCGGTCACGGCTGACGTGACGTAGACCGCGCCCAGGGCGATCACGATCAGCAGCTGGGTGGAATAGCGGTCCTGGATGCCGAACAGCACCTCGAAGCCATAGCTGACCTGGGTGGCAAGGAAGCCGATGGGACCAACGGTGCCGGCGACCACGGCCACCACGCAGCAGGCGTCCACCACGCCGCCGATCCAGCCGCTCATGATGCGCTGACCAAAGACCGGGTAGAGCAGGGTGCGGGGCCGCAGCGGGTGCCCGAGGTCATAGTGGTTGTGCGCCAGGATGATCGCGGTCAGCGAGCCCAGGATGGCCCAGGCCAGGAAACCCCAGTGCATGAAGGACTGGGCCAGGGCGCCGGCCACGGCTTCCGCGCTACCCGCTTCGGTGTTGAAGGCCGGGGGCGTGACCACGAAATGATAGACCGGCTCGCCGGCGGCAAAGAACACGCCGCCACCGGCCAGCAGGGTGCACATGATCATGGAAAGCCAGCGGAAGGTGCTGATTTCCGGCGTGGTGCGGTTGCCAACAAGCGCTCCTGCAGCCGGAGAAATGGCAACGCCCAGGGCAATGAAGAAGGTGGCCATCAGCAGCAGCTGGAAGTATGAGCCCAGGCTCGCCGCTGTCGCGGTGAACCATTCTCCGATGCTGTCGGAGACCAGGCTGATGTCATACAGCGAGAAGAGTATGAAGAGAATGATGAAACCGGCGCTCAGGCCGAGAACCACTGGATCACCAAGCCGTCGGTGATCACTGGGCGAAGTGCCCGGAATCTGTTCGGATGGAGTCATGGGAGCCTCACGGCCATATGGAAGTGAAGCGCGAGATGATGACAGCTTGCGGCAGGAAATCAACGGTTGACAGGCCCGATGGACATAAAAAAGCCACCAACGGAAACCGCTGGTGGCTGAACAAGGAGTTTTGTGAGGAGAAATCCGAAAGGCCTGAAATCGAATTCCTGTTGACTCTTCTCACGGTGCCCAATGTAGGGCGTAAGGGGGCGTAGAGGGATCGTCCAAAGGGCGTAAAAGGGGGTGTAGAAAGGCGTAAAGCTCTAAAAGTGTGACCTGAATCACGTTTTGGGGCCCCGCCTAATCGACCAGTCCCAGCTCCCGGGCACGGGCAAGGGCCCCGGTGCGGCTGCTGGCGCCCAGTTTGCCGTACAGGTTGCGGATATGGGCCTTGACCGTGGTCTGGGCCACGGACATGCGCTGCGCGATCTCCTTGTTGGCGTGGCCGGCATGGATCAGTGTCAGCACCTCGACTTCGCGCTGGCTCAGGGGCTCCAGGAGTTCGTCGGAGCTGCCAGTGGCCGGTTTGGGGTCTGTTGTGCCGGCGGCGGATTCCGCTTCCATCAGGGGGTCAAGTTCGCGCAGGAAGGCCAGTGGCAGGCCATGGTGATCCATGCGCCGATACAGGGCAGCAAGCGCAGGCCCTTCCTCGACAAAGAGCCGCAGGAAGCGTTCGCGGGAGGCCAGTTCAAGCGCGCGGCGCAGCATCACGGCGGCCTGTTCGCCGCGGCCCAGCTGTTCCAGGCACACGGCGTAGACCGCCAGAAGCTCAATCAGGTGCTTGATGTGGCCACCTTTCTCGGTGGAAAGCCGCAGGGGCGCCAGGATATTGGTCGCCTCGTCTGCCTGAGCATCCGCGAGCAGCAGCCGCGCCAGCCCGATACGGGCCTGTTCGCGGTTGATGGGATTGCGGTAGTTGTGGTCCTCGAGCCGTTCCCGCCAGGCCTGGGCGCCGGTGTGGTCGCCCAGTGCCAGGTGGCAGCGCACATGCAGGGCCTCCAGGCACGGGGGCTCGAACAGGATGGCATCGCGTTTCTGGTTCTGGACCCGTTCCGCGTCCTCCAGGTATTCCATCGCGTCCTGATACTGGCCGCGGGAAAAGGCGAGGTGCGCCCGGGTGTACTGGATCACCACGTGCTGGCCGGGTTCGCTGCCCGTATCCAGGTGGGGCAGCAGTGGTGTCATGTGCGTATCCGCCAGGGTCAGGTCGTTCTTCTCCCGGTGGATCTGGACCATGGCGCTGTTCTGCCAGCACGAAACCAGGCGCGGCTGCTGCGGATCCGTGTGATGGGAATTCACCCATTCGCGCACACTGGTGCCCACGTCCAGGGCCCGGTCCATTTCGCCCTGGTAGAACAGGATCCACGCCAGCAGGCCCCCACTGGAGAGGGTCGTGGCGTGTTTCTTCTCACGGCGCCCGTGCTCCACGGCGGATTCCAGTGCATGGGTGGCGCTGGCCAGATCGCCGTTGGCGTAGCAGTCCAGCCCGATACCGTAGTAGGTCACGGACTTGAGGGGAATATTGGTATGGTCGATGTCCTTCAGGACCTGCTGGGTCAGATGCTGCGCACTGGAATGGTCGCTGCGGGTGCGCGCCATGTAGGAACGGATCAGGGCGATCTCGTTGTGCAGCGCCAGCGCCACGTCGGCGTTGTCGTCGGAGTTGGCGACGCGGATGTCCAGCGCGTCTTCCAGCTGCTCCAGCAGGGGCTCGATGTTGTTGAGCCGGTTGAGGAAGAACAGCGCCCAGATCTGGAGCATCATCAGGCGCGGATTGCGGGTAGTGCGTTCCTCCGGCAGGTACTGCAGCCACTTGTGGACCAGCTCATGGAAGCCGGTGTGGATCAGGTTGTTGCCGTATTGTTCAAGCACCTGTTCCAGCCAGTCCCAGTCCTCCAGCTGGAGCAGCTGAACGATCGCCTCCTGCAGGTAGTCCTCATCCAGCAGCCAGCGGATGGCCCGGGTCTGGAGTTCGCGGTAGGCTTGCGGCTCGGTCTGGCTGAAACGCTGGGCCAGGGCCTCGCGGAACAGGTCGTGGTAGCGGAACCACTGGTCGCGGGTATCCAGGGGGATGATGAACAGGTTGGCGTGGACCAGCTGCTCCAGAACCGCCTGGCTGTCGTCGCGCTGGAGGATACTGTTGCACAGATCCGCACTCAGGCGCCGGCAGACGCTGGTGCGCAGCAGAAAATCCCGTACATCCGGTCTCTGCTGGTCGAGGATCTCGGTCAGGATGTAATCACTGATCTGGCGGCTGTGATCGCCTTCGCTGAGCACGGCCCGGGAGAGGCTGCTGGAGTTCATGCTCTTGCCGGACAGGGCCGTGAGCTGCATGGCGGCCGCCCAGCCCTCGGTCCGTTGCCATATGGCGCGAACTTTGTCCTCGTCCAGTGCCAGCCCCATGTAGTCGTTGAAGAAGGCGCTGCATTCGGATTCGGAAAAGGCCAGGTCACTGGCATGGAGGCCTTCCATCCAGCCCTTGACCCGCCACCGCGAGAGCGGCAGGGCCGGTTCGGTGCGCGACAGCAGCACCAGGTGCAGCGCGGGGGGAGCGTGGTCCACAAGGAAAGTGATCTGGCGCTGGATGTCGGGATCCTGGATCAGGTGGTAGTCGTCGAGTATCAGGTTGGCGTGCTCGACTGACTGGTCAATAAGGGTGTTGATGAAGGCGGTGAGGGCACCCTCAATATGCTCCCCGCCCGGGGTGTCCAGATAACGGTGGATGCCCTCCTGGTGCCCCAGAAGGGTGTTCTCCAGAGCACCGATGGCGTAGGACCAGAAACGGCGCGGCTCGTCATCGTGTTCATCCAGGGAGAGCCAGGCAACGGTTCCGTCGTGGGTTGCGCACCACTGGTTCACCAGGGTGGTCTTGCCATACCCGGCCGGGGCCGTAATGGCGGTTATACGCCGCGCGGTATCGGGCTGCAGTCGTTCCAGGAGACGGGGCCGGGCGATGGCACGGGGGTCCGCTGCCGGGCGCATGAATTTGGTGGCCAGTAACATCGGTGAATCCCTGATCCCGTTCCTGTGCTCAGCTTCGCATTGTCGTGGCTGGAGGTTGCGTATTCAAGGTGTTCTGTGCGCCACGAGCCGGCATGGGTCGGGACAGATTTCGGAAAAAATGGAATAATACGCTATATTCTTATATCAACGTTAAAGCCCCGGAGTCACCAGGCATGAAGTTGCAGCAACTGCGTTATATCTGGGAAGTGGCCCACCATGACCTGAACGTTTCCGCCACCGCTGCCGAGCTGTTCACCTCGCAGCCCGGAATCTCCAAGCAGATCCGGATGCTGGAGGATGAGCTCGGGGTCGAGATCTTTGCCCGCTCGGGCAAGCATCTGACACGGATCACGCCGGCGGGCGAGAGCATCATCCGCGAGGCGGGGGAGATCCTGCGTCGTGCCGATGGCATCAAGCGCATTGCCCAGGAGTTCAGTGACCAGAATCGGGGTGAGCTGCGGATCGCGACCACCCACACCCAGGCGCGGTATGCGCTGCCGAAGCTGATCCGTGAGTTCATGGCCGAATACCCGGAAGTGACGCTGCATATGAATCAGGGCACGCCCTGGCAAATCGCCGAGATGGCCGCCAACGGGGTTGTGGATTTTGCGATTGCCACCGAGGCCATGGAACAGTTCCATGACCTGATCATGATGCCGGGTTACCGCTGGAACCGCTGCGCCGTGGTGCCGAAGGACCATCCGCTGGCGGAACTGAAAACCCTGACACTGGAGGAACTGGCAAAGTATCCGCTGGTGACCTATGTGCAGGGATTCACCGGCCGGTCGCGGCTGGACCAGGCCTTCGAGAGCCGGGGGCTGACGCCCAAGGTGGTGTTCACAGCTTCGGATGCGGACGTGATCAAGACCTATGTGCGTCTGGGCCTGGGCGTGGGGATTGTAGCCCACATGGCCCACGACCCGGAGGTCGACACAGACCTGGTAGCGTTGGATGCCCAGCACCTGTTTGAGCCGAGCATCACCCGCATCGCCTTCCGCAAGGGCACCTTCCTGCGTGCCTACATGGTCGATTTCATCCAGCGGTTCGCGCCACACTTGAGCCGGGACCTCATTGAGGCCGCTGCCCAGAGGACATCCCAGGTGGAGCTGGATGAACTCTTTGAGGATGTGGTGCTGCCCAGCTACTGAGTGTGGTCACCCAGTGCT
>JBNJDI010000033.1:0-23276 GCA_051744725.1 Pseudomonadota bacterium | reverse complement strand
TATTCCTGGGCCTGGTAAGCGCCGATACCCATGCCGGTCAGGCCCTTGGTGCTCTGGAAAGGGCGGAAGAGCGAATCCCTGATGAAGCTTTCGCTCATCCCGTCTCCGGTATCCTGCACAAACAGCACCGCGGCCCCGCTGCCCGCCTTGAGGGTGAGGCTGACTTCGCCGTCCCGGGGCGTGGCGTCCTGGGCATTCTGAACCAGGTGGGAGAGTACGTTCTGAAGCTGCTGCGGGTCGGCGCGCACAATCACATCGGAAAGCGGTCCCTGATAGACCGGCCGGGGTTCCTGGACCCTGCGCTGGTCGACTACCTGCTGGGCAAGCGCGGCAACATCCAGGTTGGTTTCCCGCTCCTCGGTCTCCGGCTGGCGGATGTGCTGGACAAGGCTGGACATCTTGTTCACGGCGTGATCGGTGGTGGCGATCATGTCATCGATGAACTGAGGATTGTCGCGGTGTTTCGGGGCGTTGCTGACCAGAAGGGACAGCTGCGCAATCAGCGTCTTGAGATCGTGCACCATGAATGCGGAAGCCTTGTTCACGGCCTCGAACTGCAACGCCCTTGAGAGGCGGCTCTGGGCGTCCGCCTGGGCGAGGAAGTTGCTCAGCTGCCGGCCCACCACGCGGATCAGGTCGAAGTTCTCCCAATTGAGCTCGACCCGCGTGTAGGGAGAACCAACCAGAGCGATGCCATAGAGTTCCCGCCCCAGATAGAGGGGAATGATGAGCCACTGGTCGTTGAAGCCGAGGATGGCGTCGGGGATCTCAAGCAGGTTATAGCGCACGGGATCGACGGAGTATTCGTCCATGTCCAGAATCCACTCACGCTCCTGGAAGAACGTGATCAGCTCCGCATCCCCGTCGATCTGCGTGTGCTTCGGTGGAACCAGCCCCACAGTCGCCTGGAATGAGAAGTGGCCTTCATCGTCGCGCAGCCAGAGAGCCCCGGTGCGGCTCTCGACCAGCCCGGCGAGGGTCCGTATGGCCCGTTCCGGCAGGGGAGGATCCTCGTTGAGGTTGCTGAAGGTCTCGGTCATCTTCAGCCACTCGTCGCGATAATCGTATTTGTAGTCAAAGAAATTCTGGCTGAGGAACATCATGATCCGGGCCCGGAACCAGCTGGAAGCCATCAGCAGCACGAACAGGAGCACGAAGGCGGCGATGAACACGACCTGCAGGCCTTCCCCCCACTCTCCTCCCGCAAGCCGCACGTAATAGCCCCCGATAGCGACGATCAGCAGGTAGATCCCCCCGAAAATCAGGGTCCCGGCATGGTAGACAAAGGTACGTGAGAGCTGGAGCTGGACAGGTTGGCGCCGGGCGTTGATCAGGTTGACGGCGAACAGGGGCGTCAGCAGTGCGTTGACCGCGCCACGGGCATCCCAGAGCCCGCTGGACATGCGGTTGAACAGTAGCGCGTCGGCGTACAGAAGGAATTCGTAGAGAAAGATGCCGGTGATCCCGAAGCACAGATAGCGGATGCTGGACCGCCCATAGGCGGAGGCATTACGCCAGATCTGTTCCAGCACGCTGACGCCCAGCAATGAAATGGCAAGCTGCGCGAACAGCGTGGCACGGGTTGACAGCAGGCTCATGTCGAGCGCCCATCCGGTCAGGGCGGATGCCATCAGCACGCTCAGGATCGTGAGCAGGGCGCCACTGGCGAACAGCAGCATGCGGTGGGAGAAAAGGCTGTGATCCCGGGCATCCCGGATCAGGGCGAAGAGCACCAGGATCCAGGCGGTGTTGCGGGCGAGTTCGGTGACATAGCGCAGTGCGAACTCGGGCCAGCCCCAGAGCGACTGCGCCACAATGGAGATGGCCCAGACTGTGGTGAGGCTGGCGGCGAGAAACAGGGCGCGGTCGATGCCCCGACGCAGGTAGCGGCAGGCGGTGAAGCCGGCGAGGAAAGCATAGACCGCCGCCGCCGCAAGGTGGCTGACAACACCGAACTCCAGCAACTGTTGCTCCCTTTGCTCATTCGGAGTCGCGCGCGTTCAGGACTGGTACCGAAGCTCGCGATAGTAACGGAAAATCGTCTCCAGACGGCGTTCCGGCTCGAACTGGAAACGCTGGGCGAACTGGCGCCCGTCAATAATGACAGGATACTTGAAAAAATCCATCAGATAGGGGGGAAAACGTCGCATATTGAGCGCGCGCAGCAGGGTCCGGGGCAGGGCCGGGGGGATGGAGGGAACGGGAATGGGGCGGCAGCCGCAGGCCTCCAGGGCATCACGGTAATCCACCCAGTCCTGGGGCGCCACATTGAAGATCCCCTTGTGCGGCTGGCGGTAGGCCGTCTCGATCGCCCGCGCCATGTCCTCGCTGTGGATGAACTGCATCATGGGCGAGAACCCGGCCATGACCGGCGCATTGCGTGAGGCCAGCAGGTTGCTGATGGCATTGCGCACGCCCGGCCCCACGATGTTACACGGCCGCAGGATGGTGATGTTGAGATCCGGGTTACGCCACAGGTAGATGGTTGCCAGGTTCTCCAGCTCCACCGAATCCACCAGGTCCATACTCAGCCCGGCGCTCTTGAGCGGGTAGGACTCGTCAATCAGCGCCGGATTGAACGCATTGGCGCCGTAGACATGATAGGTGGAAAGGACGATGACCCGGTGCACGCCGTAGCGGTCGCTGAGCGAGAGAAGCCGGTCGGTGCCCAGCACATTGGCGTTGTAGCGGCTCAGCCGGGTTCCCTGGCTGGACATGATGCGGCCAAGGTGGACGACGCCGTCAAAACGGTAGCGCCGGAAAAGATCCTCGAAGCCGCGTTTCTGGAAGTCCACGCGGTAACTGGCCACGTCGGGGCCGAGCCAGACCTCCTCGCGGAAGTCCACGGCGACGATCCGGTAATCCGTGCGCAGGCGCTGTATCACCTGCTGGGCGAGGGCCCCGGCGGCGCCGGTGACCAGCAGTGTGGGCCTGTTGTCGGTTGAATCGCTCAAAACACCCGCTCCCGTTCGCTCAGGCCCTGATCGATCAGATCGCTGATGGCGTTGCGGACCCTGTCCACATGCCGCGCCATGGTCTCCTCGGTCATCTCCGGGTCCGGCTGGAAGTGCATGGGCTCGCCGAATCGCAGCAGCACCCGGCTGGGAAGGACCACGGGTGCGGCAACGGGCACATAGGGCACGCCGAGCCAGCGTGCCAGTGGACGGATGTTGCCGAATGCCGGCATGGTTTCCTCACAGCCCACGACCCCGACCGGAACAACGGTGGCGTTGTGCTCCATGGCCAGACGCATGAAGCCACTGCCGAAGCGCTTGAGCTGGTAGCGCTCGCGATAGGGCTTGCCCGAGCCACGGATGCCCTCGGGGAAGATGATCACCGCCTCGCCGTTCTCCAGCATCCGGGCGCAGTTGGCGGGGTCACCCAGGACGGCACCCATCTGGTTGAGCAGGTTGCCCAGCCACGGCACGGTGGGAAAGAAGCGTTCGATCATGGCGCGGGGCAGGCGCGGATTCCGGGCCCGGTTGGCGAGGGTATAGCCAATCATGAGGCCATCCAGGGGCAGCTGGCCACTGTGGTTGGCCACCAGCAGCACCGGCCCTTCATCCGGCACGCGTTCCTCACCCCGGCTGTCCACCCGGAACCAGTAGTCATGGACAGGCCGGACCAGTGTCATACCGATCTTGGCGGCATCCTCCTGGAAGCCCCAGGGGTCGTGGCCAAGACTGCCGGTGGCCTTGCGCATGCGATCCACCTGGCGATCGACCGCCTCGGGCACAATGCGCTTCTTCAGATACTGTCTCAGTTTCATGCCGGGCCCCGGATTCAGGTATAATGGAATTCTTACAGAAAGCATGCGCCGGAGTCCAAGCCCATGGCGGAAAATAAAGACCAGGAACCCAGCACTGAAACCAGCCATGACCAGCAGCAGCTGGCGGACCGCATCAAGGACTCGGCCCGCCAGATCTGGCTGGCGGGGCTGGGAGCCTATACCAAGGCGGAGGAGGATGCCGGTCGTTTCTTTGACCGTCTGGTCCAGGAAGGCGAGGACATCGAGGAGCGCACCCGTGGCGCAGTGAACCGGCAGGTAAGGGCGGTCGAGGACAGTGTGGGCGGGGTGCGTGAGCGTGCCTCCGGCACCTGGAACCGGCTGGAGTCGGTGTTCGATGAAAGGGTTTCCAGAGCCCTGGAACGGCTGGGGATCCCGATGCCCGGCCGGGTGCGCGAGCTGGAACAGCAGGTGCAGGCGCTCCAGAAGGAAGTTGAGCGGCTGCGCAGCGACATTGAGAAGCGCGACGACTGACCCCGCCTAGAGATAATCCTCGCTCATCGCCTCCAGCGCCTCGCGCTCTTCGGCGCGAAGGTAGGGGGCGACCAGCACCATCACCTGGTAGACGCCGCGCCCGAGATCCACTGAGTCCTTGTCGTTCAGATGGGAGATCATCTCGAAGCTGAGCCAGTAATTCAGTGTCAGCACGATCTGGTGACACAGCGCCTCCACCTCCCGGTCGCTTGCCGAGAGGATGCCCTGTTCCCGGAAGCTGGCACAGATACGGCGGCTCGCCTGGTATTTCTGTTTCACGATCCGCTGGAAGCGCGGCTGCAGCACCGGGTAGCGGGATAGGACGTTGACCAGGTCCTGGTAGAGAAAGCGGTAGCGGGCGATGGTTTCGAACAGCAGATGCAGGAACAGCCACTGGTCGTCCACGGAGATCTCGACCTCGGGCACCGCCAGCAGCTCCTGGATCTCGTGCTCGTAACGGTCATAGAGCTCGGTCACGATCTCACTCTTGCTCCTGAAATGGTAATACAGGTTGCCCGGGCTGATGTTGATCTCGTCAGCGATCTGCAGTGTGGTCACGTTGGACTCCCCGCCCGCGTTGAACAGCTCAAGGCTGGCGTCGAGGATCCGATCACGGGTCTTGCGCTTCATGCGGCCGCACCATCCCAGTGCTCGGTTTACCGGCGAAAGTCAGCCCAGACCGGACAGTGGTCGGAGGGCTTCGTCATACTCCGGATACTGTAGGAAATACCACCGTCTGTCACGCGCTGGGCCAGGGCATCCGTGGCCAGGATCAGGTCAATACGAAGCCCACGCTTGGGGTCGCGCTCAAACCCACGGCTGCGGTAGTCGAACCAGCTGAAGTCATTATCCGTCTCGGGATAGAGATGGCGGTAGACGTCGTTCAGCCCCCAGCTCTTGACCTGCTGCAGCCATTCCCGCTCTTCCGGCAGGAAGGAGCACTTGCCCTCGCGCAGCCAGCGCTTGCGGTTGTCCTCACCGATGCCCACATCCATATCCGTGGAGGAAATATTGAGATCCCCCATCACCATCAGCGGGTGCTCGGGTGAATACTGCTCCCGGAGGAGGCGCTGCAGGTCCTGGTAGAAACGCTCCTTGGCCGGGAACTTGGTGGGGTGATCCCGGCTTTCCCCCTGCGGGAAGTAGCCGTTGATGACGGTCACTGTTTCATCACCCACCGGGATGTCCGCCGTGATCAGCCGCCGCTGGGCATCCGCCTCGTCCCAGGGGTAGCCGCACTGGACCCGTACCGGCTCGTTGCGGCTCATCAGCGCCACGCCGTAGTGGCCCTTCTGGCCGTACCAGTTCACGTGATACCCCAGCTGTTCCACCTCCGCGGCGGGGAACTGGTCATCCGCAACCTTGGTTTCCTGAAGCCCGATCACATCGGGACTGTACTGGTTTACGAGCTGCTCGAGCTGGTGCATCCGTGCGCGGATGCCATTCACGTTAAAGGTAACGAAGCGCATGAGTTCCGGGTCTTTGTGCATGTGGGCGAAGTCGGTGTTCAACGGCGCCATACCCTACCACAGCTCGATTGCGGGTGCAGGGTCTCAGCGGCAGTCGGGCGTGCTTTCATGCTCATAGCGGATGTGGGCCCGATGGTTGTCCTCGGGATTTTTCAGAATGTTGGTAAGGCCATGGAAATCAGTGAGCTGGCGCTCATCGTTAAAGGCCAGGTGAAGGGGGTCCACGAACCAGCTGGAGACCCAGCCCGCCACGCTGATGCGGAACACATGCTCACCTTCCAGTGCTTCCATTTCCGCTGGTTCGGCTTTGAATGCATAGAATTTGCCCCGGGTGGGCACCAGGAACTCGATGCGCACAGTCTCGCCATCCTCCACCAGGGTTTCCCAGTTCTGACGCACCATGACCTCGAATCCGGCGTCGATCACGCCGTTGTCCGGGGCCTTGATGCGGTAGCTGGATTCGTCCCCGTTGCTGGCGCGGTAACGGATCCGAACGGGTCCGTCTTCCGGGTTGTCCACCTGCATACGCTCACCGAAGCGCTGATCTTCCAGCGTGAAGCTCGGGCGCGAGGGGGTATCGCCATAGTCCAGGGTTTTTTCGGCGATGGTTTCCCCTTCCGGGCTGCGGTAGGTCACCTCGTGTTCCCGGGGCGCCCAGAACCCGTCGCGGCATTCGCCGGTCTGGCGGTGATGTTCGGTGTAGACGGTTTCGCCGGAATCCAGGGATTCGGCGCTGCCGCTGAACCGGACCTCCTGCTCCGCCGCTGCTGTGGCTGCGAATCCGACCAGAACGAGTCCGGCCAGAAAGCGGTTACCAGCGTTGCTCATGGAGTGGTGCCTCCTCAATGGATTCCAGCCACTGGCTGATGCGGACCAGGACCGGATAGATGAGCCCCCAGCCGACGCCGATGGCCACGATGCCCCAGAGGCCGTAACCGATCTCGATGGTGCCGACCTGCTCGGCCGCCGCGTAGGCGAGGGCGCCCGCGAAGGGCGGTAGCCCGAAGAGCACCAGCCGGTGTTGGCGCATCCAGTACAGGCAGTGATTCACGGCGGTTGCAAAAATCGCCCAGAGCATGACCAGCCAGGCCGGGATCATGCCGCTGGAATAGGCCCCTTCGTGCCCGGGGAAGCTGAGGATGCCGAGGTTCTGGTGCAGGACATCCAGCACACTGCCGAGCACGGTGGCCATGAGAATGAAGCGGAACTCCCGCTGCGGAAAGGCGCTTATGAACATCAGATGCGCTGCCACTATCGCCAGGCCGGTAAATGCGGCCAGCTGGCCCGGGTAGAGCACGGCCACGAACCATCCGAGCTGGAAGAGGATGAAGTTCGCGAGACTGCGCATGCTCAGGTACTCCTGTCGGTCAGGTCGCCGGCGGCGGCGATGCAGGAGCGGCGGTTATCGGGCTTGCCCATGAGAAGCTGGATGTTGCCGATGCGCCGCTCCGCGAATCCCGCCTCGCAGTAGGCGAAATAATACCGCCACAGGCGGATGAAGGCGTCAGAGTACCCGAGGCCGCGGATAGCGTCACGGTTCGCTTCAAAGCGTTCCCGCCAGCAGGCGAGGGTGCGGGCGTAGTGCAGGCCGATGTCCTCGGCATGGCTGAAGACCAGGTCCGAGTGATCCCGCACCGCGCCCAGGATCGCGCCCAGAGACGGAATGAAGCTGCCCGGGAAGATGTAGCGCTGGATGAAGTCCACGTTCTTCAGGGCCCGCTCATAGCGCTGTTCGGGAAGGGTGATCGCCTGGATCAGGGCAAGGCCGTCCGGCTTGAGGAGGGCGCTGAGCTGTTCCATGTAGTCGCCGAGAAACTGCGGCCCCACCGCCTCGATCATCTCGATGGAAACGAGCTTGTCGTAGGTGCCCTCAAGGTTCCGGTAATCCTCATAGAGCAGGGTGATGCGGTCTTCCAGGCCCTGTGCCGCGATCTGTTCCCGGGCCCATTCATGCTGCTGGGCGGAGATCGTGGTCGTGGTCACATGGCAGCCATAGTGTCGCGCGGCATGCAGAGCGAAACCACCCCAGCCTGTGCCGATTTCCACCACCTGGTCGTCGGGACGCAGGTCCAGCTTCTGGCAGATCCGGTCCAGCTTGTAGCGGGAGGCTTCCTCCAGAGTGCTTTCCGCCGAGGGGAAGATGGCGGCGGAGTACATCATCGTTGGATCAAGGAAGCGTTCGAACAGGTCGTTGCCGAGATCGTAGTGCGCCTCGATGTTCTTGCGCGCCCCCGTCCGCGTGTTGCGGTTGAGCCAGTGAAGGGAGCGCCGCGCGGGCCGGGTTACCCAGGAGACACGGTCCTCGAACCCGTTCATGCGGTCGTTGTTGCGGGCGAAGAACCGCAGCAGGCCCACCAGGTCGGGGGAGTCCCAGTCACCGGCCACATAGGCCTCAGCGGCGCCGATGCTGCCCCCGGACACCATGTCCCGCCAGGCGGAGGCGTCGTGCACGGTCAGCTGCACCGGATGGTGTACGCCGTCGTCACGGCCGAACCAGGTTTCACGCTCGCCCTCGACAACGCACAGCTGCCCCTGTTCCAGGTTGCGCAGCGTTGCCGTGACCAGGGCGCGTGCCCAGTGATCAACGGGGGCCAGAGATGAGCGGGGAGTTGTGATTTTCAGGTTTTCCATGATGTAACCGTTCCGAACTGATCCGATGAAGCATTGGTTGGTACGCCCAGCGCCGGTTCAAGACTGCTGGCGGATTCGCCCTCCCATTGGGGGTGGTCGTGGAAGACCGCCCCCTTGCGCCAGAGCCGGAAGGCGTTGAGATGGATGCCCAGACTGGCTTTGAGGGTCTCGGCCGGGTAACGCCGCAGCGCGCGTCCAGCCACCTCCGGGGTCAGAGGCCGGCGGCCGGTGGCCAGTGTGGCATCGAAGACCCGACCCTCATGGCCACGGACCGTCATGTGCACACGCAGGGCTTCGGGGTGGAACCCGAACAGCCATTCGTAATCCTGCTCCATGGGGTTGAAGGGGGAGACATGGAAGTGCTTGGCAAAACGGTACCGGCGGCTGCACCACCCGTTGCCGGTTTCCGTGATGGCACCGCCCGAGAGCACGTAACTGTGACGCTGATGCCAGGGGGTGTTGGTGATCTGTGCCAGTATGGCCTCGGGAACCGGATTGCTGTGGGCGTCCGCGTCATCGGCGTAGCAGAAGTAGAAGCTCACCGGATTGAAGATCCAGCCCCAGTAACGCGGATGGGTCACCAGCTCGATCGGCCCGCTGGGGCGGCTGCCGGTGGCGATCTCAACATGGCGGCGCACGGCGCCATCCAGTGACCCGTTACCGGGCTGGAAATAGTCCCGCCGCCGGAACCAGACACGGTTGGGACGCGTGGTTGAGATGCCTCGGTGCAGGCTGGCCAGTCTATCCCATTCGTCCAGGCGGATGGCGTACATCCCCATGGGGTACTCAAAGTCATGCCGCACCGGCGTCATGCGCCGATGGCGGATGCTGCCTTCGAGAAAGCCGCTCTTGAGAGCCTCAGCACTCATTCCAGTGTTTCTCCCAGTGCTTCACACACGCGCAGGGCGCTGCGCACGCCGTCCTCGTGGAACCCGTTGAACCAATAGGCGCCACAGTAATGTGTACGATGCTGGCCCCCAATCCGTTCATAGTGGTTCTGGGCGCCCACGCCCTCCAGGGTGAAACGAGGGTGTGAATAGCTGAATCGCTTGATGACGCGGGATGGGTCAATGGCATGGGTGCGGTTGAGCGTGACGCAGAAGGTTTCCGGGGCATCCTGGAAATTCTGCAGGATGTTCATGTTGTAGGTGACGGAGACCGGCTCGTCCGCCGCTTCCGGCAGGTGGTAGTTCCAGGCGGCCCAGGCACGACGGTTATGGGGCAGTACCGACGGGTCTGTGTGCAGGACCACGTCATTGGGCTGGTAGGGCAATGCACCGAGGACCGCGCGCTCCGCCTCGGTAGCGTCTGACAGCATGGCCAGCGCCTGATCGGCGTGGCTGGCGATGATGACCTGGTCAAAGCGTTCATTGCCGCGCCTCGAGGTCAGCGTGACCCCTTCCGCATCCCGGGTGACGCTGTTAACCGGCGTATTGGTGTACACACGCTGTCCCAGGGGCGCGATCATCGCCGGGATATAGGACTCGGAACCGCCCTGGATGACCCGCCAGGTGGGTCTGTCTGAGACGGAAAGCATGCCGTGGTTGTTGAAGAACCGCAGAAAGAAGCGCAGCGGAAAGCGGTCCATGTCGCTTTCGGAAGCGGACCAGATCGCGGCCCCCATGGGAATGATGTAATGCTGGCGGAAATACCGCGAGAACCCATGGCGCTGCAGGTAATGACCCAGTGTCTCGGTCTCCGCGATGCGGTCGTTGGCCAGGTCGTCCCGGGTCAGCCGATTGAAGCGCAGAATCTCGGCGACCATCCTGAGGAACCATGGATTGACCAGGTTGGCGCGCTGGGCAAACAGGGCGTTCAGGCTGGTGCCGTTGTACTCGAGGCCGGTGGCGCCCCCGTGCACGCTGAAGCTCATGCTTGAGGTTTCCGAGGCAACGCCCAGTTGATCCATGATCCGGATGAAATCCGGATAGGTCCAGTCGTTGTAGACGATGAAGCCGGTGTTCACCGGCCAGATGCGGCCGCCGGCCTCAACGTGTTCGGTGTTGGTGTGGCCGCCCAGCTGGTGTTGGGCTTCATACAGATGGACCTCGTGCCGGCGGCTGAGAAGCCAGGCGCAGACAAGTCCAGAGATGCCACTGCCGATAACGGCAATTCGTTGCGGTTCGGTCATGGGGGTGATCAGCTGTCCGATTCCTGGGCGTTGCGGGACATCGCCGCTGCCATACGGTCACGCAATGAGCGGGGCAGGCAGGCAAGCAGCTTGAGCATCAGGGTGAAACGCTTGGGGAAGTGGATGTCCGGCCTGTGTCGGGTCAGATCGCGGACCATGATGCGCGCGGCATCCTCGGCCTCCATCAGGAAGGGCATGGAGAAATCGTTCTGGTCCGTCAGCGGTGTGCGCACGAATCCCGGTGAGACCAGCGAGACGTCGATCCCTTCTCCTGCCAGATCGGCGCGCAGGGATTCCGTCAGATAGGCCAACCCCGCCTTGGAGGCGCCATAGGCTTCGGCGCGCGTGAAGGGGAACCACCAGGCGGAGGAGCCAACCACGGCCAGCAGGGGACGGCGCTCCCGGGTCTGACTGCTCCGGAGTACCGGCAGAACGGCTTCAATGGCCCGGGCCGTGCCCACGATATTGGTGTTGATCACCCGGGAGACCAGTTCGGCGTCGAAATCCGACACATCCATGTATTCACAGGTGCCCGCATTGAGGATGGCCCAGTCGATGGGCTCCATGGCGTGCAGCTGTTCGCGGAAATGACGGCAGTCCTCGGGGCTGGTCACGTCACCGGCAAGCGGGGTGACCGCGTTACCGTATTCCGCCACGATCTCATTGAGCCTGTCGCGGTTGCGCCCTGTCGCAATGACACGGTGCCCCTGGCGGACAAGTTCGGCGAGAACCGCCAGTCCAATGCCGGAAGTGGCGCCGGTGAGCCACACCGTCAGGTTGGTCGTGTTGTGCTCCTTGCTCATACCGCTCTGCTCCTGATCCACTGGATGATCCGGCCGAGTACCGGAATGTTCTCGTACAGAAGCTCGCCCGCGTCATAGTAGTCACGGTGGAAGACGATGAGGTCATCCTGCCCCTGCAGCAGGCTCACGCCCTCGACAATGAAAGACCGGCCACCGGCCAGCTTCGGATGCTCCAGGGTCATGCTCCAGGGCAGGAGCACACTGCGGGCATTGGCTGCCGGCTCGCCGAAATCAAATTCGCAGCTGGTCACATTGACATAGGCCGAGCGCAGATACCTGGCCAGAGATTCCGTGCCGCGGCGCTCAACCAGTGGATCCCGGAAAAGGATCCTTTCGTGATAGCACTCCTCCATCAGGGCATCGATGTCCGGAGGCGTGTCGTTGAACAGAGACTGGAAACGCGCGACCTGTTTACTGCTCAGCGTCATGGCCATACCTCTGCCGATCCCTTTCCAGGGTTTCTTCATAGACCGCTTTGGGAATGGGCTTCAGGTTATGGATGATGCCGGCTTTTTCCATCAGCCAGAGCAGGTAGAAGGTGATGTCGATCTCCCACCAGCGGAACCCCTGGCGCGCGGACGTCGGCCAGCGGTGATGGTTGTTGTGCCAGCCCTCACCCAGGGTGAGCAGGGCCAGCCAGAAGTTGTTGCGGCTGTCGTCGGCGGTTTCAAAGCGCCGACGGCCCCAGACGTGGGCCAGCGAGTTGATGGAGACGGTTCCGTGGAACACCGCCACGGTTGAGATGAAGAATCCCCAGACGGTCAGCTGGAGGCCGTTGGTGCCCAGTGAGGGCGCCCAGGCGGCCAGCGCCTCGCCCAGTGCATAGATACCGATCAGACAGACCAGCGGAACAATGGCATCGAAGCGGTTGATGAACTTCAGCTCCGGATAGCGCGCCCAGTCACCGACCCGGCGGTAATCGGTCAGGAAGGCAGCGTCACAGGTGAACCAGCCCACATGGGACCACCAGAATCCCTGCTGCTCAGGGGAGTGGAGGTCCTGCTCGGTGTCCGAGTACTGATGGTGATGGCGGTGATGCGCCGCCCACCAGAGCGGGCCCCGCTGTACGGCGCTGCTGCCGATCACGGCGAATACGAACTGCCAGAAGCGGTTCGTGCTGAAGGTCTTGTGGGCGAAGTACCGGTGATAGAAGCCGGTTATTGCGAACATGCGCAGTACGAAGAATCCGATGGCGAACCAGACGGCAAAGGGACTGACGCCGACCCAGATGACACCCAGGCATGCCAGGTGCAGACCGATGAAGGGGATGATCCGGATCCAGTTGAGACGGGTGCTGCTGGCATCAATGTGTTCGGCACCCGCTTCGGAGTCAAACCACCTGAGAAAGCTGTAAAGGAGATTGTGTGTCTGTGCCATGGTATTCCGACCTGTTGGGATCCTGAGATCGCGACCGCTTTGATACGACCATCATACAACGAGTTATACGCCGTTGTGTGAGGGGCGGATCAGATCAGCCGTGGCGGCTGGGGCAATAGGGCAGATTGGGAGAATCAATCATGCCCGCAGCGGCTCGGGCAGTCTGTAGAAATGCACGATGGTGCTGTCCGCGAACTTCTGGAAGAAGGTGGACATGTCGGTGATCCGCTCCAGGTGACGCCTGCCGGTCACTGCGTCGCGGGCAAGGACCTGTATACCATCGAAGTGGTCGCGGATGTGGGAGAAGCGGGCATGCATGGTGCAGGTCACAATCTCCTGCACCGGCGCCTCAAGCGCGCTGGAGAGATAGTGGCGGTGCTCATCAATGGCCTCCGGATCCAGCCCCTCGCGGGTATCCACGTGCTTCAGGCGGATCCGGTCCACCACACAGCGGGAGCAGCTGCCCGGATTGGCGCGGGCCTTGCGCCGGAAAGCTTCCCAGAAAAAGGTGTCCGTGATGTCCGCGAAGTTGCGGATATCGCCGAGACAGTCATCCACCCAGTCGAGTACGTCCCCATCCTCGAGCACTTCGTTGATCGCTTCGCGCAGCAGCCAGTCGAAGCCAAGGGCCGTCTTGTGGGCGTAGACCTTGCGGTACATCTGGTAGCGGGAATAGACAAAGTCCTCCAGCGCGCCCAGCCCTTTCTGGGTGACGGCAAGCCCCAGCCAGGGGGAGTCCAGGCTCCAGCCGAAGCGCAGGTTGTTCAGAAGGTGATCAAGGTTGAAGCCACCGATGGTCACCGAGGAATGGAAACCGTCGCGCAGCATGTAGTCGGCACGGTCGGCATCGATCTCGCCGGACACCACCGAGGACAGCAGGTCCATCACCAGGCGCGGGACCGCGCTGGTCTCAAGGGCGCCGGCGTGGGCGTCCGGGCCGGCAATAAAGGCCCAGAAGGTGCGGGCGTGGTGCTGGAAGCGTTCACTGGGCGCGGGTTCGGTGGTCTCCATGACGCCGAGCACGTCCTGGATCTCGATGCCGAAACGCCCTGCAAGGTCCATATCGGAGAGCACTTCCCAGGCGATGCGCACCGAGTAGTGTTCATGCTCCAGTACATCCGGCAGCTCAGGGTAGAAGGTGCTGGCGTCAATGCCGGCCCAGAGCTGCTCAAAGCGCCCGGGCGCCTGCATCAGCTGCTGGATCCGGTCGGCCTGGTTGAACTGGTGCGAGAAGCTGGAGTGGCCGCTGTCGTGGAGCAGGCAGGCCAGACGGATGATCTTGGCCATGTAGTCAATGGCGTCCAGCTGCTCGAATGTGAGCTCCGGCTGGCGGCTGAGCTGGCGTTCACGCAGGTAGGCGTCCATCATGGCGCGGAACATCCGGTCGCCCACATGCATCACGCCAATGCTGTGCAGAAAACGCGAGTGGGTGGCGCCCGGGAATACCAGGCTCAGGATGTCGTTCTGGCAGATGTTGCGCAGGCGCTGGAAGAGGCGGTGGTCGATGACTTCCACCTCATGACGGTGGAGACGGATGCCGCCATGGACAGGGTCCATGATCAGCTTGTCGTAGGCGCCGAGCAGGTCATCCAGGGCACTTCGCATAATCGGGCTTTCCGCTTGCCTAAGTGAAGCAACAGGGCCAGACTCTAGCACATCAGCCGCGCCCGCGTACCGCCGCGCCGGGCGGGATCTTCGCCGTATTTGGGAGCGGTGCCCATGGCCACCCGCACGGAACACATCCTCATCATCGAGCCGGAGGCTGGCAGCCGCGATGAACTGCGCCGCCATCTCCAGGTCCGTGGCTACTACGTGACCGCCTGCAAGAGTCTGGCGGAAGGGGTGGCCAGTCTGCTCGCAACGCCACCGGACCTGATCTTTGCCGACCTGCCCCCCAGCTGCATCAGCGAGCTTGCGCGCGAAGCCCTGATCGGCGAGGTGGAAGTGCCCGTGATTGCGCTCAGCAATGCCGGGACTGCGAATGAGGTGGTTGCCGCGATGCGGGCAGGGGCCTCGGAAGTGGTGCTCAAACCCCTGGACGACAAGAGCGCCGTGGACGACGTGCTGACCAAGCTTTTTGAGCGGGTACGGGTGGCCCGGCTCAACGAGGTCTACCGTGAGGAGCTGGAGCGCAAGAACCTGAACCTGCGCGAGGGGATCGCCGAGCTGCGCGCGGACCAGAGTGCCGGGCGCAAGGTGCAGATGAAGATGCTCCCGGACCCTGACCAGACAATGGCCGGGGTGCACATGACACACTGCATCCAGCCCTCGCTGTACCTCAGCGGGGATTTTCTCGACTACATGAAGCTGGATGATCACCTGAGTCTGGTCTACATCGCCGATGTGTCCGGCCATGGCGCCAGCAGCGCCTTCGTGACGGTTCTGCTGAAGAATCTGACCAACCGGCTCCAGCGCAACCTGCGGCGCGGCTCCAGCGAGGACATCCTGGATCCGGAACGATTCCTGCAGCGGGTCAACCATGAACTGCTGGAAACCGGCCTTGGCAAGCACGTGACCCTCTTCGTGGGCCTGGTGGACACCCGGGCCCGTGAACTGCGCTATTCCGTGGGCGGGCACTTCCCCATGCCGATTCTGCTGGATGAGAAGGGCGCGCGCTTCCTGGAGGGCAGTGGCTTGCCCGTGGGGCTGTTCAACGAGCCGGATTGGGTCCACTACAGTGAGCCGCTGAGCCCCGGCTTCCGGCTGATCCTGTTTTCCGACGGGATTCTTGAGGTGATCAATGCCCCAAGCCTGGACGAGAAGGAGAAACGGTTACTTGAACTCGTGCAATCTGGGCGTCACACTGTCGAAAGACTCAGTGAGTCCTTGCAGATCGAGGCAATGCAGGAACTTCCCGATGACATTGCCATAGTGACGGTGACCGACGGGCGTGCTGCTGATGAGTGATTGCAAAATCCTGCAGGCTCAGGAGCGGGGTATTTATGTACTCAAGTTCATCGGGGAAGTGCGTCTCAACCTCTGCTCGACTCTGGACCAGATCATTGACAACATGTTCGGGAACCCGGAGTTCCGGACCGTGGTGGTGGATCTCACCGAGACGGAAGTGATCGACAGCACCACACTCGGGCTGCTGGCCAAGATCGCCATGGCCTCCGAGGAACGCAGCCACTTCCTGCCCACGCTGATCACCACCAATCCCGATGTCACCCGCATCATCCATTCCATGGGGTTTGACCGCATCTTCCTGATAGTGCGCGAACCGGCGCGGGATCCCGAGGAACTCGAGGAGATTCCGCTCATGCGCGCCAGTGAGCAGGACGTACGTGACAAGGTTCTGGACGCGCACCGGACCCTGATGAGCATGAACCATCACAATCAGGAACAGTTCCAGAACCTGGTGCGTGCTCTGGAATGCGAAGCCCCCTGAACCCATCTGACAAAACCGAATAAGCCCGCTGCATGGAGAACGCGATTCAGACCACTGTGTTGGGTGGTGGCAGTTTCGGCACCGCCATGGCCCAGGTACTGGCCGAAAACGGTCATCCCGTCCAGCTCTGGATGCGCAACGCCGAGCAGGCGGAGACGATCCGCCGTACGCGCATCAACCACCAGTATTTCCCGGAACTCGAGCTGGATCCCCTGGTTGAGCCCACAACCGATATGGGTGCCGCCATTGAACAGGCCGAGCTGGTGTTTGTGGCGTTGCCCAGCAAAGTCTTCCGTGACGTGATCCGTGGCGCTGCCGGCCATTTCCACGACCAGCAGATGGTGGTCAGCCTCACCAAGGGGATTGAGCGCGACGGCTTCCGGCTGATGAGTCAGGTGCTGAAGGAAGAGCTGCCCGGCACCCGGGTGGGCGTTCTGAGCGGTCCGAACCTGGCCGGAGAGCTTGTCCAGCATGAGATCACGGCCTCCGTGATCGCTTCTGAGGACCGGGAGCTGCGGGAGCGCGTGCAGCAGGCACTGGGGAATGCCTATTTCCGGATCTATGCCAACCTGGATGTGTACGGTGTGGAGCTTGGCGGCGCGCTCAAGAACATCTATGCCGTGGTCTCCGGCCTGGCCGACGCCCGAGGCATGGGCGAGAACACCAAGTCCATGCTCATAACCCGCAGCCTGGCGGAGATGAGCCGCTTTGCCGTAAGCATGGGCGCCAATCCCATGACCTTCCTGGGGCTGGCTGGCGTCGGCGACCTGATCGTAACGTGCAGCTCCAGTCTGAGCCGCAACTACCGGGTCGGGTATGCGGTCGGGCGAGGCAGCACCCTGGATGAAGCGGTGACGGAACTCGGGCAGGTGGCCGAGGGTGTCCGGACCCTGGAGCTGGTCCACGAGAAGGCCATCGAGCTGGACGTCTACATGCCGCTGGTGCGGGGGCTCCACCAGATCCTCTACCGGGGAGCGTCCATCGAGGACGTGGTGGGGGCGCTCATGAATGCCACCCAGAACAGCGACGTGGAATTCATCCTGCCCCGCCAGGGCGAGGGTTCCGCCATCTGATCAGCCCTGCCGTATGAGGCGCTCCAGGGTGTCCAGTGCCTGCTCCAGTGCGGCGTAGGGGGTATAGAAGTGCGGCGAGAACCGCACGCCGCCACCCCGGCTGGCACTGATCACCCGCTGCTGGGCCAGCCGGTCGCAGAGGTGGCGGTTGTCCAGGCCCTGGATCCGCACCGTGTAGATACCAAGCCGGCGCTGCGGGTCCCGGGGGGTCACCGGTGTAATCCCCTTGATCCGGTCCAGGCCGCTCGCCAGGCGGCTTACGCGCTGGTCAATCAGGCTCCTGACCTGATCCAGACCCACTTCAAGCAGCAGGCCGGTGCTTGCCTCAAAGGCGTGGGCGGCGAGCAGGTTGGGGCTGCCGCACTCAAAGCGCCGAGCATCCGGGGCTGGCGCCCAGTCCTTGCGGTCAAAATTGCCGGGCTCCGCAACCATGTGCCAGCCGTATTCATAGAGTTTCAGTGACTCACGCCATTCCGGGGCTACATAGAAAAACGCCAGCCCTTCAGGCCCCAGCATCCATTTGTGGCCGTCCGCCATGGCGAAGTGGGCGCCAGTGGCCTGGACGTCCAGCGGTTCGGCGCCGGCACTCTGGATCGCGTCCAGGCAGAACAGGATGCCATGGCTGTCACAGAGCGCGCCGAGGTGGGCGGCGTCAAGGCGCAGCCCGGTGCCATACTGGACGGAACTGACCGACATCAGGCGGGTTCTGTCAGTGATCAGGTCCTCAATCGCCCCTTCCGGCGTGACATCCTCCCGGTCAATGTCTGCTACCCGCACGCTGACGCCACGCCCGGCAAGGGATTCCCACACAATACGGTTGGACGGGAATTCCTGGCTGGTGATGATGATCTCATCGCCGTCACGCCAGTCCAGGCCGGCGGCAACCATGGAAAGCGCCTCGGAGGTGTTCTTGCACAGGGCAATGTCCTGCGCGGATGGCGCATTGATCAGCCGCGCCAGGTTGTGCCGGAGTTGATCCTCAACGGTCAGCCAATGGGGGTAGTGGGTGGCACCAAGGTGGCTGTTCTCGTGCGCGAAGCGGGCAACGGCATCGCTGGCACGCCGGGGCCATGGCGCCACCGCAGCGTGGTTGAGGTAGGCAAGCCCCGACTCAAGCGGGAATTCACTCTGCAGCTGGGTGGCTGAAAAACGCTCCGTCATGCTCCATCTCCGTCATGTCCGTTATTGAAGGGGCGGGCTCGCACCGCTAGCATCGGAACCTGTTCCACAAAGCGATTGTGCCGGAGGGCTTCAGATGGGGGAACCTGATTCGCAGGCGGAACTGGCGCGACAATTCGAACACGTCGCCCAGTACGATACAACCGGACAGGGTCCGCCCGTGGATCAGTGGGATCCCCCGTTCACGGACGACCTTGAACTGTTCATCAACCGCAACGGCCGCTGGTTCTACCAGGGGCGTGAAATCGAGCGGCTTGCCCTGCGCAGGCTTTTCGCCTCCATCATGCGCCGTGAATCCGATGGTTACTATTATCTTCTGACACCGCACGAGAAATACCGCATCCAGGTGGAGGACGTTCCCTTTCTCGCGCACAGCGTTGAGCAGGAAGGCGAGGGCGACGCGCGTGTGCTCTGGCTGCAGACGGATGTGGAGGACCGCTTCCCGATTGGCGAGTCGCACCCGCTCATCGTCCGCAGCGATGAGAAAAGCGGTGAACCCCAGCCCTACGTCATGGTGCGCCGCGGCCTGCAGGCCCGTATCGAACGCAGCGCCTTCTACCATCTGACGGATCTGGCCGAAGAGCGCACCATCAATGGCACCACCCATGTGGGGGTGATCAGCCAGGGCAGTTTCTTCTCGCTGGGGCGCATCGGTTGAGCCGGTTTTCAAAGCCCTCTTTATTTCCTATCATGGAGTCTGGGTGCCTGTAGTATTGAGCAGCACCCTTGCGTTCCGGATCGTCGTAAGTCCCTCTGTACAGGCCACTGTTCAGCAACACTTTCGATCCACCGCATTTGATTACGACGTTTCTGTCCCACACGCAAGGAGTCAACATGACCGAATCCCGTGTCGTCACCATCCATTACACCCTCAAGAACGACGAGGGTGAAGTTCTGGATTCTTCCCGCGAGCGCGAGCCGCTCAGCTACCTGGAAGGTGCCCAGAACATCATCAGTGGCCTGGAAGAAGCACTGACCGAAAAGGGCCAGGGTGACGAAACCCAGGTTTCACTGGATCCGGAGAACGCTTACGGCGAAGTCCGCGAAGAGCTGGTCCAGCCCGTGCCGAGTTCCGCGTTTGAAGGCGTGGAGAAAGTAGAGCCAGGCATGCAGTTCCAGGCGGAAACGCCCGGCGGCCCGCAGATCGTACGCGTGGTATCCGTTGAGGACGAGACTGTGACCATCGATGCCAACCATCCGCTGGCAGGCCAGCGTCTGCACTTCGATGTTGAGGTGGTTGATACGCGCGAACCGTCCGACGAAGAAAAAGAGCACGGCCACGTGCACTGAGTCTTCCGCCAGGCACTGAATCATCTGCATTTTCTGCATTGTCAGTGCACCGGACATGAAAAAGGCGACCCTCGGGTCGCCTTTTTTCGTTCCAGCCCCTTACATGTTGGGGTAGTTGGGGCCACCGCCCCCTTCCGGGACCACCCACTGGATGTTCTGGGCCGGGTCCTTGATGTCGCAGGTCTTGCAGTGGATGCAGTTCTGCGCGTTGATCTGGAACTTCCTGCCGCTGCCGTCCTCGGCGTCCACAACCTCGTACACGCCCACCGGGCAGTAGCGCTGGGCCGGCTCGTCGTAGGTGGGCAGGTTGTCCCGGATCGGCACCTCCGGATCCTTGAGCTTGAGGTGACAGGGCTGGTCCTCTTCGTGGTTGGTGTTCGACATGAACGCCGAGGACAGCCGGTCGAAGGTCAGGCTGTTGTCCGGCTTGGGGTAATCAATCTTCTTACACTCGGCCGCCGGCTTGAGCGCGGCGTGGTCCGGTGTGGTGTCGTGGAAGGTGATCGGCAGGGGCCGGCGCAGGATGTTCTGCTCCAGATACGCGATGCCGCCACCGATGACGGTGCCGAACCTGTGCATGGCCGGGCTGAAGTTGCGCTCGGCGAACAGCTCCTTGAAGAGCCAGCTGTTCTCGAATTTTTCGGCAAAGCTGGTGAGGTCATCACCGCCTTCGGAGCCTTTCTGGATGGCCTCGAACACCGTCTCGGCGCCGAGCATGCCGGACTTCATGGCGGTGTGCGAGCCCTTGATCTTGGACGAGTTCAGCGTGCCCGCGTCGCAGCCCAGCAGCAGCCCGCCCGGGAAGCTCATCTTCGGCAGGCTGTTGTAACCGCCCTTGGTGATCGCCCGCGCGCCGTAGGCCACGCGCTTGCCGCCTTCCAGGTGCTGCTTGATGGTCGGATGGGTCTTCATCCGCTGGAATTCCTCGAACGGCGAGACGTAGGGGTTGGAGTAGGACAGGTCGGTGATCAGCCCCACATAGACCTGGCCGTTTTCCAGATGGTAGAGGAAGCCGCCCCCGGTGGAGCCGCTCTCGGAAAGCGGCCAGCCGGCGGTGTGCACCACCAGGCCGGGCTCGTGCTTCGCCGGGTCAATGTCCCACAGTTCCTTGATCCCCAGCCCATAGTGCTGCGGGTCCTTGCCCTCGTCCAGGCCGAACTGCTGGAGCAGCTCCTTGCCCAGGTGCCCGCGGCAGCCCTCGCTGAACAGGGTGTACTTCGCCCGCAGCTCCATGGCCGGCATGTAGCCGTCTTTTTGGTTGCCCTCCCTGTCGATACCGAACTCACCGGTAAGGATGCCCTTGACCACGCCGTCCTCGTAGAGGACTTCGGCGGCCGGGAAGCCGGGGTAGATCTCGACACCCAGCTGCTCGGCCTGCTCGCCCAGCCAGCGGCACAGGTTGGCCAGGCTGATGATGTAGTTGCCGTGGTTGTGCATGTTCTTGGGCACAAAGGCGTTGGGGGCCTTGCGGGCGCTGTCGGCGCCGCGCAGGAAGTAGATGTCATCCCGGGTGACCGGCGTGTTCAGCGGCGCCCCGCGCTCCTTCCAGTCGGGGAAGAGCTCATTGAGGCTGGTGGGCTCGAAAACAGTGCCGGCGATGATGTGGGCACCGACCTCTGAGCCTTTCTCGACAACACAGACGGTCAGTTCCTGCTCCGCCTCGTTGGCCAGCTGCTGGATGCGGCAGGCGGCCGAGAGTCCAGCAGGACCCGCCCCCACGATCAGGACGTCAAACTCCATCGATTCGCGTTCCACGATAGTCTCCTCAGGATTTCCAATGGGCAATCTGTGGCTTTACGTTGCCACAGGATATATCATCATGGAAATCAAACAAACGTTTGTTTGAATGACATTGAGCAATGGCATCCCGTCCCTGGCGCTATTGACCCCCTGTGGTTTTGTCGTCAGTATTAGGGCGCTTTTGCCGGGGACGCCCGCTGCATCAACATTTTAAACCCATGGCAGGAAACGAGGAATCTATGAAGGTTCTGGTCGCTGTAAAACGAGTAATTGACTATAACGTCAAGGTTCGCGTCAAGCCGGACAACACCGGCGTGGACCTTTCCAACGTCAAGATGGCAATGAATCCCTTCTGCGAGATCGCCGTTGAGGAAGCGGTCCGTCTCAAGGAGAAGGGCGTTGCCACCGAGATTGTCGCCGTGACCATCGGTCCCAAGGTCAGCCAGGAGCAGCTGCGCACCGCGCTGGCACTGGGCGCTGACCGCGCGATCCAGGTAGAGACGGACGAAGACGTCCAGTCCCTGGATGCGGCCAAGATGCTCAAGGCCGTCGTGGACAAGGAAGAGCCGAACCTGGTGATCATGGGCAAGCAGTCCATCGATACCGACAACAACCAGACCGGCCAGATGCTGGCCCAGCTCGCGGGCATGCCCCAGGGCACTTTCGCCTCCGAGGTTGAGGTGGAAGGTGAGAAGGTCAAGGTAACCCGTGAGATCGACGGCGGCCTGATGACCGTTTCCCTTAACCTGCCGGCCGTGGTCACTACGGATCTGCGCCTGAACGAACCGCGCTACGCTTCGCTCCCCAACATCATGAAGGCCAAGAAGAAGCCGCTCGAGACCATCAGCCCGGCGGACCTTGGCGTTGATGTTGCGCCGCGGCTCCAGACGCTCAAGGTTGAAGAGCCGCAGCCGCGTCAGCCCGGCATCAAGGTCGAGAGCGTTGAAGAGCTGGTCGACAAACTGAAGAACGAAGCGAAGGTGATTTAAATGAGTACACTGGTTATTGCAGATCACAACAAGGGTGAGCTGACCGGGTCGACACTCAGTGTTATCGCCGCTGCCAAGTCTGCTGGTGGTGACATCGACGTTCTGGTCGCCGGCAAGGACATCGGCGGTGTTGCCGAGCAGGCCGCCAAGGCTGACGGTGTAAACAAGGTGCTCGCCGCCGACAACGACGCCTACGCGCACGATCTCGCCGAGAACCTCAGCCTGCTGATCGCGGAAGTGGGCAAGGGCTACAGCCATCTCTTCGCCTCCGCCGGCAGCGTTGGCAAGGACACCATGCCGCGTGTCGCCGCGATGCTGGACGTGGCCCAGGTCTCCGACATCATCGGCGTGCAGTCCGAGGACACCTTCGTTCGCCCGATCTACGCCGGTAACGCCATTGCGACCGTGCAGTCGAGCGACAGCGTCAAGGTGATCACCGTAAGGACCACCAGCTTTGATCCGGTTGCGGCTGAAGGCGGTTCCGCTTCCGTTGAATCCGTGGACTCAGCGCACGACGCCGGCCTTTCCGAGTTTGTCAGCGAAGAGCTGGCCGAATCCGACCGTCCGGATCTGGCAGCTGCCGACGTGGTCATCTCCGGTGGTCGCGGCATGCAGAACGGCGACAACTTCAAGATGCTGGAGTCTGTCGCGGACGTTCTGGGCGCCGCCATCGGCGCATCCCGTGCTGCCGTCGACGCCGGCTTCGTGCCCAACGACATGCAGGTCGGCCAGACCGGCAAGATCGTGGCCCCGAACCTTTACATCGCCGTCGGCATTTCCGGTGCCATCCAGCACCTGGCCGGCATGGGCGATTCCAAGGTCATCGTGGCCATCAACAAGGACGAGGACGCCCCCATCTTCCAGGTGGCGGACTACGGCCTTGTAGCGGATCTGTTCGAGGCAGTACCGCAGCTTGAGGAAGAGC
This sequence comes from Pseudomonadota bacterium, assembly GCA_051744725.1. GTDB lineage: Bacteria > Pseudomonadota > Gammaproteobacteria > Pseudomonadales > Oleiphilaceae > Halospina. The sequence goes on along the minus strand of JBNJDI010000033.1, from coordinate 20 downwards.
TCAAGAAAGTGGTCTGACGG
>JBNJDI010000032.1:0-23384 GCA_051744725.1 Pseudomonadota bacterium | reverse complement strand
CACGCCCTTCCTCAACCTGATGATCGTGCTGGTGCCCGTGCTGCTGCTGAGCATGGTCTTTACCCAGACCCGCATCCTGGAGCTGAGCTTCCCGGAAGCTGGTGAGCGTCTGGACGAAATGGTGGACGACGGGGAAGAGCTCGCACTCTACGTGATCGTGCGCGACGGACGCCTGGAGGTGGGCGACCGTAACGGCGGCGTGCTCCGGCGGTTCGAGCCGGCCGAGGCGGGCGACCCGGACTTTGCGGGGCTGCGCGAGCTCCTCAAGGGCGTAAAGGAGCGGTTCCCGGACACCCGTGACATCCGCCTGCTCGCCGGGCCGGACACCGATTACCAGACGCTGGTGACCACCATGGACACCGTTCGCGGCTACCCCGAGGTGGTGGCGGCGAACCCGGTCACCGCGGAACTCTTCCCGGATATCGCCCTCGGTGACGCCCCGGCGCCCGAGGGTGAGGAGGCGGACTCATGAAGGAATCCCGCCGCGCCCGCCGGATCCAGCGCCACTACCGGCGCATGAACCGCCCGGGCGGCCTCAACCTTACCGCCCTGATGGACATCTTCACCATCCTGGTCTTCTTCCTGATGGTGAACTCCTCGGATGTGCGGGTTCTGCAGCAGGACAGTGACATCCAGCTGCCGCGCTCCGAGGCGGACCAGGTGCCTGAGAGCATTCTGCGGGTGGTGGTGGCCGGCGACAGCATCCTCGTCGGTGGCAGTGAGGTGGCGCAACTGGGTGGCGTAACAGAGGGCGAAGGTGGTGAGGTCATCGCCGAGCTTGAGGCGCACCTGGCCGGGCGCAGGGAAGACGGGGACGAGGCCGGCGCCATGATCGTGGCGGACCGGAGCCTGGATTACGCGCGCCTGCGCCCGGTCATGCGCAGTGCTGTGAATGCGGGTTACAGCCGGCTCCATATGGCGGTGGAAACCGCACCGGAAAGCGGGGGAGGTGCGCCTTGAGCCGATCTCCGGCATTGCCGTGGCGCAGCACCCGGGGCGAGGACCGCCTGCTCGGGGTGATACTGGCGGTGCTGCTGGTGGTGTTCCTGCCACTGGCCGTGCTGGTGCCCGGGATGGAGCTGCCGGAGCGGACGCCGGAGCGGCCGGAGGAGCCGGATCCGCAACTGGCGCGCATGCTCGAAGAGCAGGAGGATCCCGAACCGGAGCCCGAGCCGGAACCGGAGCCCGAAACCAGTGACCCCGAACCCGAGCCGGAGACACCGCCGGAACCCACACCGGCCGAGCCGGAGGAGACCGTTGAAGAGGCCCGGGAAGTGGCCAGCGAGTCCGGGCTGGTGGGCATGCGGGATCAGCTGGCGGAGCTGCGTTCACTGGCGCCGGAGACGGACACCGAGCTCCGGGATCCGGAGGAAGGGGCTGATGATGGCGCTGAGACGCTCCCGGAAGGGCCGGACGAGGAGCAGCTCAAGGCGGATTCCGGAGGCCCTGGGGAACCGGACGGCGAGGCCGTCGAGGAAGGCGATATGGCCCGCCGGGAAACCCGCGAGGTTGACGGCGCCGGAGAAAGCGCCGGGGCGCAGCCCCCGGAACCGGAGAAGCGCCCCATGGCCAACATCCGGGAAACCTTCGAGCGCAACAAGTCCGCGCTTTTTTCCATCTACAACCGCGCCCGCCGTCAGAATCCGGTGCTTGAGGGCGAGGTGGTCCTGGCTTTGAAAATCGCGCCTGGCGGCAAGGTGCTGGATGTGGAGGTGGCCGAGTCCACGCTGGGCAATGAGGAGGTGGCCCGGAAGATTGCCCAGCGTGTGGCGCTGTTCAACTTCGGCGCCATGGAGGTCCCGGAGCGTTCGGTCCGGTTCCCGGTGGATTTCGCGCCACCGGGGTAAAGGAGCGGATCAGGGATCGGCGTCGTCGAGGCAGGTCAGCAGCATCGCCCAGAACTCGGAAAAGTCGTTCACGACCACATCCGGGCGATAGGGGTGGTTGCTGTCGCCGGGGAAGAGGCGGTTGAGTGCCGGCAGGTCCCACTGGGCGCTGTTGAAGAAGACGGCGGTCTGGCCGGCACGCTGGGCCGCCGCCACGTCCGTGGTGCTGTCGCCCACGTACCAGATGCCGGCGTCAGAAGGTTCCTCCAGGCGTTGCGCCGCCAGCAGGAGCTGATCCGGGTGCGGCTTGCGGTGGGGGACGTCGTCGCCACAGATGTTGATGGCGAACAGCTCCGTCCAGCCCCCGTCATCCACCAGCCGCAGCTCCTCCTCGAAGAATTCGCGGTCGCGGTTGGTGATCACGCCGATGCGCAGGGGCAGTGTGTTCAGCGTCGCCAGCAGCTCCCGCACCCCCGGCTCAAGTGGCAGCACGGAGCCATAATGGCGGCGGTAATGATGCCGGAACACCTGGTGGGCCAGGCTCTTGCTGGCGTCGTCCTCACCGAAAAGCACCTCGAAGATATCGGTTCTGGAGATCTTGCGGTCGGCGCGGACCTGGGGATGCAGGCGCGAATGGTCGCGAGCGTAGTCCACCAGGCGCTGTTCCTCGGGGGAGCGGGCGTTGGAGGTGGTGGCGATGTTGTCCAGAAGGCCCCGTTCCCGCAGTTCCGGCAGCATGTCGTCCACCGCGTGGTACATGGCGTCCAGGGTATCGACCAGGGTGGCGTGCCAGTCGAACAGGATGACCCTTGGGCGTGCCAGGTTGACGACCGAGGGGTGCCAGTCCGGCTCGATCCGCGGTTCCGGTGGCCGGGGCGCCGGGTAGGGGGGCGGACGCTCGGCATCGAGCCTGGCCCGGGCACTGCCCTCCAGGTTTTCCGCGATGCGGTCGGTCAGCGCCTCGAAGGAATGGGCGATGGCGGCCGGGTGGTGGTCCGGGTCACCGGCAAAGCGGCGCTCGATGTATTCCGGCTCCCACTGGCCACCGTTGAAGAATACCGGGGTGACGCCCGCATTGCCGGCGGTGATCATGTCCGTGGTGCTGTCGCCGACATACCATACCCGGGCGTCCGCCTGGCGGCCCGCCGCCTCCGCGGCTTTCAGAATGATCTCGGGGTCCGGCTTGTAGGCGGTGACATCCCCGGCGCAGACCAGAATGTCGATCAGGGGGGCCCAGCGCCCGCCATCCACCAGGGCGAGTTCATGCTCCAGGAATTCCCGGTTGCGGTTGGTGGCCACGCCCAGGCGGATGCCGGCGGCACGCCAGGCGCTGAGGTATTCGAAGATGCCCTCCTGGAAGGGCCGGACCTCGCCGTAGTGGCTGCGGTAACAGGCATTATAGGCCTCGTGGGCAATCTGCTTGGCCGCGGTGTTGTCGCCAAAGATGGCGTTGAAGATGTCGGTGCGGGAGACCCGGCGTTCCGAGAGGATGCGTGGGTGGAGCCGGCGGAAGAGCCGGATGTAGCGCACCAGCCGGGCGTCGTCAGCCGTCTTGCACTGGCCCTCTGGCAGCAGTTCCGCCACCAGCCCCAGATCCTCCAGCTGGGGCAGCATCTCTTCCATGGCCGAGAACATCGCATCGTGGGTGTCCACGAGGGTGCCGTGCCAGTCAAAGAGAATGAGGTCAGGTGTCGCTGAGACGGGCCAGTTCACGGTGCAGCTCCGCTTCGTCGCCAAGGTTCAGTTCCACCAGGCGCCGGAGGTGGGTGGCGCTATCGAGGTCCATGGACTGGCACTCGAACCCCAGGCAGTCATCTGCCCGGTGGCGCAGCGTGGCGCCCATGGTGATGTGGGTGGTGTTGTCCGAAAGCCAGATGGTGATGGTGTAGCCCTCACCGGGCTGGCCCGTGAAGTCCTCCGGCGCTGTCAGCAGGGCGCCGTGGAGCGAGATGTCCTGCACCTGGCTGGGCCAGATGCGGTCCCCCAGGTGGATCTCACAGGCGGCATCGAACAGGATGCGGCTGAAAAAGCGACGTTCCCGGCTGGCCATGGGCAAACCTCATCAGGGCGTTTCCTTCACTATAGTGAAAGATGCCCCGATGGGGAAAACCGCTCAGGCAAGTTTCTTGTGCTTGACCCGCTTGGGCACCCAGGCGTCCTCGCCCTTGCGGGCGCGCAGGTCACGGTCGTAGTCCGAGAAGTTGCCCTCGTGGAAGACCACCTCGCCATCGCTCTCATAGGCCAGGATGTGGGTGGCCACCCGGTCCAGGAACCAGCGGTCGTGGGAGATGATCATGGCGCAGCCCGGGAAGACCAGAAGGGCTTCCTCCAGGGCGCGCAGGGTTTCCACGTCCAGGTCGTTGGTGGGCTCGTCCAGCAGCAGGACGTTGCCGCCTTCCTGCAGCAGCTTGGCCAGGTGCACCCGGTTGCGTTCACCGCCGGAGAGCTCCTTGATGCGCTTCTGCTGTTCCGCCCCCTTGAAGTTGAAGCGGCCCACATAGGCCCGGGACTGGGTCTGGTACTGACCCACCTGGATGATGTCCTGGCCGTCGCTGATCTCCTCCCAGACGCTTTTCTCCTCGTTGAGTTCGCGCATCTGGTCCACGTAGGCCAGCTCCACGGTCTCGCCCAGCACGATCTGGCCCTCGTCGGGCTCCTCGGTGCCGGCAATCATCCGGAAGAGGGTGGACTTACCGGCGCCGTTGCCGCCGATGATGCCCACGATGCTGGCCGGCGGCACGCTGAAGGTCAGGTTCTCGAACAGCACCTCGTCGCCGTAACGCTTGGTCACGCCCTCGACCTCGATCACCTTGTTGCCCAGGCGCGGCCCCGGCGGGATGTAGAGTTCGTTGGTCTCGTTGCGCTTCTGGAATTCCTGGGAGTTGAGTTCCTCAAAGCGCTTGAGGCGGGCCTTGTTCTTGGACTGCTGGCCCTTGGCCTGGCTTTTCACCCATTCCAGTTCCTGCTGGACAGCCTTGCGCTGGGAGGCTTCCTGCTTGGCCTCCTGTTCCAGGCGCTTCTGCTTCTGTTCCAGCCACTGGCTGTAGTTGCCCTGGAAGGGGATGCCCTGGCCACGGTCCAGTTCCAGGATCCAGCCGGCGACGTTGTCCAGGAAGTAGCGGTCGTGGGTGATGGCCACCACGGTGCCGGGGAAGTCGTGCAGGAAGCGTTCGAGCCAGGCCACGCTCTCGGCGTCCAGATGGTTGGTGGGCTCGTCCAGCAGCAGCATGTCGGGGCTGGACAGCAGCAGCCGGCACAGGGCCACGCGGCGGCGCTCGCCACCGGACAGGTGATTGACGCTGGCCTCCCAGGGCGGCAGGCGCAGGGCGTCCGCCGCCACTTCCATGCGGCGCTCGATGTCGTGGCCTTCGGAGGCCTGGATGAAGGCTTCCAGCTCGCCCTGTTCCTTGGCGAGGGCATCGAAGTCCGCGTCCGGCTCGGCGTAGGCGGCATAGATCTCGTCCAGCCGCGCCAGCGCCTTGTGGACGCCCTCGACGGACTCCTCAATGATCTCCCGGACGGTCTTGTTCTCGTCCAGCTGCGGCTCCTGGGGCAGGTAGCCGATGTTGAGGCCCGGCAGCGGACGGGCCTCGCCCACATAGTCCGTCTCCACGCCGGCCATGATCCTCAGCAGGGTCGACTTGCCCGCGCCGTTGAGGCCCAGGACGCCGATCTTGGCGCCTGGGAAGAAACTCAGGTTGATGTCCTTGAGGATCTCTTTCTTCGGGGGAACGACCTTGCCGAGGCCGCTCATGCTGAATACATACTGAGCCATGGGAATCGGTGTCCTGCTGGGAGTCGGAAAATGGAAGCTTGAGTCTGGACGTACGTTAACCAATAGCGGCTTTCGAGGCAATAAAGACCGCCAGTGGCGGGCATTCTGGCGCGAATTCGGGCGGCGGATGTTATTGCGGCCCCTTTTCGGTAGAATAGGTTCGCCTTCAGAGAGACCCCGAGAGTTCATCATCGACCATTTTCTGGCAAGCAAAGGCGTTCCTCGGGGCGCGTCAATTGCCAGCACATGAGAGGCTGACAATGTTTAAGCGAGATATGACCATTGCCGGTTACGACGAGGAAGTCTGGAATGCCATGGAGGCGGAAGTCCGCCGACAGGAAGAGCATATCGAACTGATCGCGTCCGAAAACTACACCAGTCCGCGCGTTATGGAAGCGCAGGGCTCGGCACTCACCAACAAGTACGCCGAGGGCTACCCCGGCAAGCGTTACTACGGTGGCTGCGAGCATGTGGACGTGGTTGAGGAGATCGCCATTGAGCGTGCCAAGAAGCTGTTCGGGGCGGATTACGCCAACGTCCAGCCGCATTCCGGCTCCTCCGCCAACAACGCGGTCTATCTGGCGCTGATGAAGCCGGGCGACACGGTGCTGGGCATGAGCCTGGACGCCGGTGGCCACCTGACCCACGGCGCCAGCGTGAACTTCTCCGGCAAGACCTACAATGCCGTACAGTATGGCCTGGACACCGAAACCGGCATGATCGACTACGACGAGGTCGAGCGCCTGGCGGTTGAGCACCAGCCGAAAGTCGTACTGGCCGGTTTCTCCGCCTATTCCCAGGAACTGGACTTCAAGCGCTTCCGCGAGATCGCGGACAAGGTCGGTGCTTACCTGTTCGTCGACATGGCGCACGTCGCCGGCCTGGTGGCCGCGGGTGTCTACCCGAACCCGGTGCCCTATGCGGACGTGGTGACCACCACCACCCACAAGACCCTGCGGGGCCCACGCAGTGGCCTGATCCTGGCGAAGTCCAACCCGGAGCTGGAGAAAAAGTTCAACTCCGCGGTCTTCCCGGGCAGCCAGGGCGGCCCGCTGATGCACGCCATCGCCGGCAAGGCGGTGTGCTTCAAGGAAGCCATGCAGGATGACTTCAAGGAGTATCAGCAGCGCGTGGTGAAGAACGCCCAGGCCATGGCCGAAGTGTTCCAGCAGCGGGGCTTTGACGTGATCTCCGGCGGTACCAAAAACCACCTGTTCCTGCTGAGCCTGATCAAGCAGGACATCACCGGCAAGGACGCGGACGCCGCGCTCAGCAAGGCCAATATCACGGTCAACAAGAACGCGGTGCCCAACGACCCACGCTCGCCGTTCGTGACCTCCGGCCTGCGCATCGGCACGCCGGCAATGACCACGCGTGGCTTCGGCGAGACCGAGGCACGGGACCTGGCCGGCTGGATGTGTGATATCCTTGATGATCTGGAAAATGAAGAGACCATCGAGCGGGTCCGTAAGCAGGTTCTGGAGCTGTGCCGGCGTTTCCCGGTCTACGCTGACTGACCCCTGCCGACCCGCTTGCCGTCCGGGAGTGTAACGGATGCATTGCCCTTTCTGCGGCGAGGCGGACACCAAGGTTATCGACTCGCGCCTGGTTGCCGATGGCGACCAGGTGCGCCGTCGTCGTGAATGTCTGTCCTGCCGTGAACGCTTCACCACCTTCGAAGGGGCGGAGCTGATCATGCCCCGGGTGGTCAAACAGGACGGCTCGCGGGTTCCCTTCGATGAGGACAGGATGCGCGAGGGCCTGATGAAGGCCCTCGAAAAGCGCCCTGTGGATATTGAGGCCATCGAGGCCGCCATCAACCGGATCAAGTTCCGGCTGCGCTCCACCGGTGAACGGGAAGTGAAATCCCTGATGATCGGTGAGGAGGTCATGTACGAACTGCGCCAGCTCGACAAGGTGGCGTACGTGCGTTTTGCCTCCGTCTATCGCAGCTTCCAGGACATCAATGAATTCAAGGAAGAGATCGAGCGGCTGGGTCGTTCCGGTGACGTGGGTGATGAATCCCCCGTGACCGTGGCGGCACGGGCGCTGAAGGAATCCGTGGATAAATAGTCCGGAACCGGGTGCCCGCCTTGACCAACGCTTCCGATACCCGATACATGGCTCTGGCGCTGCAGCTTGCCGAACGCGGTCTGTACAGCGCACACCCCAACCCCCGGGTTGGGTGCGTGGTGGTCAGTGACGGCGAAATAGTGGGCCGTGGCTGGCACCGTCGGGCCGGCGAGGCGCACGCGGAAGTGAACGCGCTCGCCGAGGCGGGGGAGCGCGCGCGGGGGGCGAGCGCCTATGTGACCCTGGAGCCCTGCAGCCATCACGGGCGCACACCGCCCTGTGCCCAGGCGCTGGTGGATGCCGGTGTGGCACGGGTGGTGGTGGCCACCGGTGACCCCAATCCGGCGGTGGCCGGCCGGGGTCTGGCACTGTTGGAAGCGGCGGGCATCGAAACGCTCAGCGGGGTGCTGGAGGACTCGGCACGGGCGCTGAACGCGGGCTTTCTGCGGCGCATGGCCGGTGGCGCGCCCTGGGTGCGGCTCAAGGTGGCCGCCAGCCTTGATGGGCGTACTGCCATGGCCTCTGGTGAGAGCCAGTGGATCACGGGGCCGGACGCCCGATCGGATGTCCAGCGGCTGCGTGCCCGTTCCGGTGCCATCATTACCGGTTCCGGCACGGTGCTGGCCGATGATCCGTCGCTGACGGTGCGTGCCGGGGAGCTGGGCGATCCTGGCGGGAAAACGCTGCCGCCGCGGCAACCCCTGCGGGTGGTGCTTGATCCCCGTCTGCGTACGGCGCCCGATGCCCGTGTGGTAACGGGGGAGGGCCAGTGCCTGGTGGTGACCACCGCGGCGGCTCTGGACGAAAGCCGGGCCGGGGCGCTGCGTGACGGCGGTGCCGAGGTGGTGACCGTGGACCCCGATGGCAGTGGCCGTCCGGCGCTGCCGGCGGTCATGGGGCTGCTGGCGGCGCGCGGCCTCAACGAGGTGCTCATTGAGGCGGGTGCGACACTGGCGGGTGCGGCCCTGGAAGCGGAGGTGATCGATGAATTCTGGCTGTACCAGGCACCAACGATGCTGGGCAGCCGGGCGAAACCCATGGTGGAGCTGCCGCTGGACCGGATGGCGCAGCAGCACCGGATGGAGGTATGGGACCGGCGGGTGGTCGGCGCGGATCAGCGACTGATCCTGAAACCCACTGCGTCCGGCCATTAAGTGACAGCGAACAGGGTGCAGAATGGCGCTGAACAGTATTGAGGAAATCCTCCAGGACATCCGCGAGGGCCGGATGGTCATCCTGATGGACGACGAGGACCGGGAGAATGAGGGCGATGTGATCATGGCCGCCGAGTGCGTCCAGCCCGAGCACGTTACCTTCATGGCCACCGAGGCGCGTGGTTTGATCTGCATGCCCATGGCGCGTGAGCGCTGCGAGCGCCTTAACCTGCCGCTGATGGTACAGCGTAACAGCTCCGGTTTCGGTACCAAGTTCACGGTCTCCATTGAGGCAGCGAAGGGGGTGACCACCGGGATCTCCGCCGCCGATCGGGCCCGTACCGTGCAGGTGGCCGCGGCCCGGGGCGCCAGGGCGGAGGATATCGTGAGCCCTGGCCATATCTTCCCGCTGATGGCCCAGCCCGGGGGCGTGCTGTCACGGGCGGGGCATACCGAGGCGGCCTGCGACCTGGCCAGTATGGTCGGGTTTGAGTCCGCCGGTGTGATCTGTGAGGTGATGAACGATGACGGCACCATGGCACGCCGCCCCCAGCTTGAGGCGTTCGCCGAACGCCACGGGCTGAAGATCGGCACCATCGCGGACCTGATCCACTATCGCACCATGAACGAACGCACCGTGGAGTGCGTGGATCACTATGAAATGGAGACGGAATACGGGGTATTCCGACTGCACACCTATCGTGATTCCATTCAGGGTGAGACCCATCTGGCACTGACCATGGGCGAAGTGGATCCGGAGAAGCCGACTCTGGTCCGGGTGCACATCACGGACACCCTGCGGGACCTGCTGCACGCCAACTACCGCGGATCGCCACGCTGGCCGCTGCACGCGGCCATGCGCAAGGTGGCCGAGGAGGGTTCGGGGGTGATTGTGCTCCTGAACAACGGCCAGGACAGCTACGCCCTTGAGGAGCGCATCCGTGGCTTCTTCGAGGCCCGCTCGGACGGCAAGCCATCTTCGGATTCATCCGGCAGTTCCGGTGTCTACCTGACCGTGGGCACCGGCTCCCAGATCCTGCGGGAGCTTGGCGTGAGCCGCATGCGGCTGATGAGCGCCCCCATCAAGTTCTCGGGGATTTCCGGCTTTGATCTGGAGGTTGTGGAATACCTGCCCTACGATGACGGGAACAACCAATAACGGCAATGGCCCGGTACGGAGACAGTAATGACAGACATCAAGACCATTGAGGGCGACTTTACCGACTGCCGCGGGGATTACGCGCTGGTGGTGGGTCGCTTCAACGGGTTCGTGGTTGAAAGCCTGGTGGAGGCGGCCACGGACACGCTGATCCGGCATGGCATCAGCCGGGACAGCATCACCATCTACCGCGTTCCGGGCGCCTACGAGATTCCGGTGGCGGCCCAGAAGGTGGCCCGGAGCGGGCGCCATGATGCGGTGATCGCGCTGGGCGCGGTGATCCGTGGCGGTACGCCCCATTTTGAATACGTGGCCGGAGAGAGTTCCTCCGGTGTGGGCAGTGTCAGTCTGGATACCGGGCTGCCGGTCATCTTTGGCGTGCTGACCCTGGACACCATCGAGCAGGCCATTGAGCGTGCCGGTACCAAGGCCGGCAACAAGGGCGCCGACGCCGCCATGACGGCACTGGAAATGGTCAGCCTGTTCCGGAGGATTGACGCGCAATGAGTGAAGGCGGTCAGCCAGAGAACAACCAGGGCAAGTCACGCCCGGCGGATCGCCGCAAGGCGCGCTCGCTGGCGCTTCAGGCCCTGTACCAGCGCCACTTCTCCGACAGCCCGATCAGCCAGATCGAGGCGGAGTTCGTGACCGACAACGACATGGAGAAGATCGACGGCGCCTATTTCCGGGAGCTGCTGCAGGGCGTGGACCGCTCCCGCAGTGACCTGGACCGCCAGTTCGAGCCCCTTCTGGACCGCCCGGTCAGCGAGCTCGATCCCATTGAGCTGGCCATACTGCGCATCGGTACCTTCGAGCTGATGAACCGCATCGATGTGCCCTACCGTGTGGTGGTCAACGAAGGCATTGAGCTGGCCAAGCGCTTTGGTGGCACCGACGGCCACAAGTACATCAACGGTATCCTGGATCGCCTCAGTCCGCGCCTGCGCCCGGCGGAAACACGCTCACGGCGGGCCTGACCCCGCCCGGTTCCACCATGGACGAATTCAGCCTGATCGACCGGTTCTGGAAGCCCCTGGGGGACGCGGTTACCCGCAGCGAGGTGATTGAGGGCATCGGTAACGACGGCGCCGTTGTGCGCTGCCCGCCGGGCCTGGATCAGGTGATGACCATGGATACCCTGGTGGAGGGCGTCCACTTTCCTCCCGGCATGCCGCCCCATGCCCTGGGCTGGCGTGCTCTGGCCGTGAACCTCAGCGATCTCGCCGCCATGGGCGCCGGACCTCTCTGCTTTACCCTCTCGGTAACACTGCCGGAGGCCAGTGAATCCTGGCTGACCGCGTTCGCGGCTGGCATGAAGGCACTGGCTGTGCGCGAGAACATCCAGCTGGTGGGCGGGGATACCACGCGTGGTCCGCTGAGCATCACGGTCCAGGCGCAGGGGCTGCTGCCGGCCGGGTCAGCCGTGCGCCGGGGCAATGCCCGGCCCGGGGACCGGATCTGTGTCAGCGGCAGCCTGGGAGAGGCCGGTGAGGCGCTCAACTGGCTGGAAGCTACGGATACGTCGGCGCCGGCCGTGAACACCATGCTTCAGCGGTACCGGTACCCCGAACCCCGACTGGCGCTGGGGCAGTGGCTGCGTGAGGCCGGTGCCGCCGCCGTGGACGTGAGTGATGGCCTGCTGGCGGATCTCGGGCATCTTCTGGTTGACCGGGGTGCCCGCCTGGACTGGCAGGCCCTGCCGGTTTCCGATGATCTGGTTTCCCTGTGCGGTCTGGATGGAGCCCGGCGTCTGGCCGCCACGGCCGGGGATGACTATGAGCTGCTGTTCGTCTGGCCGGGCGAGGGGCCCGCTCCTTCGGGGCCGCAGGACACCGCGCTGCCATTGACCGTGATCGGGATCGTGACGGAAGACGCCGGCGTGACGCTTTCCAGCCCTGATGGCAGTATCCAGCTGGAAGAGCAGGGCTATACCCATTTCGGAGGGCAGCACCATGACTGAGACGGCCATCAACCCACGTGCACTGCTGCGGGACCCCGGCCACTGTCTGGCGCTGGGGCTGGGCTCGGGATGCATCCGCAAGGCGCCGGGAACCTGGGGAACGCTGGCGGGTCTGCTGCTCTATTCGCTGATTGCCTGGATGCCCTGGCCGGTCTACGTGGGGGTTCTGGTGCTGACCTTCGTGGCCGGGGTCTATCTGTGCGAGCGCACGGCCAGAGCACTGGGCGTGCATGACCACCCCGCCATCGTCTGGGATGAATTCGTGGGGATCTGGCTGGCACTGGCGCTGCAGCCGACCGCGCTGGTCTGGCTGCTGTTCGCCTTCGTGACCTTCCGCTTCTTCGACATCATCAAGCCCTGGCCCATCGGCTGGCTGGACCGCCGTGCCCCGGGCGGGATGGGCATCATGGTGGACGACGTGGTGGCCGGTGCCTATGCTCTGGTGCTGATGGTGCTGCTCCAGTGGGGATTCGGAGGCAGTACTTCAGTGCCGGGTTTCTGACGGCTGCTCCGGAAGCATCCGGACGACACTCAGGAACCGGCGCAGCCCCACCTCGGCACGCTCGCGGGTCGCATAGGGACCGCTGTCGAAGCCTTCCCGGGTGGTGAAGTACCAGCGGTTGCCGACGCAGAAAAAACGGCTGCTGCGGAACGGGATGGGGGTGCGCTCTTCACCCGCCCTCGGTTTCGGCTCCATGGTTGCCCCCTTCAGTGCCATGTGGTTTTCGTTGGTTGCGGCCGTTTCCTTCCGGGTACTCACTGATCACCCCTTCCTGCCAGTATAGACAGATTCCAACCCAATTTGACAATCTTTCACGAATCGCCATCCATTCTCCGGACAGGATGACATGCTGCTACCGGGATTTGACTGGCAGGAGCGTCTTCAGTCGATCGCGGATTGGTCTTTTCCGGCCATAACATTGGCTTCAATCGCCTCAACGGCCGTCTCGATCAGTTCGGCGAGCTGTTCACCGTCCGGCACCAGGTCCGGGCAGGTGGTGAGATTGACGTGGATGGCGCCGGCGTAGCTCTGCGCCAGAATGGCCAGGCCGGCACCGTGGAACAGGGGCGCGGAGTTGACCTGGTGCACGAGGCGCGCGCCCCTGAGGTAGAGCGGAACCTGGGGGCCGGGCACGTTGGTGATGGGCAGGTTGAAGGCGGGTTGATAGTGCTGCGCCAGGTGGAACTCACTGTAGAGCCGCGTGGAAAGAGCTACCAGTGTGGAGGGCAGGCGTTCTGTCAGCCGATCCGCGGCGATGGCTTCCCGGTAGTTCTCCGAGGTGCGGGTGTTGTCGCGGATGAGAGCGACCCGGCGGGCGGGGTCCGGTTCGCTGGTGGCGAGGTTCACCAGCATCGCCGACATCTGGTTGCCGGTGGGCTGGCGCAGGCTGCGCGAACGCACCGAGACCGGGGTCAGCGCCACGAGACTCTCCTCCGGCTCTATGCCGTGGCTCGCCATGTAGCGTTTCAGGGCCTCGGCGCAGATCCCCAGAACCAGGTCGTTGAGGCTGATGTCCGGCCCGATGGCCGCCTTGAGCGTCTTCAGTCGTGCCAGGTCAATAGAGGTGCTGTGCAGGCGCCGGCGTTCCGTGACATTGCGGTTGAAGGGGGTGCGCGGAGCACCCAGAAACGTCGTGGTGGTACGCAGGCGGCCGATGGGGCGCTCCATGAAATCCCGCAACGCGGCCGTGATGGTTGACTGGGTCAGGCTCATGAACTGGAAGGGCTTGCGCAGCAGGTTCAGTGACGCGCGGGACAGCAGCTGTTCCGGACGCGGAGCGGGCTCAGGCCGCCACTCCGGGGGCCGGGCCCTGGTCGCGGAGTCCGGCGTGTATTCCAGCAGCATGCCCATGACCTCCTCGCCACTGAAGGCGTCGACGGCGGCATGGTGCACGCGCACCACCAGCGCGAAGCCGTCTGCGGGCAACAGGGTGTCCGGGCCGAAGCCCTCCACCCAGGTGACGTGCCAGAGGGGGCGTGTGCGTGGCAGTGGCGTTGCCAGCCGTTCCTCCGCGAGGGCCATCAGGGCGTGGTAATCACCCCCCGCCAGGTTCACCGACTCGAGGTGACGGTGGATGTCGAAATCAGGGTCATCGATCCAGTAGGGGCGGTCCAGGTTGAAGGGCAGGTGCATCAGCTTCTGCCGGAAGAATCCGGCCAGGTGCAGTCGCTGGCTCAGGTAGTCCCGGAAGTCGTCGAACGTCAGTGCCTTTTCACGCTCCGCGGCATCGAAGACGTAGAGACCTCCGATGTGCATGGGGGTGGTCTCGGATTCAAGAAAGAGAAAGGAGGCGTCCAGTTCGTTCAGCTGATGCATCAGAGAAGTCCGCTCTGCTCCGTGATGGGTGATATCCGTTTCAGGCCGGGTCGAGCCAGGGGGCGAAGTAGTCCGGCCGGGAGAGGTGCTCCCAGAACCAGTTGATGGCCTTGCCCTGGTCCCCGCGCCGGCGGGCCATGCAAAGTATCACTGGCGGCCGCCTGGTGGCTACGTCCAGAGCCACAAGCTCCCCGGACGCCAGGGCCGCTTCCACCTGTGGGCGGGGCAGCCAGCCAATCCCGAGCCCCGCCTTCTGGGCCTCGATCTTGTGGGCCATGCTGGAGACCGTCAGCGTGCGCTGGCGGGCGAAGATGCCCGCCGAGCCGGCCGGCAGCTGGCGCGAACTGTCCGCCGCCACAACGGCGGGCCAGGCGCTCAGGACCTCATCGGAGAGCGGGCCGGGTTGCCGCGCCAGAGGGTGATCCCTGGCCACGGCATAGACAAAGGGCACCTGGCCGATATCCCGGTGCTCAAAGCTGCCGGGAGGCTGGATCTCCCGGGCAGCTCCGGCGATCAGGTCCGCCCGGCCGGTGTGCAGGGCATCCCAGGGGCCGTTGAAGACCTCGTCCATCAGGTGGATCTCGACCGGCACGCCCAGCTCATTGAAGGCGCTGAGCGCCGGGAACAGGGCTTCCATGGGCAGCAGTGCATCCACTGCAATGGTGACGCTGGTTTCCCAGCCCTCGGCCACGCGCCGTGTTGTCCGTGCCAGGGTGTTGGCTGCCTCCAAAAGCTGCCGACCCTCTTCCAGCAGGTAGTGGCCGGCATTGGTCAGCGTTGCCCTGTGGCCTGAACGGTCAAACAGCAGTACATCCAGGTCCTCCTCCAGCTTGTGCACCGTGTAGCTGATGGCGGAGGGCACCCGGTGCATCTCCTCGGCGGCAGCGGCGAAGCTGCCCTTGCGGGCGATGGCGTCGAGCACGCGCAGGGCGTCTATGGTGATGGGAAATGCCATGGTCAGAAAAACTGAAAGGGTTGGCCAGATTTGGTTGCTTGTTGTGAGAGCCAGTCTAACGCAATCTGCCTCCAGACGTATTCATTCCCTGAACGTTTCTGAAAGAAGGAGGTCCCATGGGGCTGCTGATCGATGGGCAGTGGCATGACCAGTGGTACGACACCGCCAAGAGCGGGGGTGCCTTTGTGCGCGAAAGCGCCCAGTTCCGCAACTGGGTAACACCGGACGGCAGTGCCGGGCCCACGGGCGAGGCCGGCTTTGCGGCCGAGCCCGGGCGCTATCATCTCTATGTGGCGCTGGCCTGCCCCTGGGCGCACCGCACGCTGGTTTTTCGCAGGCTCAAGGGGCTGGAGGAGATGATCCCGGTGTCCATCGTGCATCCGGACATGCTGGAAAACGGCTGGGCGTTCCGGCCCGACGATCCCTTCCACCGGGATCATGAGAACGGCGCCAGGTTCATGCACGAGATCTACACCCGGGACACCCCGGACTACACCGGCCGTGTGACCATTCCGTGCCTGTGGGATACGCACCGGAAGCGGATCGTGAGCAACGAATCCGCCGACCTGATCCGGATGTTCAACAGTGCCTTTGACGGCCAGGGCGCGCGGGCGCTGGACTTCCATCCGGAGCCGCTGCGGGATGACATCGAGGCCGTGAACGAGCGGGTCTACAACAGCGTCAACAACGGCGTCTACCGGGCCGGCTTCGCCACCGCCCAGGACAAGTACGAGCAGGCGTTCACGGAGGTCTTTGATGCCCTGGACTGGCTTGACGGGCTGCTGGCCGAGCAGCGCTACCTGGTGGGCAACCGCCTGACGGAGGCGGACTGGCGCCTGTTCACCACCCTGGTGCGCTTTGACGCGGTCTACTACAGCCACTTCAAGTGCAACCGCCAGCAGCTGCGCGACTTCCCCAACCTGCAGGGCTACCTGAAGGATCTGTACCAGATCCCGGGCGTTGCGGATACGGTGAACATTGACCAGATCAAGCGCCATTACTACCGCAGCCAGAGGACCATCAACCCGACCCAGATCGTGCCGGCGGGGCCGCAGCTGGAGCTGGAAGGGCCTCACGGGCGGGAGCATCTCGGCCCGGACTTCCCGGAGGCCTGTGCCAGCGCCTCAGTCTGAGCGCTGAACCGCCAGGTCCACCAGATGGTACAGGGCCTGGCGGTGGGGGGAGTCGGGAAGGGCCTGCAGGCATTGCCGGGCCTGCTCCGCTTCCTCGGCGGCGCGCCGGCGGCAGTACTCGATGGCGCCACTGTTGTGGACCGCCTCCAGCACTGGCCCCAGGTTATCCGGGCCACCGCTGCGGATGGCCTGGCGTACCGTGGTGGCATCCGCGGCCGTGCCTTCGGCCATGGCGTGGATGAGCGGCAGGGTGGTCTTGCCCTCGGCCAGGTCGTCGCCCACGTTCTTGCCCATGGTCTCGGCGCTGCCCTCGTAATCCAGCACATCATCCACGATCTGGAAGGCCATGCCCAGGTGCTGGCCGTAGTCGCGCAGGGCGGTTTCCGTGGCCTCGTCCACCTCGGCCAGAACAGCGGCGGAATGCGAGGCGGCCTGGAACAGCATGGCGGTCTTGCTGTGGATGACGTTGCGGTAGTCCGCCTCGGAGAGGTCCGGGTTGCGCACATTGGTCAGCTGCAGCACCTCGCCTTCGGCGATCACGCCGGTGGCCTCGGAGAGCAGATCCATGACCCGCATGTTCTCCAGGCTCACCATCATCTGGAAGGCGCGCGCGTAGAGGAAATCCCCTACCAGGACGCTGGGCGCGTTGCCCCAGCGGGCGTTGGCGGTTTCCCGACCGCGGCGCAGTTCGGAGGTGTCCACCACATCGTCGTGCAGGAGCGTGGCGGTGTGCAGGAACTCGATCACTGCCGCCAGAGTGGCCTGGCGCTGCCCGCCATTGCCCAGGGCGCCGGCGCTGAGCAGCACCAGCAGCGGGCGCAGGCGCTTGCCGCCGCTGTCCACGATGTAGTGGCCGATGTGCTCGACCAGTGGCACACGGGAATTCAGCTGTTCGTGGATCCGCGCGTTGACGCGCTCAAAGTCGTCCCGGACAGGGGCGTAGATCGCATCCAGACTCATAGGCATTCGGGCAGTTGAACGGGCCGCGCCCCAGCGGCTGCCGGGACATGCAGGAGCCGTACATTATGGCGCGCGCCCGGGGCTGTCAACTTGATCGGTCAGCTTCCCGCCCCTGTCACCAGCGCCAGCAGGGTGTAGCCCACCACGGCAATGCCGCCGGCGACGAAGGTCAGCGGGATCTGGGTGCGCACGTGGTCCATCAGGTCCGCGCCCGTGGCCAGTGAGGACAGCACCGTGGTGTCTGATATGGGCGAGCACTGGTCCCCAAAGACAGCACCCCCGATCACGGCACTGAAGCAGAGCGTAACGAAGAATGCCTCCGGCGCAATGTGCCAGGCCAGGGGCATGGCAATGGGGATCATGACCGCGTAGGTGCCCCAGGAGGTGCCGGTTGCGAAGGCGATCACCAGGCAGAGGCCGAACAGCAGTGCCGGCATCAGGGCGGCGGGTATGCTGTCGCCAACCGTGGAGACCAGGAAGTCGGCGGTGCCGACAGCATCGGTCACGTCCTTGAGCGATACGGCCAGCCCCAGGATGATGGCGCCGATGGTGACGCCCTTGCAGCCATCCACGAAGCCGCCCATGATCTCATCAAAGGGCATGCCCTTGATCAGCGCGATCACAATGGCGCTGACCACGGCAAGAATGAAGGCTTCGGCCACCATCAGCAGCGGATCCTGGTCGCCCCCGGTCCAGCCGAGCAGGAAGTAGGTCACGAAGTAGGGAATGATGGCCACGCCCAGCAGAACCCCGATGGGCGCCAGGAAGTCGATCAGCCCGGGGCGGTAGCCTTCCGGGACACGGTTATCGGTCAGCTCCCGGGAGGTCAGCGGGCTGGCGCCGTCGCGGTCGAGCTTGCCGGTTTCCCGCGCCCGGCTCATGGCTTCGCGCATCCGTCTTCCGGGCGGGAACGGCAGCCGGTCCAGTGCGAAGAGCAGCGTGATCAGCAGGGCGGCAATCGCGTAGAAATTGTAGGGCAGGGCCTGGAAGAAGAACTGGATGCCGTCCTCGCTGGTGTCGAACAGGGGAATGGTGCCGGCCAGAAGGCCGCCCACATAGATGGGCCAGACGTTGAACGGGATCAGCGTGGCCGCGGGCGAGGCCGTTGAGTCCGTGATGTAGGACAGCTCCTCGTGGGAAACACGGTGTTTGTCCGCCAGCGGGCGCGCCGTGGTGCCAGTGAGTACGGTGGAGATGGTGCCGCCCTGGTGGAAGACGAGCCCCATCACCCAGGTGAACAGGCGGGCGCTGACCGGGCCACGGACCATCCGTTCCCCGGCCCATCCGGCAAAGCGGGCGGCGCCGCCGGTGCGGGTCCAGATCCCGATGAGTCCGCCCAGGGCCCAGAGATAGACCAGCAGGATGAGGGCGTAGCTCTCTGTGCCGATGGAAGGGATCAGAAAGGCGTCGATGACGTTCACCTGCCCGGCGATGAGCCCGCCGGCGATGATGCCGAGGGCCAGGGCGCTGATGACCTCGCGCAGCCAGAAGGCGAGCAGGATGGCGAGCGCGGGCGGCACCAGGGACCAGACCCCGAAGTGCTCCGCGTCGCCCGGGTACGACTGACCCACGAAGTAGAGGCCAATACCACCCAGTGCGATCCCGGCAAGCGCGGCGATTACGCGTCTGTTGGGCCCCTTGGCCGGGGTGGCGTCAGGATGCTTCCCGTTCATTCTTCGCTTCTCCCTGTTTCTGGCGGCTGCCTGACGGGAGCATAACGCAGCCGGAGGATCACCACGAGGGTTGTTGTGCTTGTCTCCGGGGGCGGTTTTCTCTATAATCCGCAGCCCTGCAACTCATCCCAATACCTGCCGCTCCCTGCTATAGGGTCGCCAGAGCGCTTCCCTTAGAACCAGGTCAAAGAGCAGGGATGGGTCATCGACGGAGAAGACGCATGTACGCAGTGTTTGTCAGCGGTGGTAAGCAGCACCGCGTTCGCGAAGGCGAAAAGATCAAGCTCGAGAAGATCGAGACCGAGACCGGCGGTACGGTTGAATTCGACCGTGTTCTGCTGGCGGGCGAAGGGGACGATGTGAAGATCGGCACCCCGGACCTGGAAGGCGCGAAAGTGACCGGCGAAGTGGTCAGCCACGGTCGTCACGACAAGATCCAGATCATCAAGTTCCGCCGCCGCAAGCACTCCATGAAGCAGATGGGGCACCGGCAGTGGTACACTGAAGTCAAGATTACCGGTATCAAGGCTTAAGGGGGCAGCATGGCTCACAAAAAGGCAGCAGGTAGTACCAAGAACGGACGCGATTCCGAGTCGAAACGCCTCGGTGTGAAGGCGTTCGGTGGCCAGGCAGTGCAGCCCGGCAGCATTATTGTTCGCCAGCGTGGCTCCAGCTTCCACCCCGGCGCGGGTGTGGGCATTGGCAAGGACTTCACCCTGTTCGCCCTGGATGAGGGCGTGGTGCGGTTCGATGTGAAGGGGCCCCGTAACCGTAAGTATGTGAGCGTCGAATCCGCGGGCTGAACCGCGCTTCCGGACGCTGAACAACCCCGTGCCGACGTGCTGTCCGCTGCTGGCTGAGCCAGTGGCGGACGCCGACCCGGTGCGGGGTTTTTTGATTCGAGGCATTCCATGCAGTTCGTAGACGAAGTCACCATCGTGGTCCAGGCCGGAAAGGGCGGTAATGGCTGCCTGAGCTTCCGCCGCGAGAAGTTCGTGCCCAAGGGTGGGCCGGACGGCGGTGACGGTGGCGATGGTGGTTCCGTTCTCCTGCGGGCACACGGCGACCTCAACACCCTTGCGGATTACCGCTACCAGCGCAAGTTCCGCGCCGGTACCGGTGAGGATGGCCGTGGCAGCAACTGCTCCGGCCGCAAGGGCGAAGACCGGGTGCTGGATGTGCCCGTGGGCACCACCGTGGTGGACTGCGATACGGACGAGATCCTGGGCGATCTGACCGAGGCGGGGCAGACCCTGTTGGTGGCCCAGGGAGGCTTTCACGGGCTCGGTAATACCCGCTACAAGTCGAGCGTGAACCGGGCGCCGCGCCAGACCACTTCTGGCTCGCCGGGCGAGGCCCGGGAGATCCGCCTGGAGATGAAGGTGCTGGCGGACGTGGGCCTGGTTGGCCTGCCCAATGCTGGCAAGTCCACGCTGATCCGCGCCATGTCCGCAGCCAAGCCAAGGGTTGCGGATTACCCCTTTACGACCCTGGTGCCCAATCTGGGCGTGGTCTCCGTGGCGGCGCACCAGAGCTTTGTGGTCGCGGATATTCCGGGGCTGATCGAGGGCGCTTCCGAGGGCGCCGGGCTGGGCATCCGTTTCCTGCGTCACCTGGTGCGCACCCGGCTGCTGCTGCACGTGGTGGATCCGATGCCCTGGGACGACGCGGATCCCGTGGATTCCGTCCATACCATCACCCATGAACTGGAGCGTTTCAGTCCGGCACTGGCCGAGCGTGAGCGCTGGCTGGTCATCAACAAGTCGGATTCCCTGCCGGATGCCGAGGAGGAAGTTGAGCGCATGCGCAATGCGCTGGACTGGCAGGGGCCGGTCTTCCTGATCTCCGCGCTCAGTGGCGACGGAATCCAGGCTCTCTCCCAGGCGATCATGCGCTGGCTTGAGGAGCGCGACGAGCGCGAGCGGGATGATCCGGAGTTCGCACGGGCCGAGGCGGAGCTGCGCAAGCGCGTGGATGAGGAAGCCCGGGAGCATATCCAGTCTCTGCGTGGACCCCGGCAGGATGATGACGACGATGATGATGACGACGAGGACGATGATCACGATGTTGAGGTGGTCTACGTGCGCTGAGGCTGCATGCCATGACTGAGCGCCAGCGTCTTGTTGACGCCCGGCGGCTGGTGGTGAAGATTGGCAGTGCCCTGCTGACCGATGATGGCCGTGGCCTTTCCCGGGAAACCCTGACCCAGTGGGTCGACCAGCTGATGGCCTGGCGGCGCGCCGGGGTGGAGATTGTCCTGGTGTCTTCCGGGGCCGTGGCCGAGGGCATGAGTCGGCTGGGCTGGAAGCAGCGCCCCGAGCATGTGCAGGAGCTCCAGGCTGCCGCCGCCGTGGGCCAGATGGGGCTGGTGCAGGCCTGGGAGGCGCAGTTCCAGCGCCATGGGACGCACACCGCCCAGGTCCTTCTGACCCATGATGACCTTTCCGATCGCAAGCGCTACCTCAATGCCCGCAGCACCCTGAGAACGCTGCTTCCCATGGGCGTGGTGCCCATCGTCAATGAGAACGATACCGTGGTCACCGATGAGATCCGCTTCGGCGATAACGACACGCTCGGAGCCCTGGTGGCCAATCTGGTGGAGGCCGATGGCCTGATCGTTCTGACTGACCAGGCAGGCCTCTACGACAGCGACCCGCGCAGCAACCCGGAGGCGGCCCTGATTCCGGAGGCCCGGGCCAGTGATAACCGGCTGGATGCCATGGTGGCCGGCGGCGGGCGCGGCGCGCTCGGCAGCGGTGGCATGGCTACCAAGGTGCGCGCCGCGCGGCTGGCGGCACGTTCCGGCGCCTTTACCCTGATCGTGGGCGGCCGGATGGAGCGCGTTCTGGAGCGGATCCGATCCGATGAGGAGGTCGGGACGCTGCTGATTCCCGACCAGGAGCGACTGGATGCGCGCAAGCAGTGGATCGCCGGTCACCTGCGGACCCGGGGTCGGCTGGTTCTGGATGACGGGGCGGTGCGGGTGCTGCGTGAGGGTGGCCGGAGTCTGCTACCCGTGGGGGTGCATCGTGTCGAAGGCGGGTTCCGGCGTGGTGAGATGGTGTCCTGTGTGGACGGGAATGGCCGGGAGGTAGCCCGTGGGCTGGTCAGCTATGGTGCGGCCGAGGCCCGGGAGCTGGTGGGCTGCCCCAGCGAGCAGATCGCCGAGCGCCTGGGTTACCTTCAGGAGGAGGAGCTGATACACCGGGACAACATGGTTCTGGTGTAAACCGGCTTTCCTGCCTCCTGAAACAGACAGACCCCGCCGGAGCGGGGTCTGCTGTGGACGGCAACCCGGTGCCGCTCAGGCGGACTGAAGCGCCTTGATGCGGGCGTTGAGGCGGCTCTTATGGCGGGCCACCTTGTTCTTGGCGAAGATGCCCTTGTTCACGCTGCTGTCGAGCACGGGTTCCATTTCACGGAACGCTTCCCGTGCGCCTTCCGCGTTGCCCTTGTTCAGCTCGGTCTCGACCTTCTTGATGAAGGTGCGCGCGCGTGAGCGCTGGCCAGCGTTGTGCTTGCGCTGGATCTCGTTGAGGCGGGCGCGCTTTCTTGCTTGCGGAGAGTTAGCCACCGTTTGACTCCTCGAATTCGGGTTACCAATGGGTCTGAAATGACGCGGAATAATGCCGCGCAGATGGCCTGTTGTCAAGGACAGGCCTGCGCCGCTGTCGTCAGCCGGCGGGTGGGGTGGTAGTATCCGGCGTTTTCACCCCGGATCACCAAGTATGACTCAGGAGCCGCAGACAGAGCCAGAACCGCAGAGCGATGAGGTGCCGCCAGGCGGTCGCTCCCGTGGCCTGCTGAGATCTTCCGGTATCTTCGCCGTCTTCACCATGTTCTCCCGCGTCCTGGGCCTGGCCCGGGACATCGTGATCGCCCGCTATTTCGGCGCCGGTCCGGACGCGGACGCCTTCTTTGTGGCGTTCAAGATTCCCAATTTCCTGCGCCGGCTGTTCGGGGAAGGGGCCTTCAATCAGGCCTTCGTGCCCGTGCTTTCCGAATACCGCCAGAAATACGACCTCCGGGCGGTGCATTCGCTGGTCAACACCGTGGCCGGGTCACTGGGATTTGTTCTGCTGGTGGTCTCCGTGCTGGCGGTACTGGGGTCGCCCTGGATCACGGCGGCGTTCGCCCCCGGTTTTATCGGGGATGAGGTCCGGTACCCGCTGGCGGTGGAGATGCTGCGCATCACCTTTCCCTACCTGCTGCTGATCTCGCTCACCGCCTTCTGCAGCAGCGTCCTGAACAGTTACGACATCTTCGGGGTCCAGGCCTTTACGCCGGTGATCCTGAACCTGAGCATGATCGCCAGCGCCATCTGGCTGACCCCCTATATGCAGGAGCCGATACTGGCACTGGCCTGGGGCGTTCTGATTGCCGGTGTGCTGCAGCTGCT
>JBNJDI010000031.1:0-23492 GCA_051744725.1 Pseudomonadota bacterium | reverse complement strand
TGCGCAGCCGGCCATCGGCCTGGGCGTGGATGCGCTCCACTTCTGGGTCATGACCATTGTGGCCTTCGAACTGGGGTATCTGACGCCACCGGTGGCGCTTAACCACCTTCTTACGCGACAGGTTGTGGGTGTGAAGGAGGCGCTGGTGCCCGAACCCGAGGCGCCCAACCTCTACCGCCGTTTCCAGCGCCTGATCCTGCCATTGATGGTGATGGGCACGACACTGCTTATTGTTGGCCTGGTGCCTCTGCTCTTCTATAGTTGAAACTGTGAAAGCTTGTACAAAAGCGCCCCTTTGGGGCCGCTTTCTCCCACGTATTCATGGATGATGAGGTGACCCGCAACCGGGAAGTTTGAGGACCGATCTGTGTATCCCAGCTGGCTGACCCTGCTGATCGTAACCGGTATTCCCCTGCTGCTGGCTGGCTGTGGTGGCGGTGATGGGGGTGATGGGGGTAAGAGTGGCCCGGGGGTGATCAGCGGGACAATCGAGGTCGCCTCCGGGACCCGGTCTGATGCGGATACAGCACTGGATCTGACGGTTCAGGGGCTTGAAAGCTCCCGCACGACACCGATCAACGGTGTACAGAATGGATCCTCGCCGTTTCCCGGTAATACAATTCTGGGAGGTTACGTCAGCGCCGGCTCTGGAACCTACAGTGACGGTTTCGGCTATCCTCAAGACAGTTCGGATGAGCTGCGTCTGCGCCTTGCGGATGGACAGCGGGTCACCGTCAATGTTTTTCCGGCCCCCTATGACCCCGCGAACCCAGAGCCCTCTGATGCCCCCGAAACCCGGCTCAAGCTGGAGTCAGTAGACGACGACAGCACCGATGAACAAACGCCCGCGAACGAAGAGACCACGAAGTCCGTCCAGGCTCAGGGCAATGGAGAGCATGACCTCACCATCGAAGCCACCGGTGGTGGTCCGGCGCGTTATGTACTCCGGGCGACGTCCCTGAGTCAGGGCCAGACCCTGGGGGCTGCTGCCAGCGAGATCCTGCCTGGTGAAGCGGTTGTGACCATGGAGGCCGCGAGCGGTACTGAACGGATGCGGAGCCAGGCCGGGTCCACGATGTCTATGGCAGGGCAGCAGCGGGCCCTCGGTGGTGGCCAGCACCATGTGCGTATGCCGCGCGAGCGTGAAGCCGTGCTGTCTGCGAATGTCTCCCGCTCAGAATCCGTTGCGCGCACCCTGGAGTGGATTCGGGAGCTTGAAAAGGCACCCGGCGTAGCCTCCGCTTCACCCAATCACAGGGTGAGGGCGCTCACACCGACTGATCAGACCGAATACGAGAAACAGGAGTGGCATTACGATCTCATAAATCTGGAGGAGCGGTCGGACGGAGGTCAGGGAGCCTGGGACAAGCGTGATGGGTCTGGTGTCCGGGCGGCTGTGCTGGATACAGGGGTAAGCCGGCGTAATAGTGATTGGCACCCTGAGCTGGCGCCCAACATCGACTGCAATTCGTTTCCGGGATGTTATGACGCGGTTGACGGTGACAGCTTTCCCTTGGATGAGAGCGACAGTAAGCACGGTACACATGTTGCCGGCACACTTGGAGCGGATGCGAGTGATTCCGACGGCAAAGTGACAGGAGTTGCCCATGCTGCGGATCTCGTCCCCGTTCGTGTGCTCGGCAGTGACGAGGGCAGTGTCGCGGACGTCATTGAGGGGATCCGCTGGGTGGTCAACGAAGGCGGACAGCCAAGAGCGGACCTGATCAACCTCAGCCTCGGCAGCCAGACGAACAACCCGAGCCTTGCGGATGCCATTGCTGACGCCGAGGCGGCGGGTGTGATCGTCGTCGCGGCCTCCGGCAACGCCGGCGATGACCGGCGCTTCTTCCCGGCCGCCTATTCGTCGGTTCTGGCCGTGGGGAGTGTGGACTGCACCGGCGCACGTTCCAGTTTCTCCAATTTCGGGGTCTGGCTTGATCTGGTGGCACCGGGAGGCGGCCTTTTGAATGACTGTGGTAACAACAGTCAGGGATTCGTGCACAGCACCGTCCCTGGCGGTACCCGTGGGCTCCAGGGTACGTCCATGGCGGCGCCCCACGTCAGCGGTGTGATGGCGATGCTGCGCCAGAGCAATGAGGATCTGTCACCGGCGGTGGCCCGAGCACTCATCCGGGAGGGTGAGATCGTGACGGACAGGGCGCCCGATGGGTTTGGCATCGAAACCGGCAGGGGGCGGATTGATGCGGAAGCCGCGGCTTCCCGGGACTGGGCGGGTTACGCGGCTCTGGCCCCGGACCGGGAAGTCTTCGAGCTGGGTGATGATACTCCGGACACCGAGGTACGATTCAGCGAGATCGGCAGTGACAGTGTTTCGCTGAGTGGGCCGGATGTCACAGGGTCAGCGGAGTGGCTGGAGGTCACGGAGCTGGAAGGGCGCCGCTTCCGTGTCGCGCTTGATACCAGTGAAATGAGTCCCGGCATCTTTTACCGGTCCACCGTCGAGGTCAGCTATAGCGCTGATGGCTCGGATCGTGGGTTCAGCCTTCCCGTGACCGCGACCCTGGAAGGGGAAGATGGCAACCGCAATGCCGGTGCGCACTTCGTCCAGCTGATACCGGTTGATGACAGCAATGAGGACCTGGAAGTGGTCCAGGAACTGGTGGAAGCGCGTGACGGGCGCTATTCGTTTGAATTTGACACCTCGGAGATTGAACCTGGTAGCTATTACCTGAAAGCCGGCACGGACATGGACAACGATGGCGCCTTCTGCGGCCCGGGAGAGGCCTGTGCTGAATACCTTTCAGAGGGGCGGCTCAGGAAGATCGAGGTTACCCGGACCATGGATCTGGACGTGACACTTGAAACCGCCTTCACCCGCCCGGTTGATACTCAGGCGGATCCCGGCTACCGTCGAGCCAATGACCAATAAGCTGCCGGGAAGAGGATTATGCCGATTGTGAGTCTTCGTACGCTGGGTATCGGACTGCTGGCGCCGCTACTGGTCGGGTGCCAGGCGGGGCAGGCGGAGATGGAACCCCTTTCCGGGGTCGAGGTGGTCGGGCAGGCCGATCACTGCAACCGCGAGAATCCCGGTCTTTCCCTGGTGCAGTCGATGTCCGACTTTTCGCAGGTGGATGGTCTGCTGCCCGCCGGTGAGGGGGCCCTTGAGGCTGGCCACGACGTGCTTGTGGTGTACCTGGGGCAGCGGCCCACGCCGGGTTATGGCGGGGAGCTGCATCAGGCGCAGAAGGTGGACGGAAGTCTGGAGCTGTCCCTCAGCGCCACCGAGCCGGACAGTGGTTCCATGATGGCCCAGGTGATCACCACGCCCTGTGTGGCGCTGGCCATCCCCGAGGAAGGCTGGTCGAGCCTGTCCGTCCGGATGGATGCCGAAGGCTTCCCCCTCAGCCTTGAGGCGCCCACAGACCGCTGAATCCCTGCCTGTTCTCTGGTACCGTTACGTTCGCACCGAAATCGGCGGCCTGCTGGCCGCCGCCTCAACTCCCGTTGATGGACAGCCGAGCCCATGAGCCAACGCAGTGATTACAACGCCGATTCCATTGAAGTCCTGAAAGGGCTGGATCCGGTGCGCAAGCGCCCGGGCATGTACACCGACACCTCCCGCCCCAACCATCTGGCCCAGGAGGTCATCGACAACAGCGTGGACGAGGCGCTGGGTGGCCATGCGAAGCGGATAGACGTGGTTCTGCATGCCGATGGCCGTCTGTCGGTGACCGATGATGGCCGTGGCATGCCGGTTGATGCCCATCAGGAAGAGGGCATTCCGGGGGTGGAGCTGATCATGACCCGGCTGCATGCCGGGGGCAAGTTCAACAAGGCCAACTACCAGTACTCCGGGGGGCTGCACGGGGTGGGTGTTTCCGTGGTCAACGGCCTCTCCATGGAGCTGGAGGTGCTGATCCGGCGGGACGGCAAGCTGCACCGGATCCGTTTCGAGCATGGTCACAAGGTCGAGGACCTGAATGTCATCGATACCGTGGGCAAGCGCAATACCGGCACCACCCTGAGCTTCCTGCCGGACCCGGATTACTTCGAGAGCCCGAAATTCTCGATTCCCCGCCTGCGCCACAATCTCCGCGCCAAGGCCGTACTGTGCCCCGGCCTGACGGTAACCCTGCTGCAGGAGGAAACCGGCGAGAAGGATGAATGGTATTACGAGGACGGGCTGACCGATTACCTGAAAACCGCCCTCGCGGACCGGGAATGCCTGCCCCGGGAGCCGTTCACCGGTGAGATCAGCGGTAACACCGAGATGGTGAGCTGGGCGCTTCAGTGGCTGCCCGAGGACACCGATGTGGTGGCCGAGAGCTACGTGAACCTGATTCCCACCACCCAGGGCGGCACCCATGTGAACGGGCTGCGGACCGGGCTTCTGGAGGCGCTGCGTGAGTTCTGTGAACTGCACAATCTGCTGCCGCGCGGGGTCAAGCTCACGCCCGATGACATCTGGGAGCGCTGCAGCTATGTGCTGTCGTTCAAGATGCAGGAGCCGCAGTTCTCCGGCCAGACCAAGGAGCGCCTGTCCTCGCGGGAGGCGGCCAGTTTCATCTCCGGCGTGGTCAAGGATGCCTTCAGCCTCTGGCTGAACCAGCACACCGACATTGCCGAGGCGCTGGCGGAGTTCGTGATCGGCAATGCCCAGCGCCGGCTCAAGGCTTCACGCAAGGTCCAGCGCAAGAAGATTACTTCCGGTCCGGCGTTGCCGGGCAAGCTGGCGGACTGTACGGGAACGGACCCGGCCCAGTCGGAGCTGTTCCTGGTGGAGGGCGACTCCGCCGGTGGTTCCGCCAAGCAGGCGCGGGACCGCGAATACCAGGCGGTCATGCCACTGCGCGGCAAGATCCTCAACACCTGGGAAGTGGACTCCGGGGAAATCTTCAGTTCCCAGGAGGTGCACGACATCGCCGTGGCCATTGGCGTGGATCCCGGCTCCGGGGACCTGGCCGGCCTGCGCTACAACCGGGTCTGCATCCTGGCGGATGCGGACTCGGACGGCATGCACATCGCCACACTGCTGTGTGCCCTCTTCGTCAAACACTTCCGGCCCCTCGTGGAGTCCGGGCACATCTTCATGGCCATGCCGCCGCTGTACCGTATCGATCTGGGCAAGGAGACGTTCTACGCCCTGGACGAGCACGAGAAGCAGGGCATCATCGACCGACTCGCGGCGGAAAAGCGCAAGGGGAAGATTCAGACCCAGCGCTTCAAGGGCCTGGGTGAGATGAACCCGCTGCAGCTGCGTGAGACCACCATGGCACCGGACACACGCCGCCTGGTCCAGCTCTCACTGAGCCCGGACGATGGCACGGACGACCGGATGGATATGCTGCTGGGCAAGAAGCGCGCCGCGGACCGGCGCACTTGGCTGGAAGAACACGGCAACGAGGCCGAGGTCGTGGGCTGACCGTTCTGAAAGACCTACCCAAAACTGATCATCTGGTTCAGTACTTTCTTCTGCATTCGTTGATGTTGGTTGCCCGGATCGCTAAGAGGCTCGGGCAGAGCTGTCATCTCCAGCAGCGTGGTTTCCGGCTGAACTAGCCGTACACCCAAAGCATAACCTGAAATGCTGTATATGCAAACAGCTTGCGCGGCTGCTGGATCATCGGAATGCACTCCAAATGATCACGATTGACCGATTTTTCCGAAACTAGCTCCTGCCCCGACCCGCTTCTGGCGTAAGATCAGCCGTCGAAGCGACGGAAGACCAGGGTGGCGTTGGTGCCGCCGAAGCCAAAGCTGTTGCTCATGACCAGCGGCAGGTCCACATTTTCCTTCAGCTCACGCAGGATCGGATAGCCCTCGGCGCCCTCATCGAGGTTCTCGATGTTGGCGGACGGCGTGATGAAGCCCTCGCGCTGCATGATCAGCGTATAGACCGCCTCGTGTACCCCGGCTGCGCCCAGTGAGTGCCCGGTCAGCGGCTTGGTGGAGCTGGTCGGGGGCATGGCATCGCCCGTGACCTTGTGAATGGCCTGCAGCTCCACGACGTCGCCCATGGGCGTGCTGGTGCCATGGGTGTTGATGTAGCTCAGCGGCTCATCGATGCCCTTCAGTGATTGCTGCATGCACCGGACGGCGCCTTCACCCGATGGCGCCACCATATCAGCGCCGTCGGACGTTGCCCCGAAGCCGACCAGTTCCCCAAGGATGTTGGCGCCGCGCGCCTGGGCATGCTCCAGTGACTCAAGCGCAAGCACACCGCCGCCGCCGGCGATGACAAAACCGTCCCGGTCCGCGTCATAGGTGCGGGAGGCCTTCTCGGGTGTGTCGTTGTACTTGGTGGACAGCGCGCCCATGGCGTCGAACAGCAGCGTCAGGGTCCAGTGCAGGTCCTCGCCACCGCCGGCGAACATCACGTCCTGGCGCCCGAGTGCGATCAGGTCGGCGGCGTGGCCGATGCAGTGGGCACTGGTGGCACAGGCGGAGGTGATGCCGTAGTTCACGCCCCGGATGCCATAGGCGGTCGCCAGGTTGGCATTGATCGCCGAGCCCATGGTCCGGGGGACGCGGTAGGGGCCAACCCGCCGGATGCCTTTCTCGCGGTGGGTATCGATGGAATCCATGAGTTCCACGGTGGAGGCGCCACCGGTGCCCATGATCAGGCCCGTGGTGTCCGCCTTGATTTCCTTGTCCGTCAGGCCGGACTGCTCCACGGCTTCCTGCATCGCCATATAGGCGTAGGCGGAGGCAGGACACATGAACCGGTAGAGCTTACGGTCAATGTGTTCCTTCGGGTCGATGTGGATGCCGCCCCAGACATGGCTGCGGAGCCCGTTATCACGGGCCTCTTCGCTGAGCTCGATGCCCGAGCGGACCTGGCGCAGGGAGTCGGTGACCTCCCGCTGGTTGTTGCCCAGGCTGGAGATGACCCCCATCCCGGTAATCACGACACGTCTCATTGCTAGTCTCTGCCTCAGAAGTTTTCCGTGGATGTGAAGAGCCCGACGCGCAGGTCCTTCGCGTGGTAGATGGGGCGCCCATCCACTGAGACGACCCCGTCGGCAATGCCCATGGTAACACCACGCCGGACGATGCGTTTGATGTCGAGCTGGTAGCGCACCAGCTTGTTTGAGGGAAGCACCTGGCCGGTGAATTTCACTTCACCACAACCCAGTGCCCGCCCGCGGCCCTGGCCGCCTGTCCAGGCCAGGTAGAAACCGGTCAGCTGCCACAGCGCATCAAGGCCCAGGCAGCCGGGCATGACGGGATCGCCCTTGAAGTGGCAGTCGAAGAACCAGAGATCGGGATCAATATCCAGCTCCGCGATCAACTGGCCCTTGCCGTACTCGCCGCCTTCATCGCTGATGTGGGGAATCCGGTCCAGCATCAGCATCTGGTCAACGGGCAGCCGCATGTCGCCTTCGAAGAGTTCGCCTCTTCCGCAGCGTTCCAGGTCGGCTTTGTCAAATTGGGCCACTGTCATGGCGATCTCCTGAGCATTACAGTTGTTACGGTAACAGACTCTGGTGCGGATTGCTTGATACTCTGTTCCCACACTTTGACTGCATGTGTGAAAGCGTAAAGCTAACACGTGTTCGCGTTACGGGGAATCGCTGTCACTGGTTGATTTGACCCCGGCAATACTCATGCTCCGGGCTGTTCACCGGTAAGAATGTCGCAGCACAGTACCAGCTTGCGGTCTCCGTAGACGAACGCACGGGACAGGGTTATGCACATGTGTGCGCCGGTTGCCGAAAGATAGGGCCGGGTGATCTGGAGCTCTCCGGGGTAGCGCAGGGCGCGGCGCAGGTAGTGCTGTCGGTACCAGTCCGCCTGGACGGTATTCTCCAGTGGCCGGAAGCGCGGATCCAGGCGGTGGGCGCTTTCCGGGGACAGCAGGCTGTCGTTGACCTGCACACCGTCGTCACCGATGAGGTAGCAGCGCGAGACGGTGTGGTGATTGACCAGTGCGTCACAGGCCTGCTCAAACCCGCTGCCGGCCTGTAGCGCGCTGATCACCCGTTCAAAGCGATGGCTGAAAAAGCTGCTGATCGTGTGTGTCGGGTCGGACTGCTGCTGTTTGTCCTGTTTGTATTCCTCGAGCAGTGTATCAAAATCAGCAGCGCTGCGAACGGCGCTGCCCAGCTCGGTGGTCGGTCGCTGGAAATAGAAACCCTGGACGAAATCCACGCCCGCGTCCACGGCGATGAGCGCCTGGTTACGGGACTCCACACCTTCCATCAGCACCAGGCAGCCGGACTCGTGGAGCAGTGAGACAATGCCCTTGAGGATCTGTCGCGTGCGCTTGTCCTCAGTCGCCCGCGCGAGCATCTGGCGGTCCAGCTTGACGATGTCCGGACGCAGGTTCCAGATGCGCTCGAAGTTCGAGTGGCCGGCCCCGAAATCATCAATGGCCGTGAGGCAGCCCAGCGAGCGGTAGTATTCCACGGTGCGGCGCAGAAGGGCCGGGTCGTCACTGGGCTTCTCGACGATCTCCACCACCACGCGGTGGGCCGGGAAGCCTGAATTCTGCAGGAGTCTGCCGAAGAAAGCATCCGATTGCATGCCGCTGGCCATGCACTGCGGTGAGACGTTGAGAAAGAGCCAGTTGATCTCATCCGCGACGCTCTGGAAGTTACGCACGTGCAGTGCGCGGCACAGGCGGTCCAGGAGCAGGTTTGAGGGGTGATCCTCGGCGAGCTCGAACAGCTGGGGGGGCAGCACTGGCGCCGCGTCGTTGTCGAAGGCGCGGATCAGGGCTTCATAACCGACAATGCGCTTGTGCGAGATGCTGAAGATGGGCTGAAGCGCGGTGCGCAGTACCAGTCCCTCATAGCGCCCATACCAGCAATGCTCATCAGCTGTCGGAGACAGCAGGGCGTTGACACGCTCAAGATCGCTCACTGAACTGCTCTGGTCGAGTGGTGGCATGGCCCTGACTGCACTATGAATGACGTCCCGCTTTACGGCCCTCTTCCAGACAGGCATAACGGATTGTGCCAATTTCATCAACCTAATGACATCCCCCGGCATCAAACAACGTTAAAACCCCGGGGATGGTCAGATTTTCTGAAGGTCAGTGACAGAACTTTCCGGTTTCGCCAGCCGCAGGCAGGGGCTAGGCTGGAAACACTCCACGTTCGAGGAGGCAGGGAGCGATGAAGTGGCGCAACACACGGTCGCGTTGGGGGATTGTCAGCGTCGGTCTGCACTGGCTGATGGCGGTGGCCGTCATCGGGCTTTTCGCGGCTGGACTCTACATGGTGGATCTCGGGTACATGGATCCACTGCGCAATGTGCTGCCGGACTGGCACCGCAGCGTTGGCCTGCTGCTGGGCGCGGCTCTGGTGCTGCGGCTGCTGTGGCGGTTCGTCTCACCCCCTCCCGCACCGGTTCCCGAACACACGAGGTTCGAGCATCTCAGCGCCCATGCCGTGCACTGGCTGCTGTATGGGCTGATGCTGGCCATGGTGGTCAGTGGCTATCTGATCTCCAGCGCCGATGGGCGCGAGGTGGCCGTCTTTGACTGGTTCAGCGTGCCCGCACTCACCGGCAATGTGCAGGGCATGGAGGATCTGGCCGGCGACTGGCACCGCTGGCTTGGCTGGACCCTGGTCATCCTTGCCGGCCTGCACGGGCTGGCCGCCCTGAAACACCATTTCTGGGATCGTGACGACACGCTGCGGCGGATGCTGTGCATGAAGCTGCGCCAGTCGCGATCCCCGGACAGGCAGTAAACACCACACAGAAGGAGAACACCATGAATGGGACAACCATGACCCGCAGCTTCCTTGCATCGGCTGTGACCGTAGCGATGTTCGGTGCCGGCCAGGCACTGGCCGCCGACCCCAGTGGCACCTATGAATTCGATCGCGAAGGCCAGCACCAGTTCATCCAGTTCCGCATCAGCCATCTTGGTTTCAGCACCCTCTACGGGCGCTTCAATGATTTTGATGGCAGCTTTGAATACGACGCGGACAACCCGGAGGACTCCTCCGTTCAGGTCACCGTCGACACCAGCAGCGTGGACTCGAACCACTCTGAGCGTGACAAGCACCTGCGGGAAGAGGACTTCCTGTATGTGAGCGAGTACCCGGAGGCCAGCTTCGAGAGCACATCCGTTGAGATGGAGGGAGAGGATACCGCCACCGTTACCGGTGATCTGACGCTGCGCGGGGTCACCCGTGAGATCGAGCTGGAGATGGATCTGATCAATCACGGTGAGGATCCGTGGGGCGATTACCGCATGGGCTTTGAGGGCACAACGACCCTGACGCTGGAGAATTACGGGATCGACTATGATCTGGGACCGGAAGCGGAGGAAGTGACCCTGATGCTTTCCGTGGAAGGCATACGTCAGTGACGGCGGCGTGACCGCTCATCGGTGGCGCCCTCGTTGCGGGGGCGCCGCTGGTGTCGGGTCCAGAACAGATTCAGGAATACCAGCACGCTGACGCCCAGACTGGTGAGCCCGTACAGGCGCAGATCCACCAGAGCGCCGGCCCACATGTATTCCACTACAATGATCAGCACGAAGGTGACAACGCCCACCATGAGTCCCTGGGCCGCAGCCCGGCGCGCGGCGCGTATTCGACTCGATGCCATAAGGGGTACCGGTTCCACCGTTATATCAGGATCGTCGCTGAAGGTGGATTCACGTTAGCCCCCGGTGCTCGATATCCACTATTCGGGAAATCCACTACCGCCGGTTTGGAGTCCAGAGCAAGCCTCCCTATAATGGCGCTTTGCCCGAAAGGGGCACCCACCCATGACGGAACACAGAGGGCCTATGCCGGAATTCGAGACCACCGACGAGGGCTATGAACGCGTCGCGCTGCGGGATTATACGGAGAAGGCGTATCTGGACTATTCCATGTACGTCATTCTCGATCGCGCCCTGCCGCACATCGGTGATGGCCTCAAGCCTGTCCAGCGTCGGATCGTCTACGCCATGTCCGAGCTGGGCCTCTCCGCCACTGCCAAGTACAAGAAATCCGCACGCACCGTGGGCGATGTGCTGGGTAAGTTCCATCCCCATGGTGACTCGGCCTGCTACGAGGCCATGGTGCTCATGGCCCAGCCCTTTTCGTACCGCTACCCGCTGGTGGACGGCCAGGGCAACTGGGGCAGCCAGGACGACCCCAAGTCGTTCGCCGCCATGCGCTACACCGAGGCGCGGCTGGCGAAGTTCTCCGAGGTGCTGCTGAGCGAGCTGGGCCAGGGCACGGTCGACTGGCAGCCGAACTTTGACGGCACCCTGAATGAGCCCGCCACCCTGCCGGCGCGGGTGCCGCACGTGCTGCTCAACGGCACCACCGGCATTGCCGTGGGCATGGCCACGGACATTCCGCCACACAACCTGCGCGAGGTGGCCGCCGCCTGCATCCGGTTGCTGGATGAGCCGGCATCCGATGTGGACACCCTCTGTGAGCACATCCAGGGGCCGGACTTCCCGGCGGGCGCCGCCATCGTGTCCTCGCGGGAGGACCTGCGCCAGCTCTACCGCACCGGGCGCGGCACCCTGCGCATGCGCGCCCGCTGGCAGATCGAGGGCGGTGACATCGTGATTACGGCCATGCCGCACCAGGTGTCCGGCAACCGGATCATGGAGCAGATCGCGCAGCAGATGCAGCAGCGCAAGCTGCCCATGGTCACCGATCTGCGCGACGAGTCCGACCATGAGAACCCGGTGCGGCTGGTGATCTCGCCGCGCTCCAACCGGGTGGACACGGACGGGCTCATGGAGCACCTGTTCGCCAGCACGGACCTGGAAAAGAACTACCGCATGAACCTCAACGTCATCGGCCTGGACGGGCGCCCCCGGGTCAAGGATGTACGCGGGCTGCTGTCCGAGTGGCTGGAGTACCGGCACGAGACCGTGCGCCGCCGTCTTGAGCACCGCCTGGGCAAGGTGACCGCCCGCCTGCACATCCTGGAGGGGCTGCTGGTTGCCTACCTCAACATCGATGAGGTGATCCAGATCATCCGCGACGAGGACAAGCCCAAGCCGGTTCTGATGGACCGCTTCGGGCTCTCGGACGAACAGGCCGAGGCCATTCTGGAACTCAAGCTGCGCAATCTCGCCAAGCTCGAGGAGATGAAGATCCGTGGCGAACAGGATGAGCTGAAGGAGGAGCGTGACAGCCTCCAGGCCACCCTGGGTTCCGAGGACCGCATGCGCGAGCTGATCAAGTCCGAACTCGAGGCCGATGCCGAGGCCTTCGGCGACGACCGGCGCAGTCCCATCGAGGCGAAGGGCGAGGCGAAGGCCTTCAGCGAGACGGACCTGGTCTCCGGGGATCCCGTGACCGTGGTGCTTTCCGAGAAGGGATGGATCCGGGCAGCCAAGGGGCATGATGTGGACCCTACCGGGTTCAGCTACAAGGCCGGCGACCGCTTCGCCCTGGCGGCACGCGGGCGCAACAACCAGCAGGCGCTGGTGCTCGATACCACCGGGCGCAGCTACGCGCTCAATACGCACACGCTGCCCTCGGCACGGGGCCAGGGCGAGCCGCTGACCACCCGCATCAACCCGCCCACGGGCGCCGGCTTTGCCGGGCTCATGATGGCCGGCGAGGGGCGGGTGCTGCTCAGCACCACGGCCGGCTACGGGTTTGTGACGCCGCTGGCCTCACTGGTCAGCCGCAACCGTAACGGCAAGGCCGTGCTCAATGTGCCCCAGGGCGCCAGCATACTGCCGCCGCAGCGCGTGCGCGAGGGCGACAGCGTCTGGCTGGCGGCGGTCTCCAGCGAGGGGCGGATGCTGATCTTCCCGCTCAGCGAGCTGCCGGAACTGGCCAAGGGCAAGGGCAACAAGATGCTCGGTATTCCACCGGCACGGGTGAAAAGCGGCGAGGAATCCATGGTGGCGGTCACCACCTTCTCGGAGCGGGACCAGCTGGTGCTGCACGCCGGCAAGCGCCACCTGACGCTGCGCTTCAGCGATCTCGACCACTACCGGGGCGAACGTGGCCGGCGCGGCCACAAGCTGCCGCGCGGGCTCCAGCGGGTTGACCGTATGGAAGTGATTGAACACGACAACGCCGGGGAGGCGTCTTCAGCGGATGAGTGAACTGGTACTGATCAATGTCTCCGGGCGTGACAAGCCCGGCCTTACGTCCGAGATCACCGGCATCATGGCGCGCTTTGATGTGCGCATACTGGACATCGGCCAGGCGGTGATCCACGACCACCTGACCTGGGGCATCCTCGCGGAGATTCCCGAGGAGAACAACGCCCCGCAGGTGTTCAAGGAGCTGCTGTTCCGTATCCATGAACTGGACCTGCAGGTGCGCTTCGAGCCCATCACCGAGGAGGCCTACGGGGAGTGGGTTCAGGGCAAGGGCCGCGGCCGCTATGTGGTCACCCTGATGGCGCGGGACATCACCGCCGATCAGATCGCCCGGGTTTCCAGCATCACCGCGCAGCACGGGCTCAATATCGACAACATCGCCCGTCTTTCCGGGCGCACCAGCCTGGAGCGCAGCGACCGCATCGCCTGCGTGGAATTCTCCGTGCGGGGTACACCCCAGGATCTGGAGGCGCTGCGCTCGGACTTTCTGCACATCGCCACGGACCTGAACGTGGACATCGCCTTCCAGGAGGACTCCATCTACCGCCGCAACCGCCGGCTTGTGGTGTTCGATATGGATTCGACCCTGATCGAGGCGGAGGTGATCGACGAGCTGGCCGCCGAGGCGGGCGTGGGCCACAAAGTGGCCGAGATCACCGAAAGGGCCATGAAGGGGGAGCTGGACTTCAGCCAGAGCTTCCGGGAGCGGGTGGCGCTGCTGGAGGGGATGGAGGAATCCGTGCTCGAGCGCGTGGCGGAGCGGCTGAAACTGACCGAGGGCGCCGAACGGCTGATCACCACACTGCGTAACCTCGGCTACCGCACCGCCATCCTCTCGGGTGGCTTCACCTATTTCGCGCGGCACCTGCAGCAGCGTCTCAATATCGACTACGTCTACGCCAATGACCTCGAGATCCGGGATGGCCGGGTGACCGGGGAGGTCCCCGGGCGGATCGTGGATGGTCAGCGCAAGGCGGAACTTCTGGAGCAGATCGCGGACGAGGAACGCATCCGCCTGGAGCAGGTGATTGCCGTGGGTGATGGCGCCAACGACCTGCCCATGCTGAGCAAGGCCGGACTGGGCGTGGCCTTCCGTGCCAAGCCACTGGTGAAGGAATCCGCCCGCCACTCCATTTCCACCCTGGGCCTGGATGCGATCCTGTATCTGCTCGGATACCGGGAATCGGACCGTGCCCCGGATCTGGTGGCCATGAACCGGGACCAGTAGAAGCGCCTTTTCGCGCTTCTCAGTCCCCCTCTCCGAAGTCGTAATTCATGTCCGGCGTCGGCGCCTGCAGGTAGTACCCCTGGATGTAGTTGACGCCGGCCTGCCAGATGGTGGCCAGCACGGAGGCGCTCTCGACCAGCGGCATGACCGTCAGCCGGCCCTGCTGATGCAGGCTCTGGATCATTTCCTTCACCGTCTGGCGTGATTCCTCGTTTTTCTGGATTTCATCGGTGTAGGAACCGTCCAGCTTCACGTAGTCCACGTCCAGGTGCTTGAGGGTGTTGAACGGGTTCAGCGCACCCCCGAAGTGGGTGATGGACAGGGAGCAGTGGAGTTCACGCAGCGCATTGCAGAAATCCCTTGCCTGCTTGAGGTAGGTGGTGGCATCGCGCTCGGCGATCTGGAAGACCAGGGAATTGCCCGGCAGCCTTGCCGCCTTCAGGGCCACGCCCAGCCATGACGGGAAGGTCTGGTCCTGGATGGTTTCCGCGGTCACGTTCAGGAACAGCCGGGTCTCGTGCCCCTTGGAGCGGTGGCTCGCCAGCTGCTTGATGGTCTGCAGAACCACCCAGCGGTCGATCTTGGCGGCCGTGTTCACGGGCCCGCCCGGTGGCAGGAAATCGTAGGGGGAAACCTCCCTGCCGTCCTCGTCCAGCATCCGCAGGAAGGCTTCGTAGTGT
Source organism: Pseudomonadota bacterium (assembly GCA_051744725.1). Lineage (GTDB taxonomy): Bacteria > Pseudomonadota > Gammaproteobacteria > Pseudomonadales > Oleiphilaceae > Halospina. Next base: position 8,587 of record JBNJDI010000031.1, on the reverse strand, counting down.
TCCTCGCCTTCGCCGCGCAGGTTGATGATGGGCTGGAACAGGAGCCGGAACTGGTCATTGTCCAGTGCCTGCTGGATGGCGTCGGCGGTGCTGTCCGGGCTGTCCTGGGTCTGCAGCTGGGGTTCGTGGATGTTGATGCCATTGCCACTCTCGTGGCCCTCCTGCTGGCGGAGTTCGTCCGCCGCGGTATGAGCGCGTCCGACCAGGTCCTCCGCCTGCGGGGCGTTCTCGGTGATCGCGGCAATACCGATGCTGACCGTCAGCTGCAGGGTGCGGCCGGAAACGTCGAACAGGTGATCCTCAACACGCTTACGGAGCGTTTCGGCGACCTCCTTCATGCTCTCAACCGTGTCCCAGGGGCCAAGGATGCAGAAGGCGTCGTCACTGAGTCGCGCCACCGCCTGGTTCTCTCTCGCGCAGGCGGCGATCAGGCCGGCCATGTCACCGATCACCAGGTCCGCTCCGGAGATACCGATCTGGGTTTTCTTGTGCACGAACTCATCCAGGGCGATGTAGGCCAGCGCCGCATCCGAACTGTCCTTCTGCACTCGGGCAATGGTCTGGGTCAGGATGTCCATGAGGTGGTGCCGGTTGTAGAGCCCGGTGAGCACGTCTTTGCTGCTGATCTCTCGCAGTTTTTCAGCCAGTTCGGCACTGTCCTCGACGGGGCGGGCCACGATCTGGATGCAGGGCTCGCCGTCATAGGTGGCCGCGGAGAGTTCGGCCGTGACCTCGATGGTTTCACCGTCGGGGCGCTCGATGGTGACGGTCAGCGGCTCCTGTGGCTCCTCACCCTCCCGGAACTGCTTCATGGCCTCCTTGAAGTGCTGCTGGCTGCCGTCTTCAAGGGTGTCCAGCACCGGCAGGGCCAGCAGGTCGTCGGGGTCCTCATAGCCCAGCAGCTCCAGGTAGGACTGGTTGGCGTACACATGCAGGCCGTCATTGATGTAGGCAATGGCGTCCTTGGAGCTTTCCAGCAGCAGATGGCAGCGCTGTTCCGCATCCCGCAGGTGGCCGGAGAGGGCGCGGCGCTCCCGGCGTTCACCCAGGTTGGCCAGCTCCCGGTCGATGACCTGGCGCAGCAGGGTGCTGTTGTCGAAGGACACCGCATCCTGGGCGCCGCGCTCCATGATGGCGCTGCGGCGTTCCCCGTCCTCGCCCGCGGTCATGAGGATGGCGGGCAGGTCCCGATCCTGGCGCCGGATCTGGTCGAGCGCTTCCTCCGGCGAGGGTTCCTGCTCCGCATCCCTGATGAGCATCAGATCCCAGGTGCCGCTACCGAGGGCTTCCTGCAGGTCTTCCGGCGACGTGACCCGATGGGCCCGTGTTGCACGCCCTGCGTTGCGCAACAGGCTCACAACCTGCTCCGCATCGTTCTGGGATGGGTCAAGGAGCAGTAGATGGATGGTTTCAGTCTTCTGGGCCATGATGCCGCGCGAACTCCCTGAATTGATTGCAGGCCACAGTTTTACAGCGATTGCCAGAGTGAAGCAAAGTCATCGTCGTCACTGGCGCCGGACCGGCCTTTGCCCGAGGGGCCACGGAAGCGCAGCTCGAACTGACTGATGCTGCTGGTGGCGGATACCCGCCGGCTGAGCTGGGCTGTCTCCTGCTCGCCGTCGCGCAGCAGCGTGATGCGGTGCCCGGTCTGGAAGGGCAGGCGCGGTGTGAGCAGGGTTGCCGGCTGGCCAATGGCGCTCAGCTCGGGCAGCAGCAGACCCCGGAGGAATTCGCTGCTGCTGCCGCTCTTGTTATCGAGGCGCAGTGCGCAGGGCATGGCGCCGGGGCCCAGCAGTTCAATGCCAAGCTGGGCTTTCTGCTGGCCTCCCTGCCGGATCCACCGGATCAGGGCGACGCTCCAGGGGTGGTCGCGATTCTCCCTTACCCCCAGGATCTCGCCCGTCTGCAGGCTGGCCGGCATTTCCGTATTCCAGTTGATGCAGTAGCCGCCGGGGCTGGTGTTCTCCAGGCTGACTTCGTAGAGCGGATAGGCGCGCTCACTGTCGCCGGCCATATCGCCTCCCGAACCCCGGAAATTGATCGGGGCATCCGGTGAGGTCATGGATTCCTGGCGTCCGGCATCAAAAGCGCTGGCCCAGGGGTCATTGCGCCGATGTGCGGCGCCCAGAAACACGTTCTCTCCGGGTTCGGCGTCCTGGCTGTCCACGAACCGGTTGAAGGTCACCTGGCCGGCGGCGAAATAGTGTACCGAGGTCATACCAACCGCGATTTCCAGGATGCCGGAGCTCTCGATGCGCCTGTAGGAACGCTGGGTCAGAATCCCCAGCGCCCGGCCCAGGTGCATGAGCAGTGCATCACTGACCTTCACGGGCAGTTCGGGGGCATCCGTCGCGGCAGCGCCATCCCTGCTGCCCGCCAGGCCGGCCAGGCCTTCCGCAAGTTCGGTGCTGTCGAAGCCGATGTGCTCTGTGGTCAGCGGGGTGCGGAGCAGGTTGCGGTAGGTCGGCGGCCCATCCTGGCTGAGGTTGATCACAAAAAGCGCGTCGTTCATGCCGCGCTGGAGGATCCGGGTATGATCGGTCCAGCACTCAAACAGGCTGTACGCTTCCGCCAGCTCCCTCTGACGGAGCTGGTTCGGTCGGCAGCAGCCGAGCAGCAGCAGGCGTTTGTAGGCGTCCTCAACCGTGGTCTGGCGGTGGTACTGGTTGACGGGGTCCTCGATGGCAATGCCGGTGATCTGGCGTGACAGCGCCCAGCTGAAGATCTGGTGGGCCTCGTACCAGGCTCCAGCTGGGCTCGGCGCGTACAGCTGGCTGGCCCGCAGCAGCGTGCTGCCGAGGCTGGAGATGGCCCGGTGGCAGGCCTTGGCATTGGCCATCTTCTGTTTGTCCGGGTTGGGGGCCTCCGCCAGCTGGCTGACGACGATCTTGTAGCCGGTGGCCAGGTGGCGCTGCAGTGCCTGCGCCAGGTTGGCGACCTTGCGCTGCTTTTCCGTCAGGGCGATGGAGCGTCCCAGAAAATGCTGGGAGAGCTGATCGCAGATGAAGTTCAGCTGTGGGCGCAGCTGGCCCAGGAGCTTCATTCTCAGGGTCGGGTTGATGTCGAGCTGGTTGAGCTCAATGGCGGCATGGTAGAGCTGGCGCGCGGACTCACCCACATTGGCGATCGGCAGTTGGTCCACCCATTCCCTGAAGGCGCGCGGAGACGCCTCGCAGAAGGAGAGGCTGGTGAGATTCTGTTCCGGGAGCGTGAGATCCGGCTTTCCTGCTTTGCCTGCCATTGATCGTTACCGCTGGTTTCTGGGGGTCCGCTTACAATACAAGTCCAGGGTCGGGATAATAGCAAGCGCGACAGGGTTTTGCCGTTGTTTTGACAACGGCCTTAAAGGGTCAGTGGCTGCTTGGCCGGCTGGCCGGGGACTTCACGCACCAGCTTCGGCACCAGAAAGCCGGGCAGCCGCTCCAGCAGGCTCCGGGTCAGCTCCCGGGCCCTGTCATCACCAGGGTCATAGTGTGCGGCGCCGGCGATGGGGTCAAACGCATGCAGGTAGTAGGGCAGGACGCCACATTCGAACAGCCGCTCGCTGAGCTGTTCCAGGGTGTCCGCATGGTCGTTGATCCGGCGCAGAAGAACCGCCTGGTTCAGCAGGGTGGCGCCGGTGCCTGCCAGTGCCCTGAGTGCGGCATGGACGTCGTGGTCGATTTCCGCCGGGTGGTTGATGTGCACCACGATCACCTTCTGCAGCGGTGTTTCAGCAAGCCACTCCAGCAGATCGGCATTCACCCGCTGTGGGATGACCACGGGAAGCCGGGTATGAATGCGCAGGCGGCGCACATGGTCGATGCCTGCAACTGCCGTGGCGAGCCGGGCCAGGAGCCGGTCCGGGCTGGCGAGCGGGTCGCCGCCGCTGAAGATCACCTCGTTGATGGCCGGGTCGGCCCCGATGCGGTCGAGCGCGGCCTGCCAGTCGGAGCCGCCCAGCTGGTGGTCGTCATAGGGGAAGTGGCGGCGGAAGCAGTAGCGGCAGTTGATGGCGCAGGCGCCGGTGACCATGAGCAGGGCCCGGGAGGCGTACTTGTGTACAAGCCCGGAAACGGCACTGGCGCTGTCGCCACTGACTTCCTCCAGCGGGTCGCTGACATAGCCGGGCTGGTCCTCGCCTTCCTCGGGCATGGGCAGGATCTGGCGCAGCAGTGGGTCGTCCGGGTTGCCGGGCTCGATCCGCTGCAGCCAGGGTTCCGGGGCCCGGACCGGAAACTGGCGGTGGCCCGGTGCCATACCGGCAAGCATGGATTCCGGCAGCGCCAGGCGACGGCACAGAGCCTCGGGTGTGGTCACCGCCTGCCCCAGCTCCTTCTGCCATCGGGGGCGGTCGCTGGCGATGGTTGTGGTTTCGACAGGCGCTTGACCGGACTGTATCATTGGCATCCCAAGTTTACTGGCAATTCGAGCGAGGCATCGATGGCGACCTATTCTACCAACGAATTCCGCGGCGGGCTGAAAGTCATGCTCGACGGCGACCCCTGCGTGATTGTTGAAAATGAGTTCGTCAAACCCGGAAAGGGCCAGGCGTTCAGCCGCGTCAAGCTGCGCAACCTGATGACCAACCGGGTCTGGGAACGCACCTTCAAGTCCGGAGAGACCCTGGAGGCGGCGGATGTGCTCGATCTCGATATGGAGTACGTCTACAGTGACGGCGAATTCTGGCACTTCATGAAAACCGACGGCTCCTATGAGCAGTTCGCCGCGGATGAGCGCGCCGTGGGCGATGCCGCCAAATGGCTCAAGGAGCAGGACGTCTACAGCGTGACACTCTACAACGGCTCGCCCCTGAACGTCACACCACCGGCCTTTGTGGACCTGGAAGTGGTGGACACGGACCCTGGCGTGAAGGGCGATACCGCCCAGGGCGGCTCCAAGCCGGCCACGCTGTCCACCGGTGCGGTGGTGAACGTGCCACTGTTTATCGAAATCGGTGAGGTGGTCCGAGTCGATACCCGCAAGAACGAGTACGTCTCCCGTATTCGCAACGGATGAGCTGGAAGCCGGGCGCGACCCCCGCGATGCTGCGCGCCCGGGCCCAGCTGCTCCGGGCGCTGCGGGATTTCTTCGATTCACGTGGCGTCCTGGAGGTCCAGACCCCGGTTCTGGGCCGTCATACCGTTACCGAACCCGCCATTGAGAGCCTGCCGGTGACCGTCGATGGTCTGGAAGCCTGGCTTCAGACTTCCCCCGAGTACTTCATGAAGCGCCTGCTGGCCGCCGGCTCTGGCTCCATCTACCAGATCGGGCCGGTCTTTCGCGCGGGTGAGCAGGGCCGGCGCCACAATCCGGAGTTCACACTGCTGGAATGGTACCGGGTCGGCTTCGACCTGGAGGCTCTCGTGGTGGAGGTTGGGGATCTGGTGCAGGAGGTGCTGGAGAGCCCGCGACCCCGCGTCGCGGAATACCGGGCGCTGATGCAGGCGCATGCCGGTGTGGATCCATGGCGCGACGAGCCCACCCAGCTGGCGGAGAGGGCCTCAGTGATCAGCGGTATTCCCCGGGAGCAGCTGAACCGGGGTGAGGCATTGGATCTGTTGATGAGCGGCTGTGTGGAGCCGGCCCTGTCAGGCCAGGGGCCCTTGATTGTCCAGCATTACCCGCCCGACCAGTGCGCGCTGGCGGCGGTTACCGAGGTTGGCGGGATTCCGGTCGCACGCCGTTTCGAGCTCTATCTGGACGGGATCGAGATCGGTAATGCCTATGAGGAACTGCTGGACGCCACCGAACAGCGCGGGCGGTTCGAGGCGGATAATGCGCGCCGCCACGCCGCGGGGCAGGCCACACAGGAGCCGGACCGTAACCTGCTGGCGGCACTGGAGGCGGGGCTGCCTCCGTGCAGCGGCATGGCCATGGGAGTGGACCGTCTGCTCATGCACCGCACCGGCGCCGCCTCCCTGGATGAGGTAATGGCCTTTTCCCGCGAACGCCTCTGAGTCTGGAGGTCAGCTGGCTCGGAACAGCGCCTCGCCCATTCGAACGCTCTGCTCCGGGTTCAGTTCACCCGCCGGCTCAAAGGCGCCCCTGGGCAGCATCAGTATGACCGTGCTGCCCAGGTAGAACCGGCCCATTTCGGCGCCGCGTTCCAGGTGGGGGCCATCGTGTGCGGCGTGACGGATGCTTCGTACACCGGGCGCAACCCGGCCTCCCCAGACGGTTTCGATGCCCGCCACGATCATGGCGCCGACCATCACCACGGCCATGGGGCCGTAGTCGGTGCGGAACCAGGCAACCAGCCGTTCGTTGCGCGCGAAGAGCCGCGGCACGTTGCGGGTGGTGACCGGGTTCACCGAGAACAGGCGCCCGGGGATGGTGGTGGTTTTCTCCAGGGTGCCGGCCACCGGCATGTGCACCCGGTGATAGTCCTTGGGCGACAGATAGATGGTGGCGAACCGGCCCTGTTCGAAGGCCGCCAGATCCGACTCGGGCCGGGCGGTCAGCTCCGCGGCGGAAAAACTCTGGCCCTTGGCCTGGAACAGGCGCCCCCGGTTGATGCTCCCGCTCTGGCTGATGGCACCGTCCGCCGGGCACACCAGGGTGCGCTCGTCGCCTTCAATGGGGCGGGCTCCGTCGCGCAGAGGCCGGGTGAAGAAGTCATTGAAGCTGGCGTAGGCCTCCGGGTCCGGCGCCGCCGCCTCGCTCATATCCACCCCATAGCGGCGGATGAAGCCATTGATCAGGCGCCGGCGCAGTGCCGGATGCCGGGAGTCCGCAACCCGCCCCGCCAGGCGTGACAGGCCGTGTTGCGGGGTCAGGTGCTGGGCGGTGATGAAGCCGCTGTCGAGCAGGGAACGCATCATTCGACGGGGGTCTCCGTGCGGTTGCCCCATTCCGCCCAGGAGCCGGCATAGGCGCGCACGTCGTGGTACCCCAGGGCGCGGGCGGCGACGTAGGTGAGTCCGGAACGGTGATGGCTCTGGCAGTGGGTGATGACGGGTTTCGAGGGCTCAATACCGAGCAAGGTCAGGGTTTCCCGAAGCCGGTCTTCCGGCAGCAGGCGGTAGTTGCGCTCCGGGTCCATGATCTGTGTCCATTCCAGGTTGACCGCGCCCGGTATGTGGCCGGAGCGGGCGGCGGACTGGCGCTCGCCGCGGTATTCCGCGGGCGCACGTGCATCCCAGATGGCGGTGTTACCGGCCCTGACGGCTTCCAGCACTTCCTCGAGATCCGCTGTCGTGGACGGATCCAGGGTGATGGCCGGGCGCGAGGGTTCGGGCGCCTCCGGCACCTCGGTACTGGTCGGGTAGCCCTCGCCAACCCAGGCGATGCGCCCGCCATTGAGAAGGCTCCAGTTGCGGTGGCCCACAGACTCCAGCAGCCAGATGAAACGCCCGGCCCAGCCACCACCCTCATCGTCGTAGGCAACCACATGATGCTCAGGTGTCAGCCCGATCCGCCCGAGCAGCTGCTCCAGCTCCGCCTTCTCCGGCAGCAACCCGGGCACGGGCGAGGCGGCGCCCCGGGTTTCGCGCGGGTGAACGTGGATGGCTCCCGGTATATGGGCTTCCGCGTAATGCTCCGGGCCGGAAAGATCCACCAGCAGCAGGCTCTCATCGTGGAGGTGCTGATGCAGCGCATCCGGCTCAAGAATCATGGGAAGGGATGACATTGGGGCCTCGGTATCGTGCGTATTCGGGCGAAGGATACCAGAGCCCTCGGGGACGGACGAGCCCGGAAGGTGTTTGCCCGGAGGACGGCGATTTGCGGGGGGCGCTTCTCTGGTCCAGAATTAGCGGCGGGTCGTATCCCGCACTGAGACCAGTCCAGCCAGGAGTCACGCTAACCCATGCTCATCATCATCGGCGCGGTTGTTGTCACGTTCAGCGTGCTGGTCGGGTATGTACTGCATGGGGGGAATCTGCCCGTGCTGTGGCAGCCCACCGAGCTTCTGGTCATCTTCGGGGCCGCCTTCGGCGCCTTTCTGATGGGCAACAGCTTCAGCACCATCAAGGCCACCTTTGCCGCTTGGCCGAGGCTGATCATGGGGACACCCTTCAACAAGGCGTTCAACATGGATCTTCTGAGCCTGATGTATGACGTGTTCGACAAGTCCCGGAAACAGGGCATCATGGCCATCGAAGCGGATGTGGATGACCCGGAGGAGAGCCAGATCTTCACCCGTTATCCCGCCATCATGAAGATGGAGGAGCTGCTGCACTTCATCACGGATTATCTGAGGATCATGAGTACCGGCAACATGGCCGCCCATGAGCTCGAAGGGTTGATGGACCAGGAGATTGAAAAGCGCGAGGAGGAACTCAAGGAGCCCGCGCATGCGGTCGGGTCTGTCGCGGATGCCCTGCCGGGGCTGGGTATCGTGGCCGCAATACTCGGCATCATCATCACCATGGGGTATCTGGGTGGTGAGACTTCCAAGATCGGCAGTCTGATCGGTGCGGCGCTGGCCGGTACGCTGACCGGTATCTGGGCGGCCTATGGGTATGTGGGCCCCATCAGCAAGACCATGGAGCGCCAGGTCGATGAAGAGATGAAGTGCTACGAGTGCGTCAAGAACTCGCTGCTGGCCACGGTCTCGGGTCAGGCGCCACAGATGGCCATTGAATTCGGGCGCAAGGTTCTGCCA
>JBNJDI010000030.1:0-24382 GCA_051744725.1 Pseudomonadota bacterium | reverse complement strand
CGGGCCGGACTACATCTGCCCGGCCCGCTCCCTGGCATCCTCAGCGCCCGCCTGGTCTCCCATGCGGGCGCGGATCTGCGCCAGTTCAGACCACCCCTCCTGCCGGAGTTTCTGGTCATTGCCCGCCTTGCTGATGCCCTTGAGCACGAACTGCTCGGCACGGGCCGAGTTGCCCTTTTCCCGGTACACGCGCCCCAGCGCGTAATAGACCGCTGCGGCATCGGGCGCGATGCGCTGCGCCCTCTGGATCAGGTCCAGGGCCCGCCCGTCATTACCGTCCTCCAGGGCTGAATCCGCCGAGGCCAGCAGCCCACGCGCGGCATCCGGCACCTTGCCCCCGCTCTCACGCTGGCGTTCCACCGTGGGTTGTTCATCCTCGGAGGGCTCCTCCGCCTCAGCAGAATCCTCCGTCCGTTTGCCGATGGGCTCCACTTTGGACCCTTCGCCCTCGGCTCCGGAATCATCCTCCGGCGGCTGGAACCGTACACTACAGCCCGCCAGCAGCAGGATCGCCAGCGCAATACCGCCCCACCGGACCCAGGGGTGAATGGTCATCCCGTCTACCTCCGTCAGAAAATCTGCTGGAACCACCGCTGGATGCGGTTGCCCATACCGTCGCTGCAGGGCACCTCTTCCTGGGGTTCCGAGCCCTGTATGAAGGGAATCCGCCGTGCGCCGTCGCAGCCCTCAGCGGTAATCCCCCCAGTCTTCGAGTCCACCCAATGGTAGTCCACGGAGCCGGGCACTACCGGAGAGAACGCCCTGGTGGAGCTGTCGGCCATGATCCGGCCCCAGACCTGGAGCGCGCCGGAGCTGCCCGTGAGCGTGGTGGCATCATAATCGTCACCACCTACCCAGACCACCCCCAGATGATTCCCCGTGAATCCGGCAAACCAGCTGTCCCGGCCTTCGTTGGTGGTTCCCGTTTTGCCGGCCGTGTGCAGCCGTTCCGGAATAAGATTGTACACTGAGCTGCCCGTTCCCTCGCGCATCACCTCCTGCATGCCGTAATGCAGCAGATGCATGGGCCCGGGCTCGACCACCTGCTCCAGATCAAGATCATAGCGGGACAGCACCTCGCCCTCTGGCGTGGTGACACTGCGGATACTGCGCAACGGCACCCGGAACCCACCGGAGGCAATGGTCTGGTACATCCGCGCCACTTCCAGCGGTGTCATCTCGACACTGCCCAGGAGCATGGAGGGATACTGCGGCGGCTCGCCTTCAATGCCCAGCCGCTGCAGGGTTTCACCCACAGCGGGCACGCCCAGATCCAGCCCCAGCCGGACACTGGCCTGGTTATAGGAATGGGACAGGGCTTTGTGCAGCGGCACCTGGCCGTGGGGCTCACCACCGAAGTTGGCCGGTGACCAGGTATCACCGTTATCAAACTCCAGGCGGAAGGGCTCATCCTTCAACGGCGATATCAGCGTGTAGCGCGCCGGCTGCTCGAGGGCGGTGAGGTAGGTTGCCGGCTTGACCAGGGACCCGATCGGCCGACTGGCGTTCATCGCCCTGTTAAACCCCGGGAACCGGGTGTTGCGGCCGCCCACCAGGGCCTCCACTTCGCCGCTTTCACGCCCGGTGATCACAACCGCCCCTTCCAGGGTCCCCGTATCCTCCCCCTGCTCCAGGGCGGCCATCATGCCGCTGGCCCTGGCCCCAGCCGCCGCCTGCAGCCGCGGGTTCAGGGTGGTGAAGACGCGCAGACCAGCGGTTTCCAGGTCCTCGTCCCGGTAATCCCGGGAAAGGTGCTCACGCACCAGGTCCATGAAGGCGGGGTAGCGATGGGTATCCTCGTCCGGCGCCGCCGCCACATCCAGACTCCGCCTCTTGAGCGACGCCGCGCGAGAGTCGGTGATCAGGCCCTGATCGGCCAGCAGGTCCAGAACCAGATTGCGCCTGGCGCGTGCCTGCTCGGGCTTGGTGCGCGGATTGTAATAGCCGGGACCACGCACCATGCCCACCAGCAGCGCCGTTTCATGGAGCTCCAGCTCACTGAAGGGTTTGGCGAACCAGAACCGGCTGGCCAGCCCGAAGCCGTGGATGGCACGGGTTCCGGACTGCCCCAGATAGGCCTCATTCATGTAGGCCTCCAGGATCGCCTCCTTCGAGTAACGGACCTCCAGGAGAACCGCCATGATGGCTTCGTTGAACTTGCGCCAGTAGGTCTGCTCGCTGGTGAGCCAGAAGTTCTTGACCAGCTGCTGGGTCAGGGTGCTGCCGCCCTGCACCACGCGCCCGGCCTGCAGGTTGGCGACGAAGGCGCGGGCGATGGCCGTGGGCTCCACTCCGTAATGGGACTGGAAGCCCCGGTCCTCGACTGTCAGCAGGGTCTCGCGGAACAGTTCCGGCTGGTCGTCAAGCTGCACCAGCACACGGTCCTCACCATGGCCAGGGTAGATACTGGCAATACGGCGGGGCTCCAGCCGGGCAAGTCCTGTATCGCCCGGGGCTTCGAAGCCTGTGACGGTGCCGTCGTCAACGGCCACCCGCAGCTCCCGCGCCGGCTCCTTACCATCCGGGAAGCGGAACCCGCGGGTGTGGATCCGGAAGCGTCCGCCCTGGCGCTGGAACTGCCCGGCATCCCTGGGCGCACCGGAGACCGGTTGATAGCCCAGGGCATCCAGCTCCTGTGTCAGCGCTTCTGCCCCAACCGGGGCCCCCGCATAGAGCTCCAGAGGCTGCGCATAGACCCGGGAGGGAATTTCCCAGCGATGGTCCTCAAACCGGGAGGTGACCTGGACATCCAGGTAGATGGTCCAGGCCACCAGCACCAGCAACCCCACGAGCCCCAGCCGCCAGACCAGCCCGATGAATCGTCTGGCGCGGCGCTTTTCCTGTTTGCTTCCTGCTCTCTTTGTCATGACCGCCGATTATAGCGCGCTCACACACCACGTCATGGCCGGTTTCATGTTCAAAGCATGAAGTCCCCGTTATGATGTTTGCGAATCCCCTTTCAGGAGCTGTGGAATGGAATCAGGGCTGATCAGTGCCTTACAGACCCCGGAGTGCTATCCCCATACGGTCGGCGATATCCGCCTGATTGAAACCCATATCTCCTGGGTGCTGCTGACCGGGGATTATGTGTACAAGATCAAGAAGCCACTTGATCTGGGGTTCCTGGACTTCCGCGAACTCAGCGCCCGTCGGCATTACTGTGAGGAGGAACTGCGCCTCAACCGACGGCTGGCGGAACCGGTCTACGAGGCGGTTGTCCCCATCACGGGCAGCCCCGAGTCCCCCGTGGTCAATGGTGACGGCACGCCCATGGAGTACGCGGTACGCATGCGCCAGTTCGACCCGGAGCAGACCCTGGACCGACTGAGCGAGCGGGGCGAGCTGACACCGGAGCAACTGGACGAGCTCGCAGAACGTGTCGCCAGCTTCCACGAATCAGTGCCGTCGCTTTCACCGGACAGCCCCATGGCCAACCCCGACGGCCTCCGGGACGCAATGGTGGACAACGTCACCACCGCCCTGGAGCACCTGCAGGAGCCCAGCGACCGCCAGCAGGCACAGGCCCTGCTGGAGTGGATCCGCGACACCTTTGAGCAGCAGCGCGAACGCCTGGAGCAGCGTCTGGCCGACGGCCGCGTCCGAGAATGCCATGGCGACCTGCACCTGGGGAATATCGCCCTTTTTGAAAACCGGATCACGGTGTTCGACTGCATTGAGTTCAACCCCGAATTCCGCTGGATCGACACCGCCAATGACCTGGCGTTCCTGCTCATGGACCTGGAAAGCCGCGGCCATCCCGCGTGGTCGGCACGGGTGCTCAACCATTACCTGGAACACAGTGGCGACTTTGACGCCCTGCCACTGCTGCGCCTGTTCAGTGGCTACCGGGCCATGGTCCGCGCCAAGATCGCCCTGCTCAGCCCGGCTGACTCCAGCGAGGCCGAACAGCAGAACCTTGAGCGGTACCGGCGTTACGCGGAGCTGGCCGAGCGCTACTCCCTGATCCCCCAGCCCTGGCTGGCGGCCACCACCGGCTTTTCCGCCAGCGGCAAGTCGCGTTTCAGTGCCGCACTGGCGGAGCAATTCAGCATGATCCGGCTGCGCTCCGATGTGGAACGCAAACGCCTTTTCGGGCTCGGGCCAACCGATCCCAGCAACTCCGCCCAGGATGCCGGCATCTACACCCAGGACGCCACGCGCCAGACCTACCAGCGGCTCCAGACCCTGGCCCATCAGGCACTGGCAACGGGCTACCCGGTCATCGTGGATTCGGCGGCACTGCGCCAGGAGGAGCGGGATGGCCTGGCGGAGGTGGCGGAATCACTGGGCATCCCCTTCGTGCTGATCGCCTGCGAAGCCCCGGAATCCGTGCTGCGTGAGCGGATCCGGGAGCGGGCGCGCCGCAGTGGCGAGGTCTCCGAGGCGGACGAGGCGGTGCTCGAACACCAGCTCGCCCATGCGGACCCGATCGGTGAAAGCGAGCGCAGCCACACCATCCATGTCCATACCCAGAGCCCGGGGGCCCTGGATGCACTGATCCGGGCCCTGGACCCCGGACCACGCGGCCACTGATCACTCACGTGGCAGGCAGCCGAGAAGCAACTACACTGGGGCCAGAAGCCCGGACAACCCTGGACGGACAGCAATGGAAGAAGATCAGGCTCGCAGTATCGACGACCCGCTCTACCAGGCACTGCGCGACGAAAACATCCAGGCCTTCAATGAGGCCCGGGAGAAGCTGGAAAAGCTCCCGAGCTTTGCCTATGGCGATTTCCGTGGCCTCGACCTGCGCGGCCTCAACGCCAAGGATCTGGACCTCCGACACGCCTACTTCCGGGGCGCGGATCTGCGCGGCATTGATTTCAGCGAGACCTCGATGGAAGGCGCAAGCATTGCCCACACCAAGATTTCGGGCTGCTTCTTTCCCAGGGCCATAGCCGCGGATGAAATCGTGATGTCGCTCAATCACGGCACCCGCATGCGCTACAACACCCGGGGCTAGACACCGGCGGCGCCAGGCACCACCGGCACTTCCGCGCCCGGGCCAAGGCCAGCCGGCCCCATGGCCATGCGCCAGGCGCGGCACTCGACTCCCTTCGCAACCGCTTCACGCAGCAGCTCAGCGTACACCGGATCAATGGCCTCCGCCGGCCGCACCTCCGCTGCCCCGGAATGACTCACACAGAACAGCAGCATGGCGCGGTCACCGGCCTCGACCCGCGCCAGCAGCTCCCGCAGGTGCTTCTGGCCGCGCGCGGTCACCGCGTCCGGGAAATAGCCGATGCCATCTTCCGCCAGGGTCACATTCTTCACCTCAATCCACACCGGAGGCCGTTCACCGCCACTGTCTTCCAGCAGCCAGTCAATACGGCTTTTCTCGCTGCCGTAACGGACTTCCGGGCGCACCCGGTCATAGCCGGCCAGCACCCCGGGCCGCGCCCCGTTCAGGAGCTCTCCCACCACGGTATTGGCGCGCGCGGTATTGATGCAGGCGACCTCACCCCCGGGGCCTGTCTCCACCAGCTCCCAGGTCCAGGCAAGCTTGCGCTTCGGGTTGCGAGAAGGGCTCAGCCAGACGCGGCTGCCCGGCGCATCGCACCCCATCATGGACCCTGTGTTCGGGCAGTGCGCTACCACCGTTCCCCCGGAATCCAGTCTCACATCCGCCAGAAAGCGTTTATAGCGACGCACCAGCGTTCCGGGCGTCAACGGTGGATCGAATTCCATGGGTAGCCCCCCCTGAAGTTATCTGCTACGTTTCGCAATCTTGCCTGCCATGCCCTGCATCTTCTATAAAGAGCGGATGGCGTGGCCAATCCGGAATTGCGGCAATGATGCCGAAGGTCAGTCGCCGGCGCCAGGCCGGCTGCGACTCGAAAGGGGTAACCATTATGTCGAACAATGAACCCGCTGTTCACAACGACTTTGCCGACTTCAAGCCCTACCAGCCGGGCGATGATGAAGAATACATGAACCAGGAGCAGCTGGAGCATTTCCGGAAGATCCTGCTCGGCTGGAAACAGGAACTGATGGAGGAAGTGGACCGCACGGTGCACCATCTCCAGGAGGACGCCGAGAACTACGCGGACCCGAGCGACCGCGCCACCCAGGAGGAGGAATTCAGCCTGGAACTGCGCACCCGGGACCGCGAGCGCAAGCTCATCCGCAAGATCGACAAGACGATCGACCGGATCGACAAGGACGATTACGGCTTCTGCGATCAGTGCGGTGTGGAGATCGGTATCCGCCGGCTGGAGGCGCGTCCGACCGCGACCCTGTGCATCGACTGCAAGACCCTGGCCGAGATCCGGGAAAAGCAGACCGGCGTCTGATCCATTCCAGGCGCTGTGATGGCCTACCGCGGCCGTTTTGCCCCATCGCCCACAGGGCCTCTCCACTTCGGCTCGCTGGTCGCGGCACTGGCGAGCTGGCTGGACGCCCGTGCGCATGACGGCACCTGGCTGGTCCGGATCGAGGACATCGACCCGCTGCGCGAGGCCCCCGGCGCCACACAGCGCATTCTGGACGCCCTTACAGCGCACCGGCTGATCCCTGATGAAGCCCCCTGGTTCCAGTCCCAGCGCAGCGGGGCCTACGACGCCGCCCTGACCCGCCTCCGAGAGGCCGACAGACTCTACCCATGTCCCTGCTCCCGCAGTGAACTCAAAGCCCATGGTGGCCAGCATCCCAGGCACTGTCGCGAGCAACCGGACTGGCACCAGCCAGAGCCCTTCGCCCTGCGTTTTCCGGTGGAAACGTATAACGGGCACTGGTATGACCGGGTGCTTGGCGAACAGCCCATACGGCTGGAACGGGAGAAAGACGATGTGGTGCTGCGGCGCAAGGAAGGGTTCTACGCCTATCATCTGGCCGTGGTGGTGGATGACATTGCCCAGGGCATCAACCAGGTGGTCCGTGGGCAGGACCTGGCCGACCTTACGCCAACCCACCTCTGCCTTTATGCGGCGCTGGAGGAAACGGCGCCGGCCTATCTGCACTTTCCGGTGGTCTGCAACGAAAAGGGTCAGAAGCTGAGCAAACAGGCCGGCGCCTCGGCCATCGACGCCGCCACGGCACCACGGAACATCAGCCAGGCCCTCACGGCCCTTGGTCACCGCCCGCCCCCCAGCCTTAATGAGGCCCCCGTGGACAACCAGCTGGCGTGGGCCGTCAGCCACTGGAACCCGGACAGGATCCAGAGAGCGTAACCATGTACATCTATCGCCTGGTCTTCCTGCTGGTACTGGCCATCTACATCTTCTCACCCGACATCATGGACTGGTGGGTGGCGCCCGGCAGCGCCTGGTACCAGCCGTTCGGCGTCTGGCTGGCCCTGATCGCCCTCGCCTTCTGGCTCGATCACCGGAGGGACAGCGATGAGCTTTAGCGTGCCCCTGCTGCTACTGATCAGCGCCCTCTACCTGGCCGTGCTGTTCGCCATTGCCCATGCCACGGACCGCAACTGGCTGCCCCGGCGCTGGACCCATCACCCGCTGGTCTACGTGCTGAGCCTGGGCGTCTATGCCGGGGCCTGGGCGGTTTTCGGAGCCGTCGGCATGGCCTACAGCTTCGGCTACGGGTACCTGGCCTACTACCTGGGGCTGTGCGGTGCCTTTCTGCTCGCACCCGTGCTGCTGCATCCGATACTCCGACTGGCGCGCGGCTATCAGCTGAGCTCACTGGCGGATCTGTTCACCTTCCGGTACCGCTCCCAATGGGCGGGGACGCTGGTAACACTGTGTTCCGGTGTCGCCATTCTTTCCCTGCTCAGCCTCCAGATGCAGGCCATGGCGGGCGCCATCCAGACCCTGGCGCCCGATGCCAGCCGCTGGTTCAGTGCGACCCTCTTCGCGGTTCTGGCCTCCGTGTTCACCGCGCTCTTTGGCGCACGCCGCAGCCAGGGCGTGGAGCGCAACGAGGGGCTGGTCATGGCCATGGCCTTCGAGGCACTGGTCAAGCTGCTCGCCCTGGGCAGCATCGCCGCCATTCTGCTGTTCAGCGTTTTCAACGGGCCGGCAGGCCTGGAAACCTGGCTCCAGGGCCAGACCCACCAGGTCAGCGCCCTGGAGCGCCGCCTCAGTGACGGCAACTGGCGTGCCCTGCTGCTGATCTCCTTTGCCGCGGCCCTGGTCATGCCGCACATGTTCCACATGACCTTCACCCAGAACCCCAGCCCCCGAGCCCTGGCACGTGCCAGCTGGGGACTGCCCCTGTACCTGCTGCTCCTGGCCCTGCCCATTCCCATCATCCTATGGAGCGCCCGCGCCCTCGAGGTCCCCGGCAGCCCGGACTTCTTCGCGGTCAGCCTGGGCCTGGTTCTGGAATCACCGCTGCTGGCAATACTCGCCTATCTGGCGGGCCTTTCCGCCGCCAGTGCGCTGACTATCGTGCTGACCCTGGCGCTTTCCGGCATGCTCCTCAACCACCTGGTGCTGCCCCTGCACTCACCTCCGGAAAACCGCAGCATCTACACCTGGCTACAGAGCGTGCGCCGCCTCCTGATCCTGGCGATCATCCTGGCAGCACTGCTCTTCCATGCCCTGGTCGGGCGCCATCTGGCGCTGGACAGCCTGGGCCTGATGGCCCTGACCGGCATGCTCCAGCTCCTGCCCGGGGTCCTCGCCGTCATCTACTGGCCGGAAGGCAACCGCAAGGGTGTGATCAGCGGCATCATCGCGGGCATGCTGATCTGGTCCGCAGGACTGGTAATGCCGTTCACCACTGGCATCACACCCGGTGACTGGCTGGGCCTCCGCCTGATGCAGCCTTCAGAGATCGACAGCTGGCACGTACCCGCCTTCCTGGCACTGAGCGTCAACGTCATCGTGTTCGCGCTGGTCTCCATGATCACCAGTACCAGCAATGGTGAGAGCCGCGCCGCGGAATCCTGCAGCATCGGGGCCATGGCGCGCCCGCCACGGCGGGAGCTGGAAGCCACCTCCTCCGAGGAGTTCAAGTCCCAGCTCACGGTTCCACTGGGCACCGAGGTGGCCACCCGTGAAGTGGAGCGGGCCCTGGACCAGCTGGAACTGCCGGCCTCCGAGACCAGGCCCTACCCGCTGCGCCGGCTGCGCGACCAGCTGGAAATCAATCTCTCGGGCCTGCTCGGGCCGGCCATTGCCCAGGACATTGTCCAGCGCCATCTCGGCTTCAAGCCCCAGACCGGTTCCCAGGAACCGCAGCACGATATCCAGTTCGTGGAAGTCGCCCTGGAAGACTACAAGAGCCGGCTGACCGGCCTCGCTGCCGAGCTGGACAGCCTGCGCCGCCATTACCGCCAGATCCTGCAGAACCTTCCGATCGCTGCCTGCTCGCTGGGCAGCGACCACGAGATCCTGATGTGGAACCACGCCATGGAAGCACTCACCGGCATTGCGGCGGACCGCACCGTGGGTGCCAGCCTGGAGGCGCTGCCGGAACCCTGGCGGGCGCTGCTTGGCAGCTTTCACCACAGCGAGGCACAGCACCAGCCCCGCCGGCAGGTGGATCTGGGCGGCCAACCGCACTGGTTCAACCTGCACCAGAGTGACATTGCCGGCCCGGGCCACCCGGAGGGCGGCACCGTCATCCTGGTTGAGGACCAGACCGAGACACGACGGCTGGAGGAAGAACTGATCCACAGCGAACGGCTTGCCTCCGTGGGGCGACTGGCCGCCGGCGTGGCCCACGAAGTGGGTAATCCGGTAACAGGCATCGCCTGCCTGGCCCAGAACCTGAAGCTGGAAACCGAAGCACCCGGCGTGCTGGAAACCGCGGATGAGATCCTGAGCCAGACCAACCGCATATCCAGTATCCAGCAGTCGCTGATGAACTTTGCGCGCGCCGGCCAGGACGGCGTGGGCAACCCCCATGCACCGGTACGGCTCCGACGCTGCGTGGACGAAGCCATCCACCTGCTGTCACTGGCGGACCGGGAATCCCCCAGCCCCTACCGCAATCATTGCAGCAGCGAACTGATGATCGCCGGTGACGAACAGCGACTGGTCCAGGTCTTCGTCAACCTGCTCTCCAACGCCCGGGACGCCGCGCCCGAAGGCACGGAGATCCCGATAGACACCCGCTGGGTGGACGGTACCGTGGAGGTACGCGTCACCGATGAGGGCGAGGGCATCGCCAGCAGCGATCTGGATCACATCTTCGACCCCTTCTACACCACCAAGGGGCCGGATCGGGGCACCGGACTCGGGCTTTCCCTTGTCTACAGCATCGTTGAGGAACATCATGGCACCATCAGCGTCGAGAGCCCGGCCAGTGCGCAGACGGGGCTTGGAACCCGGTTCGTGCTGCGTTTTCCCGAAGCCCACCCGACGAACGAGACAACGGATCAGCCATCATGAGTCGCATACTCATTGTTGAGGACGAAGCGGTCATCCGCTCGGCCCTGGAAAAACTGCTGACCCACAACGGCTATGAGGTCGAGGGGGCGGAATCCATTGCGGACGCAACGGCACGGTTCGATCTGAACCACTTCCATCTGATCATCACGGATCTGCGCCTGCCGGGCGAGCCGGGGACCGACCTGATCCACCGGGCACCGGATGTGCCCGTACTCATCATGACCAGCTACGCCAGCCTGCGCTCGGCCGTGGATGCCATGAAACTCGGCGCCGTGGACTACATCGCCAAACCCTTCGACCATGGCGAAATGCTCGAATGCGTGGAGCGGATCCTGTCGCAGCAATCCGAGCCAGAAAGCACGCCCGGCCCGGAGAAGGGCAATGGCCCGAATTCCGATCCCTCGCACTTCATGTTCGGCAACTGTCCGGCCATGCAGCGCGTGTTCCACCTGCTCCGCAAGGTGGCGCCCACGGACACCACGGTGCTGATCATCGGCGAATCCGGTACCGGCAAGGAGCTCGCCGCCCAGGCCCTGCACAACCTGAACCGCCGGGCGCCCTGGAAGCTCATCTCGGTCAACTGCGCCGCCATTCCCGAGGCCCTGATCGAATCCGAACTCTTCGGCCATGAGAAAGGGGCCTTCACCGGCGCCGTCTCGGCCCGCACCGGCCTGATCGAGGCCGCGGACGGCGGCACCCTCTTTCTCGATGAGATCGGCGAGCTGCCCGCCGAGGCCCAGGCCCGGCTGCTGCGCGTGCTTCAGGAAGGCGAAATCCGGCGCGTGGGCTCGACCCAGAGCCGCAGGGTGGACGTCCGGATGGTGGCCGCCACCCACCGCAACCTCAAGGCCATGACGCGCACGGGTGAATTCAGGGAGGACCTGTTCTACCGCCTCAACGTCATGCAGATCCGGCTGCCACCGCTGCGCGACCGGGAAGAGGACATCCTGGGGCTGGCGAAACGCTTCCTGGAACAGATCGGCGGCCGCATGGCCCACCGGGGTTATACCTTCTCGCCGGAAGCCATGCAGCTGATCAAGCGTTACCGCTGGCCGGGCAATGTCCGCGAGATGGAGAACGCCATCGAGCGCGCCGTCATCCTGGCGGACGGCGATGTCATTACCCCTGAGCTTCTGGATCTGGATGCCGAGGACGAGGAGCCCACCATCTCCACCGGGCTGGTGGGCGCCGGCCAGCCCGCGGAACCCCGTGGCCGGGAGGAGGAGGCCCCCTCCGATCTGTCCCTTGAGGACTACTTCCAGCACTTCGTGCTTGAGAACCAGGACCGTATGAGCGAGACCGAGCTGGCCCAGAAACTGGGAATCAGCCGCAAATCCCTGTGGGAGCGGCGCCAGCGCCTGGGCATTCCACGCAAGAAATCCGGCGCGCCGGGCTCCAGTGCCAGCCACTGATGTGGAACGGGCGATTGTTACCGCTCTGTTACCGTCCGAAACGCTGGCTCGCAACCCACAAAATGTGAGTAACAATTCACGCCGTTACATTAACCCCTGTTCAGACCTTACCCCTCCGTAACCCCTTGTCTTAAAAAGGTGAAGACATTCTGGCACGGCACCTGCTTAGTCCCCCTGCAAACAAGAAGAAGCGCACAACAAAAACAAGAACGCGCACTCACAAGGCAGCGACCTAACAACAAGAACAAGCTGCCCCAAGGGCTGAAAAACAATAATGAATGCCCTTCGAACTGAGTGTTTTGGCAGCCGAGCTTTTTAGCGGCCATTCCGCTCTCTGTTGCAAAAACGTTCCGTTCGTCGAAAACAGTCGAGCGGCGACAACAAGAACAACAATGCACGCCGAATAACAATAAAGACACTGTCAGACTGAACCCTGTTTCGGGGCCGCCTTCGGGCGGCCCCGTTTTGATTCCGGCCTCCGGACTCGCGCCAGCCCGCTTGAATCGTTACACTCGCGCTTTCGGGTCAGACAGAATCAGCAAGAGACTCCATGGCGAGACGTTTTCTGGAACGGGTACAGAACTGGCTGAGCCAGCTCGGCGGGCAGAACGGGACCGCTCCCCATGAACCCCGCATTATTTCGCGCGACGAACACAACATCTCACGCCAGAACATCAGCGAATCCGCGAAGAAGGTACTGCACCGGCTGAACCGCTCCGGGCACGAAGCCTATCTGGTCGGTGGTGGCGTGCGTGACCTGCTCCTGGAGGGTCACCCCAAGGATTTTGACATCGCCACCAGCGCCACCCCCGAGGAGGTGCACGAGCTGTTCCGCAACTCGCGCCTGATCGGCCGGCGCTTCAAGCTGGTCCATGTGCTCTTCGGGCGCGAGGTCATTGAAGTGACCACCTTCCGCGGCTCGCCCAAGGACGCGGATAACGACCCGCACATGGATGTGAACGACCAGGGCCGGCTGCTGCGCGACAACGTCTACGGCACCCGCGAAGAGGACGCGCTGCGGCGCGACTTCACGGTCAATGCACTCTATTACGACATCCGGGACTTCACCGTCCACGATTACGCCGGCGGCGTGAAGGACCTGCACAACCACCAGCTGCGGCTGATCGGTGACCCGACAACCCGCTACCAGGAAGACCCGGTACGCATGCTCCGGGCAGTGCGTTTCGCCGCCAAGCTGGATTTCACCATCGCCGAGGATACCGCCCAGCCGATCCGGGAGATGAGCCACCTGCTGGAGGACATTCCACCGGCGCGGCTGTTCGAGGAAGTGCTCAAGCTCTTCACCGCCGGCCAGGGCGAGACCACCTTCGGCATGCTGAAGCGCTTTGACCTGTTCGCGCCTCTGTTCCCCGAATCCGCCAGAGCCATCGCCGAAGGCGAACCCGACGGCGTCATCCTGGAAGCACTGGCCAGCACCGACCGCCGGGTCCGCCAGAACAAGCCCATAACCCCCTACTTCCTGTATGCGGCACTGCTGTGGCCGGCGCTGCAGCAGGCCTGGCGCCAGGAGGAAGCGGAGACCGATCAGCCGCCCTACCAGGCCCTGCAGCAGGCGGCCGGCGAGACCATCCAGAACCAGACCCAGGCCACCGCCATTCCCAAGCGCTTCAGCACCCCGATGCGCGAGATCTGGGAGCTGCAACTGCGGCTGGACAAGCGCAGCGGCAAGCGTGCGGACAGACTGCTGGAGCACCCCCGCTTCCGGGCTGCCTACGACTTCCTGCTGGTGCGCGAGGCCGCCGGCGAGGACACCCAGGGCCTGGGCGCCTGGTGGACGGAATACCAGGATGCCGATGCCGACCGGCGCCGCGACATGCTCCGCGCCCTGGGCGGCGGCGGCAAGAAACGCAGTGGCCGCAAGCGCCGCAAGCCCGCGCGGAACGACTCATGAGCGTAACCGTCTGGATCGGGCTTGGCAGCAACCTGGAGAACCCCCTGCAGCAGCTGCACCTGGCGCTGGAAGCGCTGCACCAGCTGCCGGGAACCACCCTGGCGGACGCCTCGCCCATCTACCGCAGCAGCCCGGTCGGTCCCTCCGATCAGCCGGATTTTCTCAACATGGCCGCCAGGCTCGACACCGACCTGGACGCCACCACACTGCTGCAGCAGCTGCTGCGCATCGAAGACGCCCAGGGGCGGGTCCGCACCCGCGCGTGGGGCCCCAGGGTGCTGGACCTCGACCTTCTGCTCTATGGCCGCGAGACCATCGCCAAGCCGGAGCTCACCGTCCCCCATCCCGAGATCCCGAGCCGGGACTTTGTCCTGCGCCCGCTGCTGGATCTGGACCCGGACCTGAGCCTGCCTGATGGTCGACGCATTGAGGATCTGCTCCGCGAATGCCCGGATAACAGCCTGACCCCCGTCACGCTTGCCTGAACACAGAGCCGGCTTTACCCTTGGCGGGATCCAAAACGGAATCGGGAGCCGCTCATGAGCATCACCATCCAGTCGCTGCGGGACTATCGGGCGAACGGGCAGAAATTCAGCTGCCTGACCGCCTATGACGCCACCTTTGCAGGTCTGCTCAGCGACTGCGGCATTGATGTTCAACTGGTGGGCGACTCCCTGGGCATGGTGCTCCAGGGCCGCGAGAGCACGGTGCCGGTGAGCATGGACGACATGATCTACCACACCGAATGCGTGGCGCGCGCGCAGCCCGAGTCCCTGGTCATGACCGACCTCCCCTTCATGAGCTACGCCACCACCGAACAGTGCCTGCACAACGCCGCCCGGCTGATGCAGGCCGGCGCCCAGATGGTAAAAATCGAGGGCACTGACTGGATGGCGGAAAGCGTGCACCAGCTGACCGAACGCGGCGTGCCGGTCTGCGCCCACCTGGGCCTGACGCCCCAGTTCATCAACAAGCTGGGCGGTTACCGCGTGCAGGGCAAGGGTGCTGAAGCAGCCGAACGCATGGTGGCCCACGCCCGGCGGCTGGTTGAGGCCGGGGCGGATGTGATCCTGCTCGAATGCGTGACTTCGTCGCTGGGCACGCGCATCACCCGCGAAGTGGGCGTGCCGGTGATCGGTATTGGCGCCGGGCCCGATACCGACGGCCAGGTGCTGGTCCTGCAGGACATCCTCGGCATCAGCCGTGGCCACAAGCCCCGCTTCGTGAAGGACTTCCTGCAGGAAGGTGGCTCCGTGGAAGGCGCCGTGCGCGCCTATGATCAGGCCGTCAAGAACGGCGAATTCCCCGACAGCAGGCACAGCTTCAGCGGATGAAAACCGTCCATACCGTCTCCGATCTCAGAACCGAGCTCAACGCCCAGCGGGACGCCGGGGCGCGCATCGCACTGGTGCCCACCATGGGCAACCTGCACCCCGGCCATCTGGCCCTGGTGGAGGAAGCCCGCCAGAAGGCGGACATTGTGGTCACCAGCATCTTCGTGAACCCGCTGCAGTTCGGGCCCAACGAGGATCTCGACAGCTACCCGCGCACCCTCGCGGAGGACCAGGAAAAACTTGAGTCCCGGGGCAATGACCTGGTGTTCGCCCCCAGTGCGCGCGAGGTCTACCCCAACGGCATCGAGTACCACACCCACATCACCGTGCCGGTGATCACGGAACTGCACTGTGGCGCCAGTCGCCCCGGCCACTTCACCGGCGTTGCCACCGTGGTCACGCTGCTTTTCAACATGGTCCAGCCGGATCTGGCGGTTTTCGGCGAGAAGGACTTCCAGCAACTGGCCGTCATCCGCAAGCTCACGCGCGACCTCTTCCTGCCCATCGAGATCCTGGGCGTGCCCACCTACCGTGAACCGGACGGGCTGGCCATGAGTTCGCGCAACAACTACCTGAGTGAAAGCGATCGCGCACGCGCCGTGCGCCTGTACCAGATGCTGTGCTGGGCCCGGGATGCCATCCAGGAGGGCCGCCGCGACTACAGCACGCTCTCGGATGAAGCCATCCGGACCCTCGACCACGAAGGCTTTCACCCGGACTACTTCAACATCGTTAACACCGAGACGCTGGAGCCGGCGGACCGCAAGGACGCCCGGATTACCATTCTCGCCGCCGCCTGGCTGGGGCAGACACGGCTGATCGACAACCTCAGCCTGACCCTGGACAAAAACTGACACGCTCAGGGAGATGAGCCCGTGACCATTCCACCTCTGCCGCCGCTCACGGAAACGCCCGAGTGGTCCGCGCTGATGAACCACCGCCCGCAGCTGGACAGACTGCCGCTGCGGGAACTCTTCCAGCGCGATCCCCAGCGCTACCCGCGCATGACGCTCCAGGCCGCCGGTCTTACCCTGGATTACTCCCGCAACCGCGTGACCGACCAGACGCTTGGCCTTCTAATGGCCCTGGCCCGGGCACGCGGTCTGCCCGAGCAGGTGGAGGCCCTGTTCCGCGGTGAACGGCTGAACACCACGGAAGACCGGCCAGCCCTGCACACTGCCCTGCGCCAGCGTACGGATGATCCGGTGCACGTCGACGGCGACGACATCATGCCCGCGGTCAGCGCCACCCTGGCGCGTATGGAAGCCTTCGCCGACGCCGTGCGCAACGGGGAACGGCAGGGCATGGGCGGGCAGGCCATAACGGATGTGGTCAGTATTGGCATCGGCGGCTCCTACCTGGGGCCACTGACCGCCACCGAAGCCCTGACCCCCTTCCAGTCAGAGCGCCCGCGCTGCCATTACGTGGCCAATGTGGACGGCAGCGACATCCGGGAGACGCTCAGGGGCCTGAACCCCGCAACCACGCTCTTCCTGATCCAGTCCAAGTCCTTCACCACCCAGGAAACCCTGGCCAACGCCCGCGTGGCACGCCAGTGGTTCCTGGACGGCGGCGGCAGCGAATCCTCGGTCCAGCACCATTTCGCCGCCGTTACCGCCAACGCGGACCGGGCCCGGGATTTCGGCATTGCGGATGACAGCATCTTCCCCATGTGGGACTGGGTTGGCGGGCGCTACTCCCTGTGGTCGGCCATTGGCCTTCCGGTGGCCCTGGCGGTGGGCATGCCTCGATTCCGGGAACTGCTGGCCGGCGCCCATGCCATGGACCAGCACTTCCGGGAGGCGCCCCCGGAACAGAACATGCCCATGATCATGGGGCTTCTCGGGCTGTGGTATGTGAACGGCTTCGGCGCGGCGTCCCAGGCGGTCATCCCCTACGACCATTACCTGCGCCACCTGCCGGAACACCTCCAGCAGCTGGACATGGAGAGCAACGGCAAGCGCGTGTGCCATGACGGCAGCCCGGTCAGCCACCATACCGGCCCCATCATCTGGGGCGGTCCCGGGGTCAACGGCCAGCATGCCTACCACCAGCTGCTCCACCAGGGGACGCGGCTGGTGCCGGTGGACTTCATACTGCCGCTGACCAGCCACAACCCCGTGGATGGCCATCACGCCATGCTCACGGCCAACTGCCTGGCCCAGGCCCGTGCCCTGATGCTCGGGCGCACGGAACAGGAGGTGCGTGCGGCCATGATCGCGGACGGCATGGCGGAAGACGAGGCCCGGCGCCTGGCACCGCACCGGGCGATCCCCGGCAACCGGCCCAGCAACCTCCTCACCATGGAGCGGCTTGAACCGGCCACGCTGGGAGCCCTGATCGCCCTGTATGAACACCGTACCCTGGTTCAGGCGGCCATCTGGCACACCAATCCGTTTGATCAGTGGGGTGTTGAGCTGGGCAAGGAAATCGGCGGGCAGATCCTGCCCGCGCTGAATGGCGAGCCGGATGCCGACATGGCGCTCGACAGCGCCACCGCCGGCCAGATCGCCTGTTTCCGGGCAGCGCAGGGCGGCGATTCAGGCCCGGGGTGAGATCTTCTGGCCCTGCCAGTGGAATTCGATGGGCCACAGACGCTGGTCCCGCTCGTACGCCTGCCACAGGTCCGCGTAGCGCTCGCCGCTGACCGGATGCCGCTCATCCGGGGCAATCTCGGCCAGGGGCTGGAGCACAAAGGCGTTCCTCAGGATTTCAGAGCGGGGCAATTCCACGCCGTCGATGGTGCCCACCAGATCCCCACAGGTGAGCACGTCCAGGTCCAGGGTCCGGGAACTGAAGCGGGGCCGGTTCCGCTCGCGGCCATTGTCGTCCTCGACCTGCTTGAGCCACTCCGCCAGTGGCCCCACGGGCTCGCCGGTATCCAGGGCAACCACCAGGTTCAGAAAGTTCTCACCCTCGAAACCGACCGCTTCGCTCTCATAGACCGACGAGATGACCAGCTCACCGAAACGGGCTGAAAGCGCATCCAGCGCGGCACGGACGTTCGCCTCGGTGTTCTGGTTGGAGCCGATACTGATGTAGACCCGATTCATTCACCTTCTCCCCGTTCCACCACCACGCCCACGGCCTCAGCCCCGGGAACGGCGCCGGGCTTGCGCAGCACAATGCGCCGGTAGCCGACACCGAAATCATCCGCAAGCATGCCCGCGAGCCGCTCCGCCGCCGTTTCAAGCAGCCGGAAACGCCCCTCCCTGAGGCACTGTGCCACGGCTTCGGACACCGCCGCATAGTCCAGCGCCAGTGTCAGGTCGTCCCCGGCAGCCGGCGCGCGATTATCCCAGCGGAGGTCCAGATCCACAAGCAGACGCTGGGTCACCGCCCGCTCCCAATCCAGGACGCCGATCACGGCCTCAACGGCCAGCCGCTCAATGAAAACGCTATCCATTCCAACTCCCGGGTTGATCCATTATCCTGAAGGTTCGATTACGGTTCAGGGCCTTCGATGGAACTGCTGTTCGCACTCTTGCTCTGTGCGCTGGGCTATCTCAGTGGCTCGATCCTGTTCGCGCCCCTGGTGTCCCAGCTGCTCAACGCACCGCCGCCCCACCTCTATGGGTCCCGCAACCCCGGCGCCGCCAATGTGTACCGCATCGCCGGCCCCGGGCCGGCCGCGTTCACGCTGCTGGGCGACGCCCTCAAGGGCTGGGCGCCGGTCACCCTGGCCCAGTACCTGGACGCGACCCCCGCCACCCAGGCGGCGGTCGCCCTGGCTGCAATTGCAGGGCACATGCTGCCGGCTTTCTCGCGCTTCCGGGGCGGCAAGGGCGTTGCCACCACCCTGGGCACGGGCCTGGCGCTGGCCGCCGGTACCATTCTTGCCATGGCACTTATCTGGCTGCTTGTCTTCCGGCAATGGCGCATTGCCTCCCTGGCCTCGATCATTGCCGCCGGCAGCGGCCCGGTGATCGCGCTCCTTCTCAACCCGCCCCATGCAGGGCTTTTCCTGATCATTGCCCTGGTTCTGTTCGTGCGCCACAGGGACAACCTGGTGCGCCTGGCCCAGGGCAGCGAAAGCCACTTCTGAGCATCAGGCGGTCTGGCGCAGCCCCTCGAGACGGACCTCATCCAGCCCAGGCAGCTCAGTCAGGGGCCAGCGTGGCACCGCCAGCATCTCCGTACCGTCCCGCTGCCCGGCGACCAGCCGCTGGTGGCCGGCATAGGCAATCATGGCGCCGTTGTCCGTGCAGAAATCGAGGCGCGGGAAGAACAGCTCCGCCCGGTGGCTCCCCTCGAGCGCCGTCAGCCGCTCGCGCAGTGCCCGGTTGGCACCGACGCCACCAGCCACCACCAGCCGCCGCACCCCGGTCTGCTCCATGGCCCGGCGGCACTTGATCGCCAGCGTATCCACCACGGCCTGCTCAAAGGCCAGCGCCACGTCCGCGCGCAGGGTCTCGTCCGCACCCTCAGGGCCCGCTTCGTCACGCAGCGTATTGCGGGTGTAGGTCTTGAGGCCACTGAAGCTGAAATCCAGACCGGGCTTGCTGGTCATCGGCCGCGGAAAACGGAAGCGCCCCGGGGTTCCGGAAAGCGCCATTTTCGCCACCGCCGGGCCACCGGGATAGCCCAGCCCCAGCATGCGTGCGGCCTTGTCGAAGGCCTCCCCGGCCGCGTCATCCACGGACTCACCCAGCAGCTCATAGCACCCGAGCGCCTCCACCTTCACCAGCTGGGTATGCCCGCCGGACACCAGCAGGGCTATAAAGGGAAACGCCGGCGCCCGCTCCTCCAGCATGGGGGCCAGCAGGTGCCCCTCCATGTGATGGACGCCGAGCACCGGCACATCCAGCCCGCGCGCCAGTCCGTGGGCAAAGGTGCTGCCCACCAGCAGCGCGCCGATCAGCCCGGGGCCGGCGGTGTAGGCAATGGCATCGATCCCCTCGCGGCCACAGCCGGCCTCATCGAGGACGCGCTCACACAGCGGCAGCAGCCGGCGGATGTGATCGCGGGACGCCAGTTCCGGCACCACGCCACCGTAGGCGGCATGCGCCGCCACCTGGCTGTGCAGGGCATGGGCCAGGAGACCGTCATTGCTGTCGTAGAGGGCAATGCCGGTTTCGTCGCAGGAGGTTTCTATACCGAGTACGCGCATGATCACCGCTTCCTGAAGAACCGGCACAGTGTACCAGAGCGGAAAGCCACGCCCTCTCTTTACAGCACCGGATCGAATGCGTAGACTTGCGGATCCTGAAAAGGCAGTGCCTTTAGAGCATCAATCTGACAACGGATTTTAAGGTAGGTGATTTCGCATGCCCGCTGTGAAAGTGAGAGATAACGAACCGTTTGACGTGGCGCTTCGCCGCTTCAAGCGCTCCTGTGAAAAAGCGGGGGTTCTTTCGGAAGTGCGTCGTCGTGAGCACTATGAGAAGCCCACCGAGGTGCGCAAGCGCAAGCGAGCCGCAGCGGTGAAGCGTCATCTCAAGAAACTGCAGCGTGAACAGAAGCGTTTCGAACGCTATTACTGATCACCCGGACGCCCGCCTCGCGCGGGCGTTCCTGCTTTGGGGACCGGAACCATGGCCGGCATGATCCCCCAGACCTTCATTGAGACCCTGCGCGACCGGGTCGATCTGGCCGAGATCATTGGCCAGCGCATCCCCCTGAAGAAATCCGGCGGCAACTACAAAGCCTGCTGCCCCTTTCACGATGAACGTACCCCTTCGTTCAACGTCCGCCCCGATAAAGGCTTCTATCACTGTTTCGGCTGTGGCGCCCACGGCGATGCCATCGCGTTCCTGCAGGAATACGAGAACCAGAGCTTTACCGAAGCCGTCGAGGCGCTGGCCGCCCATCTGGGCCTCGAAGTGCCCTACGACCAGGCCACCCGCGAAACCATGAAGCGCAGCCAGAGCCTGACCGGCGCCCTGGAAGAAGCCACCCGTTTCTACCGCAGCGCCCTGCGGGAGCATCCCTGGAGCAGCCTGGCCCGGGATTACCTGGCCAGCCGCGGCGTCAGCGAGGACATGATCGAGCGCTTCGCCCTGGGGTTCGCACCGCCGGAAGGAGACGCCCTTGCCAAACGGGTCAATGGTGAAACCCGCAGCGCCCTGCTCACGGTCAAGGCCCTGAACGAGCGCAACGGCCAGGTGCGGGATCTTTTCCGCAACCGGCTGATGTTCCCCATCCGCAACACCCGGGGCCGCACCGTGGCCTTTGGCGGGCGCACCCTGGGTGATGACAAGGCCAAGTACATCAACTCCCCGGAATCCGAGGTCTACCACAAAAGCCGCGAGATCTACGGGCTTTACGAGGCCCGCCAGGCCTCGCGCCAGCTGGATTCACTGCTGGTGGTGGAAGGCTACATGGACGTCATCGCCCTGGCGCAGATGGGCATCGGCAATGCGGTGGCGGCCTCAGGCACGGCCACCAACGAGGAGAGCCTCCAGACCCTGCTGCGCGCCTCGCATCACCTGATCTTCTGCTTTGACGGGGACACGGCCGGCTATCGCGCCGCGGACAGGGCCATGGAAAACCTTCTCGCCATGCTCGAGGATGGCATGCACATCCAGTTCCTGATGCTGCCGGAAGGCGAGGACCCGGATTCGCTGGTGCGCACCGAGGGCGGCGAGGCGTTCAGCCGGCGCATGGAGGCGGCCACGCCCCTTTCACGCATGCTGTTCGAACGCCAGGGTGAAGGCCTGGACCTCAGCCTGGCCGAACACCGGGGGGAGCTGCGCAGCCGCGTGGAGCCCATGCTCCGGCGCATGCCGCGTTCCGCCATCCGGGATGCGCTCTGGGAAGAACTCCAGCGCCTGACCCGCCGCTCCCCCGGTGGCCGGGGCGACAGGCGCGGCAACAATGCCGACCAGCCCCACCATGTACAGCAGCAACACGCCGGCCAGCCGGCCATGGCGCTGGACCGGGACACCCTGCTGGCGCTGGCGCTCTACTACGAGCCACCGCTGGCCTCCGAGGTGACCGCCGTACCGCAGGCGGCCAACCATTACCCTTCCGCCCACGCATTCGCGCAATGGATCCTCGAGAGCGGGATTGAGTCACGCCGTACCCTGCTGGCGGAAATGGCCTTCTCCGCGCCGGCCCGGGAGCGCTTCGCGGGGCTGTTCAACCGTATTGAGCACTTCCCGGAACACGAACCACTGCTTGCGGATGCGCGGCATATGCTCGGGCGTGCGCGCTCCCGCCAACAGGCCCGGCAGGCGAGCGAGATCCT
The DNA here is from genome assembly GCA_051744725.1 of Pseudomonadota bacterium. Taxonomy (GTDB): domain Bacteria; phylum Pseudomonadota; class Gammaproteobacteria; order Pseudomonadales; family Oleiphilaceae; genus Halospina. The sequence goes on along the minus strand of JBNJDI010000030.1, from coordinate 2,237 downwards.
GGCCGGCCGCAAGCCCAGCGAGCTTACCGAAGAAGAACGCCAGGAGCTCCAGCGCCTGCGCGAAAACCGCCTGCGGGATACACACTGAAACGAAGCATTGAAATCCGGCGGTGTCGTCCCCAGATTAAGCGGGCAGCTGGTGGTCGAAGTGACAGCCGATAGCGGAATCCACTGACTGGCAGAACGGGTGAGTCGTGGCTATAATGCTCGATTCATCTTGCCCCAGACAATACCGAGCCCAAAGGGTGACTATGTCAGCCAATACCCAGAAATCGCGATTGAAGGACCTCATTGCTCGTGGCAAGGAGCAGGGGTACCTGACTTACGCCGAAGTCAATGACCACCTGCCCGAGGATATCGCTGATCCGGATCAGGTGGAAGACATCATCCAGATGATCAATGACATGGGCATCCAGGTGACCGAAGAAGCCCCGGATGCCGACGACCTTCTGATCACGGATGGTGATTCCTCCGCGGACGAAGCCGCGGCCGCCGAAGCCGCCGCCGCCCTGGCCGCCGTGGAGAGCGATGCCGGTCGCACCACCGACCCGGTTCGCATGTACATGCGCGAGATGGGCTCCGTTGAACTGCTCACCCGCGAGGGCGAGATCGTCATCGCCAAGCGCATCGAGGAAGGCATCCGCGATGTGATGGCCGCGGTCGCCCACTTCCCGGGCACCGTTGCCGCAGTGATCAACAACTACGACAACATCGTCGAGAACGAAGGCCGTATCAGCGACCTGGTCTCCGGCTACCTCGATCCCGAAGGCGAGGAACCCGAATTCCCGGCAGCCGCCAGCACGCCTTCCACGTCCGAAACGGCGGAAAGCGCGGACGGCGATACCGGGGAAGACGAAGAGGACGAGGCCGAGGAGAGTTCCGACGGCGGCCCGGATCCGGAGGAAACCCGCCAGCGCTTCGACATGCTGCGGGACCGCCTGAACACCGCCATGGACGCCGTCACCAAGCACGGCCGCTCCAGCGACGAGGCCCAGAAGGCACTGGAAGAGCTCGGCCGTGTCTTCGCGCCCTTCAAGCTGAGCAACCGCCATTTCGACGAGATGGTCAACGTCGTGCGCTCCACCAACGACATGGTGCGCCAGCACGAGCGCGGCGTCATGGCAATCTGCGTCCAGGAATGCGGCATGCCGCGCCGGGAGTTCATCAAGCAGTTCCCGGGGAACGAGACCAACCTCAACTGGGCCGAGGAACTGGCCAACAGCGATCGCAAGTACGCCAGTGCCATCGGCGAGCGCGCCAACGACATCGTGCGCCTGCAGAAGAAGATCGCCAACGTCGAGGAAGGCGTGGGCCTGGATGTCAGCGACATCAAGGAGATCAACCGCCGCGTTTCCATTGGCGAGGCCAAGGCACGCCGGGCCAAGAAGGAAATGGTTGAGGCCAACCTGCGCCTGGTGATCTCCATTGCGAAGAAGTACACCAACCGCGGCCTGCAGTTCCTCGACCTGATCCAGGAAGGCAACATCGGCCTGATGAAGGCGGTGGACAAGTTCGAGTACCGGCGCGGCTACAAGTTCTCGACCTACGCCACCTGGTGGATCCGCCAGGCGATCACGCGCTCCATCGCGGACCAGGCGCGGACCATCCGCATCCCGGTCCACATGATCGAGACCATCAACAAGCTCAACCGCGTTTCCCGCCAGATGCTGCAGGAAATGGGCCGCGAGCCGACCCCGGAAGAGCTTGGCGAGCGCATGGACATGCCCGAGGACAAGATCCGCAAGGTGCTCAAGATCGCCAAGGAACCGATCTCCATGGAGACGCCCATCGGCGACGACGAAGACTCGCACCTGGGCGACTTCATCGAGGACATCCTGGCGCTCTCGCCGGTGGACTCGGCCACGGCCGAAGGCCTGAGCGAAGCCACTAAGGGCGTGCTCTCCGGGCTGACCGCGCGCGAAGCCAAGGTGCTGCGCATGCGCTTCGGCATCGAGATGAACACCGACCACACCCTCGAGGAAGTCGGCAAGCAGTTCGATGTGACCCGCGAGCGCATCCGCCAGATCGAAGCCAAGGCGCTGCGCAAGCTGCGCCACCCCTCCCGCTCCGATCACCTGCGCAGCTTCATCGACGAAGGCTGACCCGGGTGGCGGGCGCCAGCCGCTCCGGCTAGAATGGCGCCCGCACCTCCCCTTTCCGGGCCTGTAGCTCAGTTGGTCAGAGCAGAGAACTCATAATTCTTTGGTCGCTGGTTCGAGTCCAGCCAGGCCCACCAT
>JBNJDI010000029.1:0-24624 GCA_051744725.1 Pseudomonadota bacterium | reverse complement strand
CCGCCGTCGGTGGCAAGCCCCTGCAGGAGCACGTCTTCAAAGCTGAGCGCGGGCGCCTGCCCGCGGGTGCTGATGTATCTCAAGGCTGTATTCCGTCAGTGTCCGGGGTCAGTTCTCAGAGAAAGTTCTCGGCGCGGATGCGCACCACCCTGCCTTCCACCTCGGGCAGCGCTTCCATTTCGGCAATGGCATCGTTGACCTGTTTCTCCAGGACCGTATGGGTCAGCAGGATCACCGGAATCTGGCCGTCATGCAGCTCGGATTCCTTCTGCATGATGGATTCGATGTTGATGCCGTTCTCGCTCATGATGGAGGCCACCTTGGCGAGCACACCGGGCCGGTCCAGCGCCTGGATGCGCAGGTAGTAGGCCGAGCGGATCTCGTTCGGGCTCAGGATACGGTGATCGGTCACCGCCTCGGATTCGAACCCCAGATAGGGCACCCGCTGCGTACTGCCGGTCGAAACCGTACGCGCCACGTCCACCAGGTCCGCGATCACGGCTGAGGCCGTGGCCTCATCCCCGGCGCCCGGGCCGTAGTACATGGTCTGGCCGACCGCGTCACCATCCACGAGCACGGCATTGAGCACACCGTCGACACTGGCGATCAGGTTTTTCACCGGCACCAGTGTCGGGTGCACGCGCAACTCAATGCCATCCTCGCGGGAACGGGCGATACCCAGGTGCTTGACCCGGTAACCCAGCGCTTCCGCGTGGGAGATGTCGTAGGGCGTGATATTGGCGATGCCCTCGGTATAGGCCCGGTCGAACTGCAGGGGAACACCGAAGGCGGCCGAGGCCATGATGGTCAGCTTGTGGGCGGCATCGATGCCTTCCACATCGAAGGTGGGATCGGCTTCGGCATACCCCAGGTCCTGGGCCTCCTTGAGCACTTCATCAAAATCGCGCCCGGCCCGCATCTCGGTGAGGATGTAGTTGCCGGTCCCGTTGATGATGCCCGCAAGCCACTGGATCCGGTTGGCGGCCAGTCCTTCCCGGATCGCCTTGATGACCGGAATGCCACCGGCAACACCCGCCTCATAGGCGACAATGACGTTCTTCTCGCGGGCCGCGTCGAAGATCTCATTACCATGCTGTGCGATCAGGGCCTTGTTGGCGGTGACCACGTGCTTGCCCTGCTCGATGGCGGCCAGCACCAGCCGGCGGGCATCGTCGTAGCCGCCGATGAGCTCAACGACAATATCGATGTCCGGGTCATTGACCACATCGTTCACGTCCGTGGAGAACGGCGTGTCACCCAGGCCCAGGTCCGGGCGCGGGCTCCGGTTCGCAACACGCGCCACGCGCAGGTTGCAGCCGGCACGACCGGCGATGATCCGGGCGTTGCGCTGCAGCACCTCCCAGGTTCCGCCGCCAACGGTCCCGAGACCACAGATTCCGATGTTCACGTCCTTCACTGACCACCTCTTGTTCGCTTGGAAATGCACGTCGATACCGGGGAAACGCGCATGTTATACGCTTTGCGCGCCGAAAAAAACTCGACCGCCTCCCCGCGTTACGGATGCTTCAACCGTCGAGCCCGAGCTCCTGCGCCAGGACTCTGGGGGGCTTGTAGCCCCGGATCATGCGGCCGGACTCGGTAACCAGCGCCGGTGTTCCACTCACGCCGAACGTGCGCCCCATCCGGAAGTGGGACTGCACTGGCGAATCGCACTGCTCCGAGGATACCGATTCCCCCTGTTTGGCCCGGGTCATGGCACTGCGGCGATCCCCGGAACACCAGACGGCGTTCAGCTGCCGGGCGCCCTTGCTGCCGGGTCCGCCACGGGGATAGGCCAGATAGTTCACGCGGATGCCCAGATCATTCAGCGCCTCCATGTCACGGTGCAGCTTGCGGCAGTAGCCACAGGTCGTGTCCGTGAATACATAGAGGTCGGCCCTGACATCGCCCTCTTCAGGCCCGAAACGGATCATCTCGCTGCTGTCCAGCTCCGCAACCGCCTCCTGGCGCTGTTCGGTACGGCTCTGCTCAGTGAGGTTGGCGATGCCATCCTCGTCGAGACGCAGCATCTGGCCGGTGAACAGATAGCGGCCGTCGGCGGTGGTATAGAGCAGGTTTCCGCCACCCTGGACCGCATACAGGCCCTCGCGCTCCGTTTCCCGGATGCTGTCCACCGGCATGTCGGGAATACGCTCTTCCAGGCGCTCGCGGATCCGCTCTTCCGGGGATTCCGCCTGTGCTGCTGTCGCCAGCAGCCCGGCAGCGAGCAGCAGAAAAGCGGCTGATAGACGTCTCATGATCAACTCCCGGTTCGTTTCAATGCCCCGGAGGATACCCGATTTCCGCGGGTCTGTCGTTGATCAGCCCCGGGGGTGGTGGGTCTGGTGCAGCTGCTGCAGCCGTTCGCGCGCCACATGGGTGTAGATCTGGGTGGTGGAGAGATCACTGTGCCCCAGCAGCATCTGGACCACACGGAGATCCGCCCCGTGGTTGAGCAGATGGGTGGCGAAGGCATGGCGCAGGGTATGGGGCGAGAGCGGCTTGCGGATACCGGCACGCACGGCATAGCGCCGGATCCGGTACCAGAAGGCCTGGCGGCTGAGGTGCCCACCGCGCCCTCCGGGAAACAGCGCATCGGTGCCGGCACCCCCGGCCAGCTCGGGCCGGGCTTCCTGCAGGTACCGGTCGAGCCACTCCAGGGCTTCCTCGCCCATGGGCACCAGGCGCTCCTTGTTGCCCTTGCCCAGCAGCCGCACCACGCCCTGGCGCCGGTTCACCTGGGCAAGCCGCAGTGCCACCAGCTCCGAGACACGGAGACCACAGGCATAAAGCAGCTCCATCATGGCCCTGTCCCGGAGCTCAATGGGTTCACCGGTGTCGGGTGCGTCAAGTAACGCCTCCACATCCGCCTCGGTGAGCGTATCCGGCAGGCGACGGGCCAGTTTCGGACTGTCCAGACGCAGGGTCGGATCCTCGTCGATCAGGCCTTCACGGAGGAGGTAGCGGTAGAATCGTCTTAGGCAGGAGAGGCGCCTCGCCGCGGTGCTTGAACGGGCCCCAGCGGAAAGCACACTTGAGAGGTAGTCCATGAGACAGGTCCGGTCCACCCCGGAAAGATCCTTGCCGGGGTGCTGGCGGGCAAGCCAGTGTCCGAACTGTCTGAGGTCGCTTTCGTAGGAAAGCCGGGAGCGGTCGCTCAGGCCGGATTCCAGCCAGAGCGACTCACTGAATGACGCAACCAGTTGCTCGTTGCGTTCCTCAGCCAAGCTTTTCCTTGATCCGCGCGGCCTTACCGGAGAGCTGACGCAGATGGTACAGCTTCGCCTGGCGCACATCACCGCGACGCTTGACCGAAATGCTGTCGATCAGGCGGGAGTGCGTCTGGAAGGTCCGCTCGACGCCGATGCCATAGGAGCGCTTGCGCACGGTGAACGAGGAGTTCAGGCCACGGTTGCGCTTACCAATGACCACACCCTCGAACGCCTGCAGACGCTCACGGTTGCCCTCGGTCACCCGCACCTGAACGACCACGGTATCACCCGGGCCGAACTCGGGAACGGATTCCTTGAGCTGCTCGTTTTCAATTTCCTGGATGATACTGTTCTTGCCACTCATCGTTTCGCTCACTCCTGAATGTGTCACCAATCCGACCCGCCATCCGGCCGTTCGTTTTCAATCTCCGCCAGCAGTCGCTGCTCCTCGGCGGTCAGTTGCCGTTCGCGGAGCAGTTCAGGGCGTCTGATCAGAGTCCGCTGCAGCGACTGTTTCAGCCGCCAGCGCCGGATCCGCTCGTGATCGCCACCGAGCAGGACCTCCGGCACCCTGGATCCGCGATGCGCCTCCGGGCGCGTGTAATGCGGGCAGTCAAGCAGGCCGTCCGCGAAGGAATCCTCCACGGCGGACTGGCTGTGCCCCAGAACCCCCGGTATCTGGCGGACTACCGCATCCACCAGCACCATGGCCGCGAGCTCGCCGCCGCTGAGCACGTAGTCGCCGATGGAGATCTCCTCATCCACCCGCGATTCCAGAACGCGCTCATCAATGCCTTCATAGCGCCCGGACAGCAGAACCAGACCGGGCTCCGCCGCCAGGGACTCGACCATCGCCTGATCAAGCACCCGGCCCTGGGGCGAAAGACAGATGACCTTCGCCTCCCCGCCAACCCGCTCAACCGCCTCGTCGATGGCGGCCTCCAGCGGTTCGGCCTTCATGACCATGCCCGGCCCGCCCCCGTAGGGACGGTCATCAACCGTGCGGTGACGGTCGTGGGTAAAGGTCCTGGGGTTGATGCAGTCCAGCACCAGATGCCCTTCGGAAACCGCCCGGCCGCTCACCCCATAGTCGGTGATCGCCCGGAACATTTCCGGAAAAATACTGATGGCCGCAACCCGCAACCCGAGCGCCTCTTGTCTTACCCGTGACCGGTCACCCGGTACGCGGGCGGTTCTCAGAACTCCGGGTCCCAGTCAGCCTCGAGGACACCGTCCTCCAGATTCACCGATCGGACAATCTCATCCGGCAGGAACGGGATCAGCCGCTCCCTGCCATCCATGCTGGCTGCGTCGGCACGCACGACCAGCACGTCATTGGACCCGGTCTCGATCAGGTGGTCCACCACCCCCAGGTCATGCCCTTCATCGGCAGTCCGCACCCGCAGCCCCTGGAGCTGGTACCAGTAGTACTCGCCCTCGCCGAGCGGCGGCAGTTCACTGGTCTCAACACGGATGTCGAGACCGCAGAGGCTGGCCGCCTGATCCCTGTCCTCAACACCTTCAAGCCTGGCAACCAGTGTCTTGCCGTGGGGCTTGCCGGTTACAAGGCGGACCCTGCGGGGCTCGCGGGACGGTGCGCGCCCATCCACCAGGGTCCAGTTGCTGTACTGGAAGATATTCTCGCGGGGCTCAGTGTAGGAATACACCTTCACCCAGCCCTGCACCCCGTACACCGAGGTGATCTGGCCCAGTACGGTTTCCCCGACCCCCATGGACACGACTCCCTTACTCGGAAGCCGCCTCTTTCAGCAGGCTGCTCACCCGCTCAGTGGGCTGTGCACCCTGGTCGATCCAGTACTGGGCACGTTCGGTGTCAAGGCGCAGACGCTCCTCGCCACCGCGAGCCACCGGGTTGAAGAACCCGAGACGTTCAATGTAGCGACCATCACGGGACTTACGGCTGTCCGTGACCTGGACGTGGTAGAACGGGCGCTTCTTGGCGCCGCCTCGTGTCAAACGGATTGTTACCATTTCAGCGACTGTCCTGTTGCGTTCAAATAATCAGTTCCGACAAGCCTGGGCATGCGAACCGGCTGTCACGGGCAAAGTGACGCCCGTGCGAAAGGGCTGGCATTCTACTGTAAAACGCCGCCCCTGAAAAGCGTTGATATCAGGCGTCAGCGCCGCCCCATGGGAGGCATGCCGCCACCGCCCATGCCGCCGGGACCACCACCCGGTCCACCGGGGCCGCCCTGCCCCATCATGCCCTGCATGCCGCGCATCATGTTCTCCATGCCGCCCTTCTTGCCCATCTTCTTCATCATCTTCTGCATCTGCTTGTGCTGCTTGAGAAGACGGTTGATCTCCTGCATCTGCACACCAGAGCCGGAGGCGATGCGGCGCTTGCGGGAACTGCTGATGACGTCGGGGTAGCGGCGCTCATGCGGGGTCATGGAGGAGATGATCGCCTCCATGCGGCCGATGGACTTGTCGTTGACCTGTTTCTCGGCCATCTCCTGGTACTGGCCCATACCGGGCAGTTTCTCGAGCATGGCGCCCATGCCGCCCATGCTCTTCATCTGCTGGAGCTGATCCCGGAAATCCTCCAGGTCAAACTTCTTGCCCTTCTTGATCTTCTTGGTGAGCCGCTGGGCCTTCTTCTGGTCGACTTTCTGCTCGGCATCCTCGATCAGGGAGAGCACATCGCCCATGCCCAGAATGCGCGAGGCGATCCGGTCCGGATGGAACACCTCCAGTGCGTCGTTCTTCTCACCCACGCCCAGGAACTTGATGGGCCTGCCGGTGATGTGACGAACCGAGAGCGCGGCGCCACCCCGGGCGTCACCATCGGCCTTGGTGAGGATGACGCCACTGAGCGGCAATGCCTCGCTGAAGGCCTTGGCGGTGTTGGCCGCGTCCTGGCCGCTCATGGCATCCACCACGAAGAGGGTCTCGTTGGGCTGGACCGCCTTATTCAGCCGCCCGATCTCGTCCATCATGTCACTGTCGACGTGCAGGCGACCCGCCGTGTCCACAATGACCACGTCGATGAAACGCCGGCGCGCTTCGTCCACCGCGTTGTTGGCGATGGTGACCGGGTCCTGGTCCGTGCTGCTGGGATAGAAGGTGGCATCCACCTCACCCGCGAGGGTCTCCAGCTGGTTGATGGCCGCCGGGCGGTAGACGTCGGCGCTGACCACCAGCACCGATTTTTTCTCGCGCTCCTTCAGGTAACGCGCCAGCTTGGCCACGCTGGTGGTCTTACCCGCGCCCTGAAGGCCGGCCATCATGATCACCGCCGGCGGCTTGCCCTCGAGCTTCAGCGGCTCGGCGGCCCCCATGACCGCCTCCAGCTCATTCTGGACAAGCTTGATGAACGCCTGCCCCGGCGTGAGGCTGCGCATCACCTCCTGGCCCATGGCCTTCTGGCGCACCTTCTCGACGAAGTCCTTGACCACAGGCAGCGCCACGTCCGCCTCGAGCAGCGCCATGCGCACTTCGCGCAGGGTTTCACTGATGTTGTTCTCGGTCAGCTTCGCCTGGCCGGAGATCTTGCGGAGGCTCCCGGAGAGCCGATCGGTCAGATTATCAAACATGGACGCCCGCAATTGTCGGTTGATGTTTAACGCCATTATAACCAGACTGAGCGCTTGGAGACGAACCGGAGCCGGTCATACCAACACACATGGGCACGACCATCATCGCCTTCACCGCTGTCATCCTCTACGGCGCGGGAACACTGCTGCAGGCACTGCGGATCCGTTCGGGCAACCAGCGCGCCGGCTGGCTGGCCCAGTTCACCGGGGTTCTGGCCGTTGCCGCCCACCTCACTTTCGCCCTGCGCTTCATGGTTCTGGGGGGTGGCGTCAACCTGTCCGTGCTGGTTGCCGGAACCGCCATAGCAGGACTTCTGGCGGCGCTGGTACTGATCCTGTCACTGCGCTATCCAATGCAGCCGCTGCTGGTGATCGCCTACCCGATCGCCCTTCTGAGCATCCTGATCAAGCTGGCGTTCTATACCGGCCCCCGCATCATCGATGAGTCCAACCTGGGCGTCCTGCTGCACGTCAGCCTGGCAATCACCGCGTTCAGCCTGCTGGCGCTGGCTGCGATCCAGGCGGTCCTGCTCTATTTCCAGCACCATCACCTCAAGGCCCATCACAGCGGCTTTCTGGTGCGCGCACTGCCGCCGCTGGAGACCATGGAGACCCTGCTGTTCGGACTGATCCACACCGGGGTTGCCATCCTGACCCTGGCGATCATCACCGGCGCCATTTTCGTCCAGGACCTGTTCAGCCAGCAGCTGGCCCATAAGACCGTGTTCACGCTGCTGGCCTGGCTGGTATTCGCGGCGCTCATCCTTGGGCACCAGATCCGGGGCTGGCGCGGCGCCGTGGCCAGCCGCTGGACCCTGGCCGGCTGCATCCTGCTGACCCTGGGCTACTTCGGCAGCCGCCTGGTCATTGACGTCATCCTCTGACGACCACCGTATGGACATGGACTCTCAGCCTTGAACGAAGCCTCGTTAACCACGCTCAGCGCGATCCTGATCCTGCTGATCATCCTCTCGGCGTTCTTCTCGAGTTCCGAAACGGGCATGATGGCACTCAACCGTTACCGGCTGCGGCACCTGAGCAAGACGGGACACCGTGGTGCCCTTCGGGCGGAACGATTGCTCGCTCGCACTGACCAGCTGATCGGGGTCATCCTGATCGGCAACAACTTCGTCAACATACTGGCCTCCGCCATCGCCACCCTGATCGCGGTGCGCATCTGGGGCGACGCCGGCGTGGTTATCGCCACCATCGGCCTGACCATCGTCATCCTGATCTTCTCGGAAGTCACCCCCAAGACACTGGCAGCCCTCTACCCCGAGCGCATCGCGTTCCCGGCGTCACATGCGCTCAGGCCCCTGTTGAAGCTTCTCTACCCGGTGGTCTGGATCCTCAACCTGATCACCAACAACCTGCTGCGCCTGATGGGCGTGCGCCTGGAAGGCGACCAGGGCAGCGACCACCTGAGCCGGGAGGAACTGCGTACCCTGGTCAATGAATCCGGCTCCATGCTGCCGGGGCGCCATCAGGACATGCTGCTCAGCATTCTGGACCTGGAAAAGGTCACGGTGAACGACATCATGGTCCCGCGTAACGAGATCGTGGGCATCGACCTGGATGACCCCATGGATGAGATTCTCAGGCTGGTACGCGGCAGCCAGCACACCCGCCTGCCGATCTATCGCAGCGACATCAACAATGCCGTGGGCATTCTTCACCTGCGCAACATCAGCCGCCTGCTGCATACTGACGAGATCAACAAGGCCATGCTGATGCAGCTCTGCCGGGAGCCCTACTTCATCCCGGAAAGCACCCCCCTGCATACGCAGCTGTTCAATTTCCAGAAGGAGCGCCGCCGCATTGGCATCGTGGTGGATGAATACGGGGACGTGCTCGGCATCGCCACCCTTGAGGACATCCTTGAGGAGATCGTGGGTGAGTTCACCACGGACTTCGCCTCCAGCAGCAGCCAGGACATCCTGCCCCAGAGCGACGGCACCACCATTGTCGACGGCACCACCCCCATACGGACGCTCAACCGGGCGCTGAACCTGGACCTGCCCACCGACGGCCCCAAGACCCTCAATGGCCTGATCACCGACTACCTGGAATCCATCCCGGAAAACAATCTCTGCCTGGCGCTGCACGGCATGCGGCTGGAAACCCTCCAGATCAAGGACAACGTCATCCGCACGGTCCGCATCCACCCGATTGAGCCCCCTGAGAACCAGCCCAATTCAGAAAATGAGAAACCGGACAAGTAACACTTTGTTATTCTGATTTAGTGTTTGTACACTTGGCATACATCGCAAGGCCGGTGCGCCACGCGAGCCAGTGGGGACACGCCATGAGCGAACAATCCGGTATTCATCCCGTTCCGCCCGGCCAGGGCCGGAGTGACGGCAGCGCCTTTCCCGAAGAGATCCGCCAGGTCCGTGACACGGTCACACCCGCGCTGTGCGAGCTGCTGGGCGGCACCCTGGATGCCATTGATGATGCCCTGTTCGAACTGGCCAACGGCGCCCGCAGCAACAACGACCAGAACCGCTATTTCGAGACCATGCGCGAGATCCGCATCAAGCGTAAGGGCATCGAGAAGCAGTTCCGCGAGGCGCTGACCAACCTGTTCCGCGCCCCCCCTGGCAGCAACGCCGAGGAAACCGGCGACCAGCCACAGAGCACCGATGCCGACAGCCTGTCACTGGTCGACAACGACGCCCTTGAGGAACAGGTGGCCGTCAACGCCATGGTCACCAAGGCGACGGTCAGCTTCCAGGGCACCCTGCTCCAGCTCCAGACGCGCCTGACGGCCCTGTATCCCGACCATGACAGCGAGCACCCGGTGAACCCACTGGCTCCGGAGCACTTGTGTGGCGCGTTCCACGAAGCCTGCTCCGACCTCGACATTCAGATCCGGGAGAGGCTCATTCTTCTGAAGCACTTTGACCGGTATCTGCTCGCCAGCCTGGGCATTGTGCTCGATGAGGCCAACCGCCTCCTGATCCAGGCGGGCGTGATCCCGGATTTCCGGTACGAAGTCCATACCCGGAGCAGCCAGGATCATCCGGATCCGGAGCAGTCCCGCCGGGGGTCGAAAAACCGGACCGAGCAGAAAGCCAGTGACGAGGCAAGGGAATTCCTGTCGAGCATCAGCTCGCAGCTTTCCGGTTACCGGCGCTACAGCACCGACGCCATGGGCAACGCGCCCTCAGACTCTTTCCATATCGTATCCAAAAGGGAATTGTACGATTTGCTTTCAAGAATCCCCCAACCCCAGCCCCGAAGCGACCTGAGCCAGGGCGTCCCGGACCGCCCCGACCTGCACGGCCTGGTGGGCGAACAGCTGGACCGCCAGTCCGCGACGCAGGGCAATCAGGCGGCGCTCGAGACCATGGACGAAGACCTGATCAACCTGGTCGCACTGCTGTTCGAGTTCATCCTCGACGACCGCAACCTCTCGCCCCCGATCCAGGCGCTGATCAGCCGGCTTCAGATTCCGGTTCTCAAGGTGGTGGTGCGTGACCGCTCCTTCCTCAGCAAACACTCCCACCCGACACGCAAGCTGCTGAACGCTCTGGCACGGGCCGGGATCGGGTGGAGCGACCACAGCGAGAAGAACCGCGACAAGCTGTATAACGAGATCCACCGGGTGGTGCAGCGCATCCTGAAGGAATACGACGGCGACATCGCCCTGTTCGAGTCGCTTCATGACGAGTTCGAACAGTTCCTGCAGCGCGAGACCCGCAAGGCCACGCTGGTGGAGCAGCGCACACGGGAATCCGAAAGGGGCCGCATCAAGTCCCGCCGCGCCCAGGAGACGGTCGACCAGATCCTGCGGGAACGGCTGAATGGCCGCGACGTCCCGGAAAACGTGCACCAGCTGCTGACCCAGGGCTGGAGCCGGGTCATGTTCCTGGCCTACCTGAGAGACGACAACGAGCATCGCTGGGCCCCCACCGTCAAGGTCGTGGACGATCTCCTGTGGTGCCTGCGCCCGCAGCCGGAAAGCAATGGCCGAGAGCAGTGGGTACGCCTTGTTCCCACCCTGCTCAAGACCATCCGGGCCGGGCTGGAGGAGGTCTCCTATAATGCCAGCCGGCTGGACGAGACCATGACCGGCCTCAAACGCGAGCTCACCCATGCCTTCCGCCAGCAGGCCCTGGCGGAAGCAGCCGAGGACGGCCCGCCTCCGGAACCGGCCGTGCAGACAGCCGTCAAGCAGAGCCAGGCCGTCGAGGACGCCGCCCTGGCCGAGCACTACGAGACCCTGGAAACCATCGGCATCGGTGACTGGCTGGAGTTTCACCTTGTCAACGGTACCCACTTCCGCTGTAAGCTGTCCGCAGTCATTGAGGAGGCCGACAGCTTTGTGTTCGTCAACCGCATGGGCCTGAAGGTGGTGGAAAAGAGCCGCGCCGAACTGGCCCACGAGCTCAGGCGCGGGCGTATGACCCTGCTCGAGCAGGGCGCACTGATCGACCGGGCACTGCATGCCGTTGTCGGAGGCCTGAACCGCAAGGCCGGCTAGAGCATGAGCGGCCAACGGCCCTGGAGTACATGACGGAGCCCCCGAACCAACAGACCCCTTACCCGCTTGTACTGGCGCTATCGGTGGCCCTCTTGATCCATGTGGTCCTGGGCACCCTGGTCAACGCGTGGCTTTCCCTGCCGGTTCCCGATAAACCCACACCGGCCGTCAGTGTCCGCATCGCGCCTTCCGGAAGCAGCCCCCAGCCCACACCGGTGCAGCCCACCCCTGTACCCCGGAAGACGGACCGCCAGGCCCAGCCGGGCGAGCCCGCAGCATCCAGCGCCCCCACAGTGGATGCCAGCACGCAGGGCGACACAGACAGGTCCGCGGAGCCGGAAGCCTCCCCAGAGAGGGCAACCAGCGAACAGGACAGCCCCCCGGAGACCGCCCGTCAGCCCCGGGAATCCACCTCCCCGGCCGCGCCAGCCACCACAGCGGGCACTGATGCGCCTGAGTCCGACGCCGACGCGGACACGCCGGTTACCCGGCTCAGCCAGCAGGACAGGCGTGAGCGTTCAGACTACGAAGTCGCACTGTGGGAGCGGATTGCCCGGGAAGTGGAATACACGCCGCTGCTGGCGGAACTGGAAGGGCACAAAGAGGTGGTTCTGGATCTGAGGCTGATGGTCAACGGCGCCCTGAAGCGGGCACGGGTGGCCACCTCCTCGGGGACCCGGGAGCTTGATGGGATTGCCCGGGAGGCCGCCCTGGCGGCAACCCCCTTTCCGGAACCCCCGGAGGGGCGCCGCCGCTTCAGTGTCCGGCTCATTTTCGAGCCGGCCCGGCCGGAGTGAACTCAGGCGCCGGAACTGTCCTCGGTTGCCTCGGCAGCGCCATCCACCACGTCCTGGAGCTCACCGCTTTCGTGCATCTCCAGAATGATGTCGCAGCCGCCGACCAGCTCACCGTTGACGTACAGCTGTGGATAGGTCGGCCAGTTGGAGTAGACCTTGAGCGCTTCGCGCAGCTCGTCATTGTCGAGAATGTTGACGTAGGCGAAACGCTGCCCGCAGGCCATCAGGGCCTGGACCGTCTTGGCCGAGAACCCGCACTGGGGCGCCTGAGGCGTTCCCTTCATGTACAGCAGGATGGGGTTTTCGCTGAGCTGTTGCTTGATGGTGTCGTTGATGTCCATTGATCCTCCAGCTGGAACACGCTGATCATTACGCGCACCCATTCTACAGAAAACACCCATACCTGACCATTGTACTGGGTTATTCACTTGGGCTTTCCGGCGGGCGTGCAGCCGGTGTGCGGTTTGCCAGCCCCCGAGTTTAACGCTAGTATTGGTTCCTGACGGAGGCAGCTTTGAAGGCTGCCTTTTTTGTTTCAGTGAGGCCCTTTGCCATGGCGAACCAGCCATTGCTCAACACCTATGGCCGCCTGCCCGTGGTCTTTGAACACGGTCGCGGGATGTGGCTCTATGATACCGAGGGCCAGCGCTACCTGGACACCTTCACCGGGATCGCCGTATGCGGCCTGGGGCACAGCCATCCGGGAGTCGCCAGCGCCATCAGCCAGCAGGCGGAGCGGCTGACCCACTGCTCAAATCTGTTCCACTGCAAGCTCCAGCAGCAGCTGGCCCACCGCATCTGCGACCTGACCGGTATGGACGGCGCCTTCTTTGCCAACTCCGGCGCCGAGGTCAACGAGACTGCCATCAAACTGGCCCGCCATTACGGCCACCAGCGCGGCGTGACCAACCCCAGCATCATCGTGATGGAAAACGCCTTCCACGGGCGCACCCTCGCGACCCTGACGGCCACCGGCAACCGCCGTGTCCAGGCCGGCTTCGAGCCACTGGTCAGTGGCTTCGTGCGCGCGCCCTTTGATGATCTCGCGGCGGTCGAGGCCATTGCGGAGGCCAACCATGACGTGGTCGCCATACTGGTCGAACCCGTTCAGGGCGAAGGCGGCGTGGCCATTCCGGACCCGGACTACCTGCCCGGTCTGCGCGCCATCTGCGATCGCAACAACTGGCTGCTGATGCTGGACGAGGTCCAGACCGGCAACGCCCGCACCGGCACCTACCTGGCCTGCCAGCAGGTCGGGGTTGAACCCGATGTGGTAACCCTGGCCAAGGGCTTTGGCAACGGCTACCCGATCGGTGCCTGCCTGGCCCGTGGCGAGGCCGCGAAGGTCTTGGGGCCCGGTAGCCACGGCTCCACTTTCGGCGGTAACCCTTTGGGGTGTGCCGCCGCCCTCGCCGTGCTGGACGCCATTGAGCAGGATGCGCTGGCCGACCGCGCGCGGGTCCTGGGCCAGCGCCTGCTGGAGCGCTTCCGGGAACACCTGGAGGGCGCCGATTACATCCATGACATCCGGGGCCAGGGCCTGATGCTGGGCATCGAGCTCACCGAGCCATGCTCGGAACTGGTGCTGCTGGCCAAGGTCCAGGGCATCCTGCTCAACATCACCCGGGAACGGGTGATCCGGCTGCTGCCACCACTGACCATGACCGACGACGAAGCGGATTACCTGGCGGACCAGGTCATCCGGATCATCAAGCTGTACGCCGCCGATGACCGTGACCGCCCGCGCCAGTAACGCTGCCTGCCAACAAGGGAAAACAGCATGACCGTCCGACACTTCCTGACACTGCTGGATCTGGACACCGATGAACTGACGCGTGTACTGGACCATGCCTCGGCCCTGCGCCGGGAGCGTGACCAGGGCATCCACCGGGACACTCTGCACAACCGCAGCCTGGGGATGATCTTCGAGAAGTCCTCCACCCGCACCCGTGTCTCCTTCGAGGCGGGCATGACCCAGCTCGGCGGCGGCGCCATCTTCCTCTCCCCCCGGGACACCCAGCTCGGCCGTGGCGAGCCCGTGGAGGACAGCGCCCGCGTGATCTCACGCATGGTGGACGCGGTCATGATCCGCACCTTCAGTCACGAAACGCTCGAGCGCTTTGCCGCCTTCTCCCGCTCACCGGTCATCAACGCGCTGACCGATGATTTCCACCCCTGCCAGCTGCTGGCGGACATGCAGACCTGGCGCGAACACCGGGGGTCCATCCAGGGCGCGAAAGTCGTCTGGGTGGGCGATGGCAACAACATGTGCAACTCCTACATCAACGCGGCGCTGCAGTTCGACTTCGAGCTGGTGGTGGCGTGCCCCGAGGGCTACGAGCCCAACAGCGCGCTTGTGGCTGCCAACCAGGATCGGGTACGGATCGTGAACGACCCGGAAGAGGCGGTCCGCGACGCCAACCTGGTGGTAACCGACGTCTGGGCGTCCATGGGCCAGGAAGAGGAACAGCAGGAACGTCTCAGGGACTTCAGCCGCTACCAGGTGTCACCGCAGCTGATGGAACGCGCCGACCGGGATGCGCTCTTCATGCACTGCCTACCGGCCCACCGCGGGGAGGAGATCTCGGAACACATGCTGGAGCACCGCAGCAGCGTGGTCTGGGACGAGGCGGAAAACCGGCTGCATGCCCAGAAGGCACTGCTCGAGGGCCTGATCCTGGGCTTCGACCGGCTCGACTGAGCCCCTCAGCGCGAGCGCGTCACCTTCTCCACCGCGTCCAGCCAGCCCTGGTAGGCACGCTCGCGCACCGCCGGGGCCATGGCCGGCTCGAACCGGCGGTCCACATGCCAGCGCTCCCGGATCCGGTCGAGCCCGTCGTAAACGCCGGTCTGGAGCCCCGCCAGACAGGCCGCGCCCAGGGCCGTGGTCTCGGTGATCGCGGGCCGGTCCACAGCCACGTTGAGGATATCCGCCAGGAACTGCATCAGCCACTTGTTCACCACCATGCCACCGTCCACGCGCAGCTCCTCCAGGGGCGCGCCATCGTTCTGGATGGCACGGACCAGGTCCTTGGTCTGGTAGCACACCGACTGCAGGCCCGCAGTGACGATGTCCTCAATGCCGGTATCCCGGGTCAGGCCCAGGATGGCGCCACGGGCGTGCGGATCCCAGTAGGGCGCGCCCAGGCCGGTAAAAGCCGGCACCAGATAGACCGGATTCTCCACGCCCACGGACTCCGCCATGGGCTCGCACTCATCCGCGCTCTGGATCAGTTGGATGCCATCCCGCAGCCACTGGATGGCCGCGCCGGCGACGAAGATACTGCCCTCCATGGCGTAGGTGGTCTGCCCTTCCAGCCGGTAGCCGACGGTGGTCAGGAGGCGATTCTCGGAGCGGATGGCCTCGCTGCCGGTGTTGAGCATCAGGAAACAGCCAGTGCCGTAGGTGCTCTTGGCCATACCGCGCTCAAAGCAGGTCTGGCCGAACAGTGAGGCCTGCTGGTCCCCGGCGATGCCGCCCACGGTCACCGCCCCGCCCAGAACCGAGGGATCCGTGCGCCCGAAGTCCGAGGCGCTGTCCTGCACCTCAGGCAGCAGGGCGGCGGGGATCCGGAAAAGCGCCAGAAGGTGCTCGTCCCACTGCTGCTGGTGGATGTTGAACAGGGCCGTGCGCGAGGCATTGGTGGCATCGGTGGCGTGCACGCGGCCATTGGTGAGCTTCCACAGGACCCAGGTGTCGATGGTGCCGAACGCCAGCTCGCCGCGTTCGGCCCTGGCCCGGGCACCGTCCACGTGATCCAGTATCCAGCCCAGCTTGGTGGCCGAGAAATAGGGATCCATCAGCAGGCCGGTGCGCTCCACCAGCGTGGACTCCCAGCCCTGGCGCTTGAGGGTCTCGCACTGGGGCGTGGTGCGGCGGTCCTGCCACACAATGGCGCGATGGATGGGCTCGCCGGTGGTCCTGTCCCACACGATGGTGGTCTCGCGCTGGTTGGTGATGCCGATACCGGCCACCTCACGGGCCGTGATGCCCTCCTGCTGCAGCACTTCCAGGCAGGCCCGGTGGGTGGTGTTCCAGATTTCCAGTGGATCGTGCTCCACCCAGCCATCCCCCGGGTAGAACTGCTGGAATTCATGCTGGGCGATCTGGCGGGGCTGACCGCCTTCATCGAACAGGATGGCCCGGGAGCTGGTGGTGCCCTGGTCAATGGCGAGTATTCGGGTCATGACGGATCCTCCGTTCGCGCGCTGCCCTCATGCTGCTCGCGGGGCTGGTGGCGCGGCCAGACCAGCGTGAAGCAGGCCCCGCCCAGGGTCTCCGAGCGCCCCACAAACGCCTGGCCACCGTGCCAGTACAGGATGCGCCGGACAATGGACAGGCCCAGGCCATAGCCCCCGGAGCTGCGTGTGCGGCTGTCGTCCAGCCGGGCAAAGGCGGTGAATACCTTGTCCCAGTCCTCCTCGGGAATGCCCTTGCCGTCATCCTGGACATCAATGCGCATGGTCTGGTCATCGAACTGGCAGGCCACCAGAACCCGCTCACTGGCGTAGCGGGCGGCGTTGCCCACCAGGTTCTGGATGGCCCTGTGTATGTAGCGGGGTTCCGCATCCGCCTGCGCATGGGCCCGCGAATCCTCCGGAATGTCGGCCTCGACGCGCAGCTCCGGCCGGATACTCTGCTGCTCACCGACCACCTGCTCCACGACCTCGGCGATATCCAGCCGCTGCACCGCCATGATGGGCCCGCCCTGCTCCAGGCGGGCGTAGGTCAGGATCTCATCAATAAGCTCATCCAGCTCCTGGATATCCCCGTCAATGGCCCCAAGCTGGGAGCGCAGCATCTCCGGGTCATCACAGTCCTCGATCATCTGGACCCCGAAACGGATGCGGGCCACGGGCGTGCGCAGCTCATGGGAGACACCGTGGATCATCTCGCTCTGGACACTGACCAGCCGCTGGATATGCTCCGCCATGCGGTTGAAGGCACCCGCAAGCCGCCCGCCCATGTAATCGCCCCCCTCACTGACGCGGGCATCCAGCTCTCCCCGGGCGATGCGCGACACCGCCCCTTCAATGCCGCTCAGACGCCGGTGCAGGCCGGCCAGAAGGTAGTAGACAACCCCGCCCAGAACCGCGGCCACCAGCCCTGCAAGCACCAGTGCCAGTGGCCAGGACCAGTAACGGAAGGGTGGCGGGTGGGTGATCGAGACCAGGGTGCCGTCGCCCAGCGCGGCGTAGCTGTGGGCAGCCTCACGGGGGCTGGGCTGATGGTAGACAATGCCGCCGCTGGCAATCCGGTTCAGTGACGACGTCCCCGGCAACTGCTCAGCGCTCTCCAGCGGGGTTGCTTGTATCCCCAGAGCGGCCCCCATCGCGGCTGGGTCCGCCTCGCGTGAGCGCTCAGCCACATACACCAGCGTCCTGGCCGCCAGTTCCGACACATGCCGGTAGGGATCCTCGGTGCGCAGCTCCAGCACCCCGGCATCCGGCGCCAGACGGTAGAAATAGACCGCATCCCCCCGGCGCTGCGCCAGTACCTGGCCGTATTCAAGGCGCTCGCGCGCCACATCGTTCAGGGAGACCGCCTGCCTGGGCAGCAGGCGCAGCCGGGAGGACGCTGTGCGGGCGTTGAGGGGATCAACCACCCGGGGATGCTGGGCCAGCCAGTCCAGAACCGGCCGGGGATGATGCTCAAGAAACGCCTGCTCGCGCACACCATTGATGGTGACAACCAGGGCGGCGCCCAGCACGGTGACACCGAATGCCACCAGGATCAGGGCGCCGTAGACGCGGAGGTAGTAGCGCCTCAGAGACATTGATGCCTAGACGTCGCGAACGAACAGGTAACCCTTGCTGCGCACCGTCT
Organism: Pseudomonadota bacterium; assembly: GCA_051744725.1. Lineage (GTDB taxonomy): Bacteria > Pseudomonadota > Gammaproteobacteria > Pseudomonadales > Oleiphilaceae > Halospina. The sequence goes on along the minus strand of JBNJDI010000029.1, from coordinate 6,745 downwards.
TGATGCGGCGCGGGTGCACCGGATCGTCGCCGATCTTGGGCCGGATCCGCGACACACGCACATCAATGGAGCGGTCCTGGCCGTCATACTCAATGCCCCGCAGGGAGGTGAAGATCTCCTCACGGCTGAGAACACGCCCTGCGCTGCTGGCCAGAAGCCAGAGCAGGTCGAACTCGGCACTGGTCAGATCAATGCTTTCGTCGTCCAGCCAGGCCTCACGCATGGAATGGTCCACAACCAGGTTGTTGAAGACCAGCCGCTCGGGCACATCATCCGATCCTGACTGGGCAGAGTCCCCGGCAGCCTGGGCGGAGGACTCGCTGATGCGGCGCAACAGGGCCCGGATCCGGGCCAGCAGGACCCGTGGACGCACGGGCTTGGACATATAGTCGTCCGCGCCCATCTCCAGTCCCAGCACCTGATCCAGATCGTCCGTGCGCGCCGTCAGCATCAGAATGGGCCCGTTGTAGAACGGGCGAACACGACGGCAGATGGCCAGGCCATCCTCCCCCGGAAGCATCAGGTCGAGAACCACCAGATCCGGGGTTTCATCCCGTATCCGCTCCACCGCATGGGCGCCATTGGTTTCCAGCGACACCACCAGGCCGTTCTTCTCCAGAAAATCCCGGGTCAGCTCCGCCAGCCGCTCATCGTCCTCAACAATGAGGACACGGGAGGCTTCACTGGTCTGTTCCACGGCATCCGTCTCGTTCGTTGTTGTTTCCATTGTCAGTCCTGTCGCGGGATTGGGGCGCAGGCGCCGGGTCGTACATCAAACATTGTGTAACACAAGTATACACACTGAATGCGAGTTTGCATGTCAGCGCTGCCTTCAGGCCAGCGGCTCGCCAGCCTCGATTTCCTCCGGGGTGGCATCCCGGGCTTCCAGTATTTCCAGATCGAAATAGAGCGTGATTCCGGCCAGGGGGTGATTGGCATCCACCAGCACCTGATCGTCCTCAAAACCCACCACTTTCACCACCTGGGCCTCGTCGCCGGAGTCCGTCTGGAACTTCATGCCCTCCTCGAGCTTTTCCACGCCCTGGAACATGCTGCGCGGCATCTTCCGGACCTTCTCGGGCTGGTGTTCACCATAGGCCAGGGCCGGGGGGATGGTGACTTCCAGGCACTCGCCCACCTCGCGCCCATCCACGGCACGCTCGATGCCCTCGATCATCTGTCCGCAGCCGCTGACAAAGTGCAGCGGTTCCGCTCCCACGGAACTGTCCACCACCTCGCCCTCGCGATTCTTCAGCTGATACCCCAGTCGATAAACGCGTTGTTCCGCCATGCTGTCGTGCTTTACCCCTGTATGGATCGTTGTGTACGGGTCACGCCGGTGACCCGCAGTGCGTGTATGACAAGCCGCTGTTCCAGCCGTTCGCGCCATCCGCCGGGCTGGGTCAGCCCCATGCGCTCCAGCGCCGGCCTCTCCGCCGCCCCCGGGGCGGACTGGCGCAGGGCGCGCCAGAGCACCGTGAGCATCCCGCGCCTTGAGCCGGTAGCGTCACGCAGCCACTGCAGGGCCTGGACCAGGCCCTGCTCCACCTCGGTGAAATCCGTCCCAAATGGGAACGCCGGGAACAGCTGATGATGATCCCGCAGCGGCGCCAGCGCCTCGTTGATGCGCTGCGGGTAATTGTTGCGGTGCGCCCGCGGAACCTTCCAGTCCTTCGGGATCTTGCCAGCCTTCTTCGCCTCGCGCATGAGCTCGTTCTGGAAGCGTGAATCCGCGATGCAGATCAGGCGTTTGTAGATCTCCGCGTCGGGCTGCCCGCGCACATCGGCCACACCGTACTCAGTGACCACAATGTCCCGCAGATGGCGCGGTATGGTGCAGTGGCCATAGCTGAAGCGGATGTTGGATTCCGGCCGGCCGGCGCTGATGCGCGTTGCCCGCAGCGCCAGTATCGAGCGCCCTTCGGGCAGCTCATGGGCCATGGCCACGAAATTGTACTGGCCGCCCACACCACTGACCACGCGACCGTCTTCGAGCCCATCGGACACGGCAGCCCCGTTCAGGGTCTGCATCATGACTGAGTTGATGAAACGGCTGCGGCGGCGCTGGACGGTCTTGAGCGCCTGATCGCCCAGCGGGTGATCATAGAGCTGGTTCACGAACCCGACACTGGTCATGTCGAAGCGGGCCCGCTCGGACTCATCCAGCTCCCGCAACCCCTGGTAGAAACGCTCCGGCCCCAGGAAGAAGCCACCGTGCATGACCACACCGCCGTCCAGCTGTTCCCTGAGCGCATGCTGCTCGATCAGGGCGCGCGCCTGTGCGTCACCCAGATCCGGGCGCACCGCCTCCTCGCCCAGGGTCAGGCGCCCGCCCTTGAGCTCGCACGCCTCATCAAAGAAACCGAAGCGCACCAGCCACTGCACATCGCGCGCCTTCAGCACGCTGTCGATACAGCCCGCCTCGCACAGGCGGTCCAGAGCGGTAATATCCAGCGGATCCGGAATGAGTCCGTCGTCCAGCAGCTGCTGCAGGATCCGGTCAGCCACCACCTGCCGCTTGAGGATGCCCGCCTGATAGAGGTGCAGGAAGCCCTCCACCATCATTTCACTACAGCCGTAGAGGCCCTCCTCGAAACGCCCCGTGCCGCCAATCGCCGCCAGCTCCGGGAAGCGCGCATGGGCATCCAGGCGCCGCGACAGCTCGTTGAACAGCCCGTTGTCCCGGTGCCGGAACAGAATGTTGTACACCACCGCCGAACCCAGGGCACCGATGCCCACCTGCAGGGTGCCGCCGTCACGGACCAGGCTGGCGGCGTAGAACCCGATCAGGTAGTCCGCCGGTTCCACCGGCAGATCCGGCACCGGGAACAGGCGCATGGGCTGGTTGTGGGGCTCGAGCATGAGGTCAAAGGTGTCGCGTTCCAGGGCGGCGTCATTGCCGAACCAGGGAAGCTCCGGGTTGAGTTCCCCGGCGATCACAACCGCCTGCCCCGAATCGCGCTGTTTGTGCAGCTCCGGCAGGATGTCGAGGGTGAGGTCGGGATTGCAGCTCAGACTCACCTGGCGGCCCTCGTCATCAGGCGCCAGCATCTGCCCTACCGCATTGACACCGAGCGCCATCAGATCCCGCACCACATGGGTGTAGTTGGTCAGCACCACGCGCTGCTGCTGCTCCGGGTTCCCAAGACGGCTGCCGGCCTTGAAGAAGAACTCGGTGACGGTGACATTGTCCGGCAGCTCGCCGCGGCTCAGCGCCCTGGCGTACTCCAGCTCGGGTACCCCCTCAAAGACCCGCTCCACGAACGGCTCCATCAGGCGCTTCTGCAGGGAGTTCCCGCCCCCGGGTTTTTCCAGGGACAGCGCCGTCATGATGTGCAGCCGGATCTGCGGGTCCTCACAGGCACGCCGGTAGAGGGCGTTGATCAGATGCACCGGCTTGCCCAGCCCCAGTGGCAGCGCAATCCGGACATCACCATCCAGGCGGCGGATCAGTTCCTCGGCACACCGCTCCGCCTGACGGAAATGGGTGCCTGTGCGTTCCTTGGTCATGGGCAGCTCACGGGCAGGGGTAGGTGTAGCGCTGGTGCAGCGCCTCGATCCGTTCCAGCAGCTCATCGGAAAGCCGGATGCTGGCACTGCCTATGTTCTCCGAGAGCTGCTCCATGGTGGTGGCCCCCACCAGATTGCTGGTCAGGAAGGACCGCGAATTCACCCAGGCCAGCGCCAGCTGCGCCGGGGACAGGCCATGCTCTCCCGCCAGGTTCACGTACGCCTGGGTGGCCTCCTGGGCCTGCTCGGAGGTGTAGCGGGTAAAGCGCGAGAACTCGGTGAGTCGCGCCCCGGCCGGTTTCTGCCCACCCAGGTACTTGCCGCTCAGCGCGCCGAAGGCCAGCGGCGAGTAGGCCAGCAGCCCGCAGTCCTCACGCAGCGAGACCTCGGCAAGGCCCACCTCGTAGGAGCGGTTCAGCAGGCTGTAGGGGTTCTGGATGCTCACCGGCCGGGTCCAGCCCCGGCGTTCAGCCTCCTTCAGCCAGGTCATGGCGCCCCAGGCAGTCTCGTTCGAGAGACCAATATGACGGATCTTGCCGGCCTCGACCAGCTCATTCAGCGCCTCGAGCGTCTCCTCGATGGGCACCGCATCCGAGTCGTCCACCGGACTATAGCCGAGTTTGCCGAAGAAATTCGCCTTACGCTCGGGCCAGTGGACCTGGTAGAGGTCGATGTAGTCCGTCTGGAGCCGTTTCAGGCTGTCGTCCACGGCCTGGTGGATCTGCTCCCGGGTCAGGCGCGGTCCGCCACGGAGGTAGTCCATGTCGCTGCGCCCGGTCACCTTGGTGGCGATCACCAGGTCATCGCGCCTGCCACGCTTTTTCAGCCAGTTGCCCAGATAGGTCTCGGTCAATCCCTGGGTTTCTGCCCGTGGTGGCACCGGATACATCTCGGCGGCATCAATCAGGTTGATCCCCTGATCCACCGCGTAATCCAGCTGTTCAAAGGCGTCCTGTTCGCTGTTCTGTTCCCCCCAGGTCATGGTCCCGAGGCCGATCACACTCACCTCGATGTCCGTCCGGCCTAGCTGGCGTTTCTCCATTACAGTCACCTCCTGCTGGTTGTCCCCGCATGCTAAGTCCATCCCGGGGCCACCGCAATGCCGCGCGCCGTCACAGGAAGATCACACAACTGTCAGAAAACGGTCATGGCCGCCGGTGAGACTGGCACTGTCCGCTCAGCCCCGGAGGATCCAGGATGCCGGAACAGCACATCGCACTGGTCACCGAGACCTTTCCGCCCGAGATCAACGGCGTCGCCGGCACCCTGGGCAACCTCTGCCGTGAACTCGCCCGGCGCGGTCACCGGCTGACCATTGTCCGCCCGGACCAGCGCAATGAGCCGCCCCGGGGCCACACACCACTGTTCGGTGAACGGACCCTGCGCGTCCGGGGCCTGCCCCTGCCCGGCTACCCGGAACTGCGCTTCGGCCTGGGAGCACGCCGGCGCCTCCGCAGGCTCTGGCGCCAGAGGCCCCCGGACGCGGTCTACGTGGCCACCCAGGGGCCACTGGGCTGGAGCGCCGCGGCCGTGGCGCGGGAACTGGGCATCCGCTGCCTGTCAGGCTTCCACACCAACTTCCATCAATACAGCAGCTACTATCGGGCCGGTTTTCTGGAACCCCTGATCCGGCGCTACCTCGTTGCCTTCCACAACCGCACCGGTGGCACTCTCGCTCCCACCACCGGCCTGTGCCAGCAGCTCGCGGACTGGGGCATCCGCAATACCCACTGCTGGAGCCGTGGCGTCGACAGCCAGCTGTTCAGCCCGGGGCGACGCAGCCAGACTTTCCGCAAACAGTGGGGCGCGGACGACGCCCCGGTGGTGCTCTACGTCGGGCGCCTGGCGGCCGAGAAGAACCTGATGCAGGCCGTCACCACCTTTGAGCGCCTGCGCGACTGCCATCCCTCTGCCCGCTTCGTGCTGGTTGGTGACGGGCCCCTGAGGCAGAGCCTGGAGCAGGCCCATCCGGAGTTCATCTTCCCGGGGGCCCGGCGCGGCCAGGACCTGGCGCGGCACTTTGCCTCCGCGGATATATTCCTGTTTCCCAGCGAGTCGGACACCTTCGGCAACGTCGTCACGGAAGCGCTGGCCTCGGGCCTGGCTGTGGTGGCGTTTGATCAGGCGGCCGCCCGGGAACACATCCGGCACAGGGTCAACGGCATGAAGGCGGCGCCCGGCGACGGCGAAGGTTTCACCGCCGCCGCCCTCGAACTGGCGGACAGGCGTGAACTGCGCCGCCAGATGGGCGACAGCGCCAGAGCCCACGCGCAAACACTGGACTGGTCCGTACTCGCGGAACGGTTCGAACAGGTCCTTCTGGGCCCTATAGAGGAGGCTGCTCGCCATGAGTCCGCAACGCCTGTCGCGGGTATTCACCCGTATTGATCACAGTGAACTGCGCTGGTGCCTGCGCCTGAACCGCAGCCTCACCTTTCCGGCTGTCACGCCCTTCTTCCGGGTCGTGAGCCGGCTGGGGGATGGCTGGCTCTGGTACGCCCTCATCCTGGCACTGCCGGCCATCAACGGCCTTCAGGGCTGGGCGCTGGCGGCCCTGATGACGCTCACCGGCGCCGCCTGCACCCTGCTCTACAAGCTTCTCAAGACCCATCTGGTGCGCGAGCGCCCCTTCATCAGCTTCCCGGCGATCCACTGCGGCTCGCCGCCGCTGGACCGGGGCAGCTTCCCCTCTGGCCACAGTCTGCATGCGGTCTGCTTCACGGTCCTGCTGTTCCATGGCATGCCGCTGCTGGGCTGGGCCATGCTGCCGTTTACCCTGGCCGTCCTGGCCTCGCGCGTGGTCCTTGGGCTGCACTACCCGTCAGACGTCCTCGCCGGCAGCCTCATCGGGGCTGGGTGCGCCTTCATCGCCCTGCACTTCGCCCCCGCGCTCATCGCTCTGCTCCCGCTGCTGCCCGCCTGAAGGCGGTGTGACAGGGCGACCGCCGGCATCGAACAGGGCCAGCTGGCGGCCGCCGCGCCGGACCTCGGGCAGCCGTACGCCCAGCCCGAGCAGCCGCACAGGGCGGGGCACATCGCCATAAAGGGTGTCCAGAAGGGGCGTGAAGTCCGCCACCCCGGGGTGCTCGGGGCGGCGCCAGACCATCTCACGGGTATGGGTCTCGAAATCGGAAAAACGCAGCTTCACGAACAGCTTCTCGAACTGCCCGGCGTCGGCGCTGTCCAGGCCCTTGCGGCGCATGCGCCGCTGCAGGTCCGAGACCAGCCCCTCCAG
>JBNJDI010000028.1:0-25316 GCA_051744725.1 Pseudomonadota bacterium | reverse complement strand
CCACTTCCACGTGACCGGACAGGATCTGAACGAAAAGCGCGTCGCCCGTGCCATCCAGCTCTCGGCGGAGCAGTACTGCTCGGCTTCAATCATGCTGGAAAAAGCCGGGGTTGAGATCACGCATGACCACACCATCTATGAAGAATGAGAGCGTCCAGAAACAAGAAGCAAGGCTCAAGTTTCCTGGGCGCCATGGGTAGCGAAATGGGTGGTATGGTTCGGAGGGAAACTCGGTGGCCATGGATGGCCACCGCGTAGCCTACATGGATGTACTCGTGGCGGTTCCCGGAGAGCCATACCACCGAGTTCGCTGCCGGCAGCGGGCTTAAATCCCTGAGACGAAGACCAAAGGCTCAGGGAAATCCCTGAGCAAACCAATGGTGTTCAGCCCAGAGCGACGCAGGCATAATACGCGGCTTTACCGGCACCGTGTGCAAGAGAGTGGAGGGGCATGCCGATGGAACCCAAACTGGAACTTCACGGCTTCAACAACCTGACCAAGTCCCTCAGCTTCAATATCTACGATATCTGCTACGCGCGCACCGAAGAACAGCGCCAGGCGTACATCGAATACATCGATGAAATGTACAACGCCGAACGCCTGACCCAGATCCTCACCGACGTGGTGAAGATCATCGGCGCCAACATCCTCAACATCGCGCACCAGGACTACGACCCCCACGGTGCCAGCGTCACCATGCTCATCGCCGAACACGAGGAAGCCCCGGAAGGCAACATCAGCGAAGCCTCCCCTGGCCCGCTGCCGGAAACCCTGGTCGGCCACCTCGACAAGAGCCACGTGACCGTCCACACCTACCCGGAAAGCCACCCCTACGAAGGCATCAGCACCTTCCGGGCGGACATCGACGTCTCCACCTGCGGCCTCATCTCACCGCTGAAGGCGCTCAACTACCTGATCCACAGCTTCGACTCCGACATCGTCACCGTCGACTACCGCGTACGCGGCTTCACCCGGGACGTGGATGGCAAGAAGCACTACAGCGACCACGAGATGAGCTCCATCCAGGACTACCTCACCGAAGACACGCGCGCCGCGTACCAGATGATGGACGTGAATGTGTACCAGGATAACCTCTTCCATACCAAGATGATCCTGCGCGAATTCAACCTCGACAACTACGTCTTCGGGGTGAACGCTGCCGACCTGGAAAAGGAAGAAGCCAACGACATCCACCAGCGCCTGCAGAAGGAAATGCTGGAGATCTTCTACTCCCGCAATCTGCCTTAACCCTTATCCCTGCTGACCCGGCACCCGGTCCCGGGTGCCAATGGGCGCCTCCCCGCAAACCGTTACATTGCCTAATGTCACTTTCTTCACTGAAAGTCTTTACATTGAAGTATACATTCGTCTACGTTGGTAGACAGCTGTATACAGGCAAGCAGGGAGAACGCCCATGGCCCAACAACACGGCACCATCGCGGCCAAACACACCCAGGTGGCCATCATCGGTTCCGGCTTCTCCGGACTGGGCATGGCCATCCGACTCAAGGGCGAGGGTCGGCACAGCTTCCGGATCTTCGAGAAAGACGACGGCATCGGCGGTACCTGGCGGCAGAACCACTACCCCGGCTGTGCCTGCGACGTGCAGTCCCACGTCTACTCCTACTCCTTCGAGCCGAACCCGGAATGGACGCGGATGTTCGCGCCCCAGGAGGAGATCCGCCAGTACCTGGAGCACTGTGCCGACAAGTACCGCATCCGCCCCCACATCCACCTGAACACGCCGCTGACCGAAGCCAGGTGGGATGAATCCCGGGCCCTGTGGCAGCTTAAGGACGACCAGGGGCGTGAATTCACCGCCAGCGTCCTGGTCTCCGGCATGGGTGCCCTGTCGATCCCGGCCTACCCCGACATTCCGGGTACGGACCGCTTCCAGGGCAAGGCCTTCCACTCCCAGGACTGGGACCACGACTACGACCTCACCGGCAAGCGCGTGGCCGTGATCGGCACCGGCGCCTCGGCCATCCAGTTCGTTCCCGAAGTGCAGAAGGAGGCCGGGCACCTCTACCTGTTCCAGCGCTCAGCGCCCTGGATCATGCCCAAACCGGACCGTAAGATCAGCGAGAAAGAACGTGGTATTTTCCGGCGCCTGCCCATGGTCCAGCAGCTGGAGCGCAAGGCGCTGTACTGGATGCTGGAGAGCCGAGCCGTGCCCATGCTGATCAACCCGAGACTGCTCAAGGCCGCCCGCTATATGGCGAAATCCCATATCCGCCGCCAGATCAGCACCCCCGAGCTGCAGCGCAAGGTCACCCCGGACTATGAGTTCGGGTGCAAGCGTGTCCTGATGTCCAACAACTATTACCCGGCGCTGGACCAGCCCAACGTGGACGTGGTCACCGACGGCATCCAGGAGATCACGGAGACGGGCATCGTGACGAAGGACGGCCAGCACCGCGGGGTTGATGTGCTCATCTACGGCACCGGCTTCAAGTCCACCGACCCGGTCCCCAAGGGCCTGATCAGGGGCCGTGACGGGCAGGACCTGAACGAGCTGTGGCAGGATGGCCCTGAAGCCTATAAGGGCGCCGCCATCTCCGGCTTCCCCAACCTGTTCATGGTCATGGGGCCGAATACCGGACTGGGGCACAACTCCATGGTCTATATGATCGAATCCCAGATCCAGTATGTGATGGATGCCATCCATACCATGGAAGAGAAGAACATCGACTGGGTCGATGTGAAGGAACAGGCACAGAGGCAGTACAACCAGCGTCTCCAGGGTCGCCTGGACGGCTCCATCTGGAATGATGGCGGCTGCACCAGCTGGTACATCCATCCCGAGACCGGCAGGAACGTGGCCCTGTGGCCGGACTTCACATTCCGCTTCAGCCGCCAGACGCGCCAGTTCGACGCCGCTGCCTACCATGCCGGCATCGCCGGAGAGCAGGCCAGCGCCGAGCCACGGGGCCAGGCACAACCAACTACAGTAACTCTGGAGGAACAGCCCGCATGAAGTCCTTTTCCGGAAAGGTAGCCGCCGTTACCGGCGCGGGGTCCGGCATTGGCCGGGCCCTGGCCCGCGCACTGGCAGCCGAGGGCTGTCACCTCGCCCTCAGTGATGTGGATGGGGAAGGCCTGGCCGAAACTGTCCGCCTGTGTGAGAACCAGGGCGTCAACGTGACCAGCGCCAGGGTCAATGTGGCGAAGCGCCGCGAGGTGGAAGACTGGGCGAAAGACGTGCTCCGGGAGCACGCCCAGGTCAACCTGATCTTCAACAACGCCGGCGTGGCCCATGCGGGCTCGGTGGCTGAGTCCAGCTACACCGACTACAACTGGATCCTGGACATCAACTTCAAGGGCGTGCTCTACGGCACAAAAACCTTCCTGCCGCACCTGAAGGACGCCCCGGGCGGCGGCCATGTGGTCAACATCTCCAGCATCTTCGGCCTCTTCGCCCAGCCCGGAATGAGTGCCTACAACGCCACCAAGTTCGCCGTGCGCGGGCTCACCGAATCCCTCCGCCAGGAGCTCGACATGGAAGGTGGCAGCGTTTCCGCCACCTGCGTGCACCCGGGCGGCATCAAGACCAACATCGCCCGCACCGCGCGCGTGGACGAGAGCATGTCCGAGCTCATGGGTGAGGAGACGGGCATGCTGACGGCCCACTTCGAGAAGCTGTTCCGTACCACCGCGGATGACGCTGCACAGGCTATACTGAAGGCTGTGAAGCGGGACCGCCGCAGGCTACTGATCGGCACCGAGGCCTATGCCGCGGACTGGATGCAGCGGCTGCTGCCGGCCGGCTACCAGAGCCTCGTGACCGGTGCGCTGAAGTTCAACCGCCAACGCCGGAACCCAGCACGGAGAAGCTGATGGAAGCGACCACCTTCAATGCAATACTGGACTCCCTTCAGGAAGTCAGCGACTCCTACCTGAAGGCGCCCTCTGCCCAGCCGGACCGGAAAACCCTGGACCGTTGGCAACCCTCCTCCAGCCCCTGGCAGAAGCTTCAGGCCATCAGTGGCTGGATTCCCGGCATCCAGGCGGAAAGCATCGAGATCGACGGACACCGCATCCAGCACTGGCGCATTGGCTCCGGGCACGGCACACCAGTAGTGCTGCTGCATGGTTTCGGCGCCAGCAAGGAGAACTGGGCCAGCCTGATCCCGGCCATCCGGCGGCGCAACATGACCCTCTACCTGCCGGACCTGCCCGGGTTCGGCCAGAGCGACTACCACGCGGACGCCCGCTACACCTATGAGGTCCAGGCCCGGCGGATGGCGGCGTGGGCCCGGCATCTGGCCCTGCCGCCGGCGTTCTGGATCGGGTCATCCATGGGCGGCGCCGTCAGTGCCACCCTGGCCGCCAACCATCCAGAACAGGTGGCCGGACTGGTGCTGATGAACGCTGCCGGCATGGGCAGCGCCCGCCACAGCCCCATGGAGAGCCAGCTCATCGAGGGCCGCAACCCGCTGATTCCCGGCAACACGGACGAGACCCGCACCCTGTTCCGTTACGCCACCTGGCGTGGGCGCGCGGTCTTCAGCCGCGTCATGCCCCTGGCGATGGGGCCGGAAATGCGCCACCGGCGCCCGGTCAACCAGCACCTGTTCATGGACATGATGCAGCCCCGCGAACGCATCCCGGAGCTTCTGGAACGCATCCAGGCGCCGGCCCAGGTGATCTGGGGCGAACGTGACCAGGTGCTGGATGTCTCCTGCGCCCACCACTACGGCGCGCTGCTGCGCAATGCGGAAGTGACGGTGCTGCGGGGTATCGGTCATCTGCCGATGCTGGAGGCGCCACTGCGGACCGGCCGGCTGGTTCGCCGCTTCCTGCGTGACCACGGCTGAGCACGAGCGCTACCAGGCGTAGCGCTTGTGCTCCATCAGCTCGAGGATCCGGGGCCTGAGGATCAGGTCAATGGCCAGAGGCAGCTTGGGCCCCGGAATCACAAGCGTATCCTGCCGTGACATGAAGCTCCCCGGAATCATCTGCAGCAGCCGCTGGAAATCCACATCCGCGTAGTGACGGAAGTGGACCACAATCATGCTTTCATCCGCGGACGGAACCTCACACACGACGAAGGGATTCGAGGTATCCACCGTGGGGACGCGCTGGAAGTTGATGTGGGTATTGGAAAACTGCGGGACGATGTCCTGGACGTAGTCGTCCATGCGGTTGATGATCGTCTCCACCACCTCATCCTGGCTGTAGCCCCGGTGGTGGGTGTCCCGGTGGATCTTCTGGATCCATTCCAGATTGACGATGGGCACCACGCCGATGAGCAGATCCACATGGCCGGCCACATCGTGCTGCTCCGTCTGCACGCCGCCGTGCAGTCCCTCATAGAACAGCAGGTCGCAATCCGACGGCAGATTCTGCCAGGGTGTGAAACTGCCCGGTTCATGACCCGCGGCGATCAGTTCGCGGTCATCATCGTGCACGTATTCCCGGTACTGCCCGGTGCCGGTACTGCCAAAGTCCTGGAACAGAGCTTCCAGTTTGTCGATGTGGTTGGCTTCAAGGCTGAAATGGTTAAAGTCACCATAGTCACCCCGTTCGGCAACCAAGGCCATCTCCTCCCGGGTATAGCGGTGAAAGCTGTCTCCGCTGACGGTGGCCGGATTCAGGCCCTCGCTGACAAACAGCTTGCTGAACGCACGCCCGGTAGTGGTGGTGCCGGCACCGGAGGATCCGGTGACCGCAATGATCGGATACTGGCTGGACATGATCGAATGGCCCGCTCTGCACTGGGAGTCCCTGTCTCGGGAATCCGCTATGGTGCATGGGGCACCACCGGCTGGCAAGCCTCAGTGATGCAGCAGCCGGGGCCGGGCAATGGCATTGCCCTGGGCATAGTCCACGCCGAGTTCACGCAGACGCTCAATCCGCTGCGAGCGGCTGACGCCCGAGACAATCACTTCCGCCCCCAGCTGGTGGGCCGCCGTCACCACCGCCCCCAGCCTGGGCTCATGACCACCGTCACGATCCTCCTGGGCGCTGGCACGCACACGGATCAGATCCACAGGCAATCGCCGGACCAGATACGCCAGCCCGGCATCCGTTTCATCCACATCCAGACAGATGCGACACCCCAACTCCCGCACCTCGCGCATGAACAGCGCCACCGTGTCCGGGTCCGCCAGAGCGTCCGCATCCGAAATGCAGAACCACAGGCGATGCACGGGGCAGGGCTGGATCCGGAACACCTCGTGGATGAAGCGCACCATCCCGGGCTCCGTGAGCGTGTAGCCGAGTACCGGGATGCAGATCCCCGGATCGGCTTCCGGCAGCGTCTGCATGGGGCGGGAGAGGCAGTCCAGAACCGCCTGCATCAGCCATTCATCCAGGTTCCTGGCACCGGCGAAGCGTTCCGCCAGCGGAATCAGCTCCCGTGCCCTCATCAGGTTGCCGTGCTCATCCGGCAGGGTCATCAGCAGCTCATACTGTGCCGCCATGCGGGTTGCCCCGTGAAGCGGGATGATCCGCTGGGCCTGCAGCATGAGCTCATCCTGACGCAGCCGACCATTGCCCGCCAGTCGATCCACCAGGCGGCGTATGTAGCGGCTGCGTTCGGCGGACACACTGGCAAAACGGAAGGCGGGCGGGTACTCGAGCGGCGCCTGCCTGGCGGCTTCCTCCGCCAGGTGGTACCAGCGTGCTGCCGTCACGATGGCCGGGTCCCCCACGGCAACGCCGGCGCAGACGTGGTTGCCATCATCCGGCACCAGGGCATTGCAGCGCTGCATCAGCACCACAAGCCAGGATTCCAGATTCGCCCGGTGGCACCGGAACGCCATACGGCGCCCACCGACCCGCCCGATCATACCGTCACGCCCGAGCGCCCGGCGCACCTCCCCTGCCAGGGCCGCCGCATCGGCACTGCTGTCCCATGCCAGCACCACCAGTGCCTGTTCACGGTCCAGGGGGGCGACGTGCAGGACGCGCTCGAGCCACCCAAGGAAGGTCTCCCGGTCCGCAAGCCCGGTCTCAGGGTCCAGCGTATGCTCGCGGATCCGGCGCTCATAGAGCTGCTCCAGAAGCTGCCCCGGTGCCTCGTCCACGAGACTCTGATCCTGACGTTTAACCGGGATGAGCGCACCTTCGGCCAACTGGTGGGCCAGTTCAGCCAATCCGAGATCGTACTGCTTGCGCCCTGAGGGCGTCACCAGCACGAACCGGGTGCGCCGGGCATTGCTCCATGCCAGGCGCACTGGCGGCTGGTCCGGGTGCGCATCGATGAACCAGCTGCCCAGGGGCAGCCCTTCCAGCCCGGGGCGCCACTGCTGGAGCCGCTCATCATCCACCGGCGCGTCGTCGCCCTGTGCAAACCCCTCACTCAGGCGCACCAGCTCCTGCACACCCGCTTCCCGGAGGCAGGCTCCGAGCATGGCGCGGGCCGACTCACTGTCACCCTGGCCGCCGCAGATGGTTTCAAACTGTGCACTGATATCATCGGCGCTGCGCTCCCCGGGATGCCGGTGATACGCCAGCACCGCATCCAGCAGTGCCAGGGCCTTCTGCCAGAGGGGGCTGGACGCCCCTTCATGGAGGTGCAGCAGCACCAGCCGGTTACGCCAGTCGCTCTCGACAAAACGCAGCACTGCCAGCGGAATCGGCTCTCCTGACAGACGGGCGTCCAGTGCGCTGTCGGTGGCCGCTTCCGCTTCCCGCAGGCGCTCGCTGCCGGCCACGGCCTTGGTTACCCGCCGCAGATTGCGCTGATGGGCATCATCGCGCTGCTGGAGCTCGGTCCCGAGAACCCCGACCGCCTCGGTCATCGCTTGCTCATCCCGCCCCCGCGGTGAACGCAGGGCGCGCAGCAGCGCCTCGGGCCAGGGGCCGGGGTTTTCGTGATCCGCGGTCTCAATATGACCGATCCGGTTCAGAAGGCGCCGCAGGGGATGGTCGCTGCGCGCCAGCGCCTCGGGAGTCCGCGCCAGGCTCCGTTCGATCATCGGGGTCAGCCAGTCCAGAAACGTCCGGCCACGCCCGGTCATGCGGGGACTTTCCGCCATGGCACGGATCAGATCGGGAACCAGCGCCTGGGGGAAATCCCCGCCATGCGTCTGGCTGCCGCGGTAGAGTCGGGCGATGGCCTCATGCATGGCAAGCCCGCCCAGAGCCTCCTGGCGCATGCTTTCAGGCTCAATCAGAGACGGCACCGGCGGGATCACCGCCTGCCGTACCGCCACTTCCGCCTGGCGGCCACGGGCATTGGCGGACGGGGCCCGGCTCGGGACCACATCCGGGGCCTGCTGTGGACGGGAAGGGCCCAGCCCGGCCTGCGCCAGCAGTGTTTCGAAGCCCTGCAGGGCATCGTCGGCGAAACCGATCACCAGGAAACCCGGTCCGGATCGGAGCACGTGCCCATGAATGGTCTGCCAGCGGTCCAGAGAACCGTGATGGAACTGGAGCCGGATGCTGTGTCCGCCCGCGTCCAGCCAGCTGCGGACGGCGGGCTCACGCGAGGCGGGATAGCGCACCGAGACCGCTTCCGAGGAGAAATCGATCACCTGGCAGAGCCAGGAAAGCCCCTTTGGCGTCAGCGCCCGCACAGCAAGGCGGACATTGTGCCGGCGCGTATCACGTCGGTCGGCGTTATGGCTGAGCAGTCCTGCGTTTCCCCTTTCCATGAGGTTGTTCCCTGCGTTTCCGATAACGGCAGCAGCCTAAGGTGATACCACATGGAGAGACCATTACGGGTTTCCGTATTACGGTAATCCGCAGGTCAGAGTTGCTTCACGAAAATCCGCGAATTGCGGTCTGTGTCATAGTCACGGCGTTTTTCCGGTGGCAGGGCATCCGCCCCAACCGGCTCAAAACCGCGCTCGGCAAACCAGTGGGAGGTCTGCGTGGTCAGCACGAACAGCTCCCCCAGCCCTTCCGCCCGGGCATGGCGCTCGACCATGGCCAGCATGCGGTCACCGCGCCCTCCGCCCTGATAGTCCGGGTTCACGGCAAAGCACGCCAGTTCCATCATGGCACTGGAGGGATAGGGGTAGAGCGCGGCGCAGCCGACCACACGGCCATCGCGCTCATCCACCAGGAAGCGGTCAACCTCGGTCTCAATCAGGTCCCGGGGCCGACTGACAAGAATCCCCTTCGCCTCCAGTGGCTGGATCAGCTCCTGGATGCCGTTGATGTCCTCCGGTGTGGCGAAGCGGATGTGCTCGTAATCATCGTCGGTCACAAGGGTACCGAGACCATCGAGCGTGAACAGCTCCTCCAGCAGCGCGCCTTCCCGCCCATAGCTGATGATGTGCGCACGGCGGACATTGCGGTCGCAGGCATTGGCCGCGGCCTCAAGGGCGGCCGCATCGTCCTCGCCCAGATGCCCTTCACTGAGCAGCTCCCGGGCACGGGCAACGCTGACCTCGCGTATGAGCTCACCGCCGGCATCCGGGATGCCGCTGCGGTCACTGAACACAATAAGCTTGTCCGCCTCCAGCGCTGCCGCGGCTTCCCCCGCCACCTCCTCATGGGAGAGATTGAAGGCATCCCCGGTGGCGGAGTAGCCCAGGGGCGGCAGCAGGACCACCTGCCCCAGTGACAGCTGCTCGCGGATGCTGGCGGCATCCACCCGGCGCACCCGCCCGGTATAGCCATGATCCACGCCCTCGATCACGCCGATGGGGCGGGCGGTCACCCAGTTGCCGCTGGCCACCCGGATCTGGGCCCCGTGCATGGGCGAGTTGGCCACTCCCATGGAGAGGTGGCTTTCCAGCAGCGCCCGGACCCGGCCAACCGCCTCAAGCACCAGCGGCAGCTGGGTTTCGGTGGTCACGCGCAGCCGGCCCTGATAGCCGGAGGTCTCTCCCGCCTCATCCAGACGCTCACGGATCTGCGGGCGCGCGCCGAAGGCCACCACCAGCCGCACACCCAGACTCGCCAGCAGGGCGATGTCATGGATGATGGTGGTCAGGTTCGGATGGGCCAGTGCGTCGCCACCCAGAGTGATGACCACCACCCGGCCACGATGGGCATTGATGTAGGGCGCGGAATGGCGGAACCAGTACAGCCAGTCTTGGTCACTCACCCCGGATCTCCTCCCTTGGCGCAGCATTGTTCGATCAGGCCGGTCAGTATAGTCACCATGGGCTCGATCTGGGAGAGGGCCAGGAATTCGTCCGGCTGGTGGGCCTGGTCGATGGAGCCGGGCCCCAGCACCAGGGTCTCCATGCCAAGCTGCTGCAGGAAGGGGGCTTCGGTGGCGAAGGCTACGCCTTCCGCCGCATGCCCGGTGAGACGCTCACAGATCCCCACCAGGTGGGCGGTTTCCGGTTCCTCGAACGGGGGCACTCCGTCGAACAGGGGTTCAAAGGTGCAGCTGAGCCCCCGCTGTTCCGCCACCGGGCGCACCCGCTCGAGGATACCCCGGCGCAGTGCCCCGGGATCCATCCCCGGCAGCGGGCGCAGATCGAAGTGGAGTTCGCATTCCGCGCAGATACGGTTGGGGTTGTCGCCGCCATGGATATGGCCGGGATTCAGGGTGGGGTAGTCCACCCGGAACCCGGGATGCCGATGATCCCTCTGCAGTTGATCCCGATACGCCAGGATCCGCGTGAGCGCCTCATTCATCCCTTCCAGGGCATTGCGGCCGAGCGCGGGGTTGGAGGAGTGGCCGGACTGGCCGCGGAAGACGAGCCGCTCCATCATGATGCCCTTGTGCATGCGCACCGGCCGCAGTTCCGTGGGCTCGCCGATCACCGCGTGCCGCGCCCTCGGGCGACCGGCCTCGATCAGGGCCCGGGCCCCGCCCATGGCGCTCTCCTCATCCGCCGTGGCCAGGATCACCAGCGGTTCCGCCAGCTCCTGCCCGCGGGTCCGCCAGGCCGCCTCCAGCGCCAGGGGAAAGAAGCCTTTCATATCGCAGGTGCCCAGGCCGTACCAGCGATCTCCCCGTTCAGTCAGCGCGAAGGGGTCACTCTGCCAGCGCTGGTCGTCAAAGGGCACGGTGTCCGTATGCCCCGAGAGCACCAGCCCACCGGGCCCCTCGCCGCGGGTGGCAATCAGGTTGAGCTTGCCGGGTGCCCCGGGCACGGGCATGGTCTCCACCCGGAAGTCCAGCTCGCCCAGCCACTGGGCCAGGCGGGTGATCACCGCTTCATTGCTGCGGTCCCACTCCGGGCTGACGCTGCTGATCGAGGGCATGGCGACCAATTCGCCGAGCATTCCCCGGATATCCGGAATCGGGCGCTGCATATCACTCCTCCTGCGAATCGGGTGCCGGGGGAATCGGCTGTATCTTCCCGAGATCCGGGTTCAGGAAATCCTCCAGCCCAGGCCCGCTGTCGCCATCGGACACGGGCCGGCCCATGTCATCGGCACGCCGCCAGACCTCAAACCGCTCGACCTCGGTGACCGGAAAGGGCGCCACCACCGAGCCGCCTTCCAGGGTCCGGCGTATATGCAGCTGTTCCCCCTCCAGGGCCACAAGTTGCCCCTCTACCTTCCGGCCTGATGCCAGTTCAAGGCGCACACGCCGATCGATCCAGGCACTGGCGCGCTCCGTGTCGGACTCCCGGAAGGCCGGTTCCGGAGCGGGTTCATCCACCGGCACCAGTGGGGCACGCCCTGTCTCCTCCGGAGGTGCACTGCGCTCACTCAGGCTGAAGCCGATGTCATCCAGTTCGCGGTCGTTATGGACAACCCGCAGGCGCGTTTTGTCGCGCCATTGCGGTGCTGACAGCCCGCTCTCCGGCCAGCCATCGCCTTCGAGCGCCCAGGCCAGGGCCAGTTCGCCCCCTTCACGGAGCCATTGCCGGTAGAGCAGGGTCGTGGCTTCGGTTGGTGCCAGCCCCTGGCCGGTCATGGCCTCGGCCCAGTGGCTGGAGGCCCGACTGACCCAGTCCCCGACCGGCTCATCCTCCGCCGCCGCACAGAAGGAGGACAGGCGCCGCATCAGCCCGGCATCCCGGACGACCAGCTCCGCCTTGCGCGGGAAGGCGGGGGCGTCACGCCCGTTGGAGACCACCGGCAACGGCAGGTCCTCCGCCTGCCAGGCCAGGGACAGACTTCCGAGACGACCGGCATCCATTTCCCCCCGGTAACGGTATTCGCCCACGCCACCTCCCCTGTCCCTGAGCTCGATATCCCCGCTGATCCGGTCCACACCCATGCGCAGCAGGTCGGTGGGTGTCAGCGCCGGCTGTTCACCGCAGCCGTGGAAGTGCAGGGGATGGTGCTTCAGGGAAAGCGCCCGGCGGCTTCGAGCCCAGGGCCGGAAAAGGTCCGGCTCAACCACCAGTTCCAGGTCATCCACCTGCAGCTGCCACCGGGGAGGCTGTTCACCTCCCAGAAGCCAGGCGGGCAGTGCCAGCAGCCCCGCCGCTTCCAGGGTGACCTGCTCTGCCCGCACCGGCCGGGTAATGTCGAACCAGTGCCACCGCACCCCCTGGAGCGTAACGCGGCCATCCCAGGTGGGAAGAACCGCGTCCCAGTGCAGGTTGCCCCAGGGGCTGACGGCGTCCTCCAGCTCCAGGGCGGCTGTCCGGGCGCCATACCAGAGCGTCGCGTAGAAGGCGCCTGCGGCCAGGAGCAGCAGGACCACAAGGGCACCGAGAATTCGTTTCATGATCCACCGTCCGGGGCCATCGCGTGGCAAAGCATGCTGATTATCGTATCGTACCTGATCAATTGGTGATAATGCGGCAACCGTCGCACAAACCGCCCCTCTACTGACGCAAAAATTTTGGAATTCACTATAGTAGGGGCAGGAGGCAGATGGTAACTGTCACCGTTCATCAGGAGGCGCCATGAATGCGCACCAGCATCCGGGCCGGACGTTCATCCGGCATCCCATCGACATGCCGATTGACGTGGAGCCGCGCGAGGGCGAGCACTACCGCCAGGAATTGCGCAACCTGAGCCTAGGTGGGGTCGCCTTCTCTTCGGAGCGCCCATGGCACACCGGCACGCCGATACGCATCACCATCAGCTGCTGCACGCCAACCGCCAGCATGGAAGGTCATGTCGCCTGGTGCGAAGCCTGTGGTGGTCATTATGAGGTGGGTGTCGCTTTCAAGGACAGCGCGGATGCCTACCGGATGCGGCTGGTGGAGCAGGCCTGCCATATCCAGCAGTACCGCCTGGACCAGGTGGTCCATAACGGGCGTTACCTGACTCTGGACGAAGCCGCAGCCGAATGGATCCAGCAGTACGCCCCCTACTTCGCCCCCGTGGAGAAGGGAACCTTCAGGTCCGGGTGATCAGGGTGCCCACGCCCTCGTCCGTGAAGATCTCCAGCAGCGTGGCATGCGCCACACGCCCATCGATGATGTGGGCAGAGGTCACTCCACCTTTGACCGCATCCAGCGCACACCGGATCTTGGGCAGCATGCCGCCCTGGATGGTGCCGTCCGCGATCAGCTCATCCACCCGCTCGGCTCTGAGCCCGGTCAGCACATTGCCCTCGCCGTCCTGGAGGCCCGCCACATTGGTCAGCAGGATCAGCTTCTCGGCCTGCAGCGCCTCGGCCACATGGCCGGCCACGGAATCCGCGTTGATGTTGTAGGCCTTGCCATCATCTCCCACGCCAATAGGCGCGATCACCGGGATCACGTCACTGGCGGTGAGCATGTTGATGACCTCGGTGTTCACGGAGACCACCTCGCCCACGTGGCCGATGTCGACAATCTCCGAACGGGTCACCTCCGGCGAGGGGTCCCGCACCTCCAGCTGGCGTGCGCGGATCAGGCTGGCATCCTTGCCGGTCAGGCCAATGGCCCGGCCGCCGTGCTGGTTCATGAGCGAGACAATCTCCTTGTTCACCCGCCCCCCCAGCACCATCTCGACCACATCCATGGTCTCGCTGTCGGTCACGCGCATGCCGTTGATGAACTCGGAATGGATCTCCAGGCGCTCCAGCAGCTCCCCGATCTGGGGGCCACCACCGTGAACGATGATGGGATTCATGCCCACCAGCTTCATCAGGACAATATCCCGCGCAAAGCTGTTCTTCAGCTCCTCGTTCTCCATGGCGTTGCCACCGTACTTGATCACGATGGTCCTGCCGGTGAAACGCTGGATGTAGGGCAGGCCCTTGCTGAGTACCGAGGCCACCTGCATGGCTGTATCACGATCCATGGTCATGGAATGCTCTGTCTCCTGGAATCAGAACGGGAGCTGCAGCGACGGTTCCGCCTTCTGCAGCTGCTCCCGGAAAATGTTCTTGATGCGCTCCAGCGCCTCGACATTCTGCGCCTCAAACCGCAGGACCAGATTGGGCGTGGTATTGGAGGCCCGGCACAGGCCCCAGCCATCCGGGTAGTCGACCCTCAGGCCATCAATATCGGCAATGCTGGCATCACCGAAGTCACCGCCACTGGCCAGGCGCTCGATCAGGGCGAACTTGTCCGCATCGGCCACCGCCACATTGATCTCGGGGGTGCTTTCATCCTCGGGGAACTCGGCAAAGATGGCATCGGCCTCGCGATCCTCGATACCCAGGATCTCCAGCAGGCGCGCCGCCGCATAGATGCCATCGTCAAAGCCGTACCAGCGCTCCTTGAAGAAAATATGGCCACTCATCTCCCCTGCCAGCAGCGCGCCCATTTCCTTCATCTTGGCCTTGATCCAGGAATGGCCGGTCTTCCACATGACCGGGCGGCCGCCGTATTCGTTCACCACACTCGCAAGCCGGCGCGAACACTTCACATCGTAGATGATGTCGGCGCCCGGATTGCGCGAGACCACATCCCGCGCGAACAGCATCAGCAGGCGGTCCGGCCAGATGATCTTGCCGCTGTTGGTGACCACGCCCAGACGGTCGCCGTCGCCATCGAAGGCGATGCCCAGGTCCGCCCCCTCCTTCTTCACGGTCTCGATCAGGGCCTCGAGATTCTCCGGCTTGCCCGGATCCGGGTGATGGTTGGGGAAATCACCATCCACGTCGCAGTACAGCGGCGTCACCTCGCAGCCCAGCTCCCGGATCAGCTCCGGACCGAGCTCGCCGGCCACACCGTTACCGGCATCCACAACCACCCGCAGCGGCGCGGCCACGGCAATGTCGCCGACGATGGTGTCAATGTAGGCCTTGCGCACATCACGCTCACTGCGCTGGCCCTGGCCTTCCTCCAATTCATGGTTGCGGATCCGGGTCAGAAGAGCCTGGATGGCATCCCCCGCCAGGGTATCGCCACCAAGCATCATCTTGAGGCCGTTGTACTCCGGCGGGTTGTGACTGCCGGTAATCATCACACCGGAACCGGTCTCCAGATGGTGGGTGGCGAAATACAGGACCGGTGTCGGCACACGCCCGATACTGATCACATCCACGCCCGTGGCCAGAATGCCGCGCGTCAGCGCCTCGGCCAGATCCGGGCTGGAGTGACGCCCGTCGTAGCCCACACAGATGCTCTGCTGCTGGCGCTGCAGCGCCTCGCTGCCAATGGCCCGACCGATGGTCTCAACAATCTCCGGAGTCAGGCTGTCGCCCACCACACCCCGGATGTCATAGGCCCGGAAGATGGAATCCGGAACATCCACTGTTACCGCCGCACTTTCCTTGAGATCCATGCTGCCTCCGCTGCTGTCGTTGCCCCCGAGTCCGAGCACGTCCTCGTCTCCGTCGAGCATATCAATGTCGAGCGCATCATCCCCGAACAATGGCTCGCTGTCACTATCGGTTTCCCCTGCGGTTTCCGGCTCCGGCCCGGTCACCGGCGCCGCTGCCGCGCCGCCCGGTGCCGCCTTCCTGCGCCCGGAACCGCCCGTGCCGGCGGACGTGGAGGGGCGCTCCCGTGCCAGCCGCTGCAGGGTCTCGGCCAGAGCTCTTGCGGCGGGAATGCGCAGCTCCGGCGGCTTGGCCCGCTCACCCGCGAACGCTTTCTGGGCCCACTGGCTGAGTCCGGACACATCCTGCCGGAGCTGCTTCTGCAGCTGAGCGAAGACCAGCCAGAGGCCTGCGACGATGACCACCGCCACCACAGCCAGAGCGCCCCAGAGTGCCATCGGTGCGACCAGCTCCGGTGTCCCGGAAGCAGGCTCATAGCGCACCGACCAGCCACTGACCGCGAGATCCCGGGCCACGCCTTCGCCCTGGCCACTGCCACGGGTAAACACCGGCACATCACGCCCGTCCACGCGCTGGCGCAGTGCCACGCGGCCTTCCAGAACCCCTGCCGCCGAGAGCACCGGGTCCATCACCGAGTCGTCAAAGATCACCAGCAGACTGCCACCACCGGCGTCACCAACCGGCGCCGCGATCTGAACAAACCAGCTGCCGTCGCGCTGGAAGGCATCCATGCGCGTGTCGCCTTCGCCTCCGGCCTGGCGTGCCAGGTCGATACTGGCGAAGCCCAACTCCCAGCTGCGGTCCTCCGGCTGGCTGACATCCCCGGGCTCAAACAGGAAAACGGCTTCCGCGGCGGGCAGGGTATCCTGGAGGATCCGTGCCGCATCCTCCCGGTCATCACTGCCACTGGCGGCGGCCCGGATGGACTCCTGGGCCGCAAAGGAGCCGACCACGTCATGCAGGTAATTCAGGTGCTGGTCAAAGCGCGCCTTGAGCATATCCGCCTGCTCGCGGCTATTGTTCTGCTGGACCTTCTGCTCGGCCGGGGCAATCACAAAGAAGCTGAGCAGCACACCCGCCAGGGCCAGCCCGGCCACGGCCACCAGCGACTGGAGCACAGGCACCCGGTAGAGGGGGAAGGAACGGGCATCACCTGTTTCGGATTCCGGCCCTGAAGCGGCCTTTCTGAGTCGGAATTTCATGGTGTCATCCTTGGGTCTGGGAGGGCTCTGGAGGCCAGTATAGATGGCTGACCGATGATTGCATCCTACTACTGGCCGCCGGTGGAACCGAAACCACCCTCGCCCCGCTCGGAGGCACTGAAAGTCTCGACCACCCGGAAATCCGCCTGCACCACGGGCACCACAACGAACTGCGCGATACGGTCACCGGGTTCGATCGTGAAGGTCGTGTGCCCCCGGTTCCAGCAGGAGACCATCAGTTCGCCCTGGTAGTCCGAGTCGATCAGCCCGACCAGGTTCCCCAGCACAATGCCGTGCTTGTGGCCCAGGCCCGAGCGCGGCAGGATCATGCCCGCCAGGCCGGGGTCCGCGATGTGCACCGCCATGCCCGTGGGCAGCAGCTCGGTCTGGCCCGGCTCCAGCGTCAGTGGCGCCTTGAGGCAGGCCCTCAGGTCCAGGCCCGCAGACCCCGGGGTGGCGTAATCAGGCATGGGGATACTGTCGCCCAGGCGCTCATCAACAATGCGGACTTCAATGGATTGGTTCGCCATGACAGGCAGGTGCTCCTCTAGGGTTGGGCCGGGTGGTTGCTCCGGTGTGACAGGAAAAGGCGGATCAGGTCCCGGGCCAGCTCGCGTTTCGGGCGCGCCTCGAAGCGCTCGCTGCCGTCCGCCCAGAACACCTCAACCGCATTGCTGTCACTGTTGAAGCCCAGCCCCGGCGCGGAAACGTCATTGGCCACGATCAGATCCAGCCCCTTACGGCTGAGCTTGTCGCGGGCGTAATCGGCCAGGTTGCGGGTCTCGGCGGCAAAACCGATGGTCAGCGGGCGCTTGTCAGCGCGCGCTGCCACCCCGGCCAGGATATCCGGATTCTCTTCCAGTTCGATGACAGGGGCGTCGGCACCGGACTGCTTCTTCATCTTCTGACCGGCCACTGCCAGTGGCCGGTAATCCGCCACCGCCGCCGTGGCGATGAACCAGTCGACGCCAGCGGCGACCGCATCGTCCACGGCCTCCTTCATCTCCCGGGCGGACGTCACATCAATACGGGTAACGCCTGTGGGCGTGGGCTGCTCAACCGGGCCAGCCACCAGGGTCACATCCGCCCCCTGCGCCGAAGCCGCCTCCGCCAGGGCAAAGCCCATGCGCCCGGAGCTGTGGTTGGAGATGTAGCGGACCGGATCCAGTGCCTCGCGCGTGGGGCCGGCGGTAATCACAAGCTTCAGCCCAGCGAGGGACTGCTCCGCCATGGCGGCCACCTCCTGCGCCAGTACTGCCGCCTCCAGCATCCGCCCCGGGCCGGTGTCGCCACAGGCCTGCTCCCCGGCTTCCGGCCCCCAGAGCCGGAACTGGGGATCCGCCGCAAGCAGGCTGCGGTTGCGCTGAGTGCGGGCATTGCGCCACATGGCCTGATTCATGGCCGGGGCCAGCGCGATGGGGGCTTCCGTGGCCAGGCAGACGGTCGTGAGCAGATCATCCGCCAGCCCACAGGCCAGCTTCGCCATGATGTCCGCCGAGGCCGGCGCCACCAGCACCAGATCCGCCCACTTGGCCAGCTCGATGTGCCCCATGCCTGCCTCCGCTTCCGGATCGAGCAGGCTCTCACGCACCGGGTACCCGCTGAGCGCCTGGAAGGTGAGCGGCTGCACGAAGGCACGGGCGCCGCCGGTCATCACCACCTGCACCTCATGCCCATGGCGGCGCAGCTCACGCACCAGCTCCGCGCTCTTGTAGGCGGCGATGCCACCGGTTACGCCTAGAAGAATCCGTTTGCCCACTGTCGCCTCTGGGTGCTGTTTTGCCGTCAAAGATACCAGATCCCGGGGCGGTATTGGCAGCGGCGGGTGGTAACGCTAGACTCATGGCTCACCGCCGCCAGCGCGGTGCCCTGAAGGATCAGGCATCATCAGCGAAGGAGCCGCCATGTCACTGAAAAACCTCCCCGTTACCGAACGCCCGCGGGAAAAGCTGCTGCATCTCGGCCCGGACAGCCTCACGGACGCCGAACTGCTGGCCATTTTCCTGCGCACCGGCAGTGCCGGCCGCCCGGTCATGACCCTGGCCCGCGAGCTGATCAGCAGCTTCGGCAGCCTGCGCGCGCTCACCGGCGCCTCGGCGGAGCGCTTCTGCCAGACGCCCGGCCTGGGCACCGCCAAATACGCCCAGCTTCAGGCCGCGCTGGCCATGGCCCAGCGGGTCATGGAATCCCCGGTCACCAACGGTGAGCCCCTCACCTCGCCGGCCGCCACCCGGAGCTACCTGAAGTCGAAGCTGGTGACGCGTCACCACGAGGTGTTCGTGTGCCTGTTCCTGGACACCCGCCACCGGGTGATCCGCTACGAGGAACTGTTCACCGGGACCATCGACGGCGCCGCCGTCTACCCGCGCGAGGTGGTCCGCCGGGCGCTGGAAACCAACGCCGCCGCCGTGATCCTGGCGCACAACCATCCCTCCGGTGTGGCCGAGCCCAGCAGCGCCGACGTCAACCTGACGGAGCGTCTGCGTTCGGCGCTGGGCCTGATCGATGTACGGGTGCTGGACCACATGATCGTGGGGCACACTGAGGTCGCCTCCATGGCCGAGACAGGCCACCTCTGAGAACGAAAATCTTTGCGTCGGGCAGCCTTTTCTGGTATAAAACCGGCCTTTTCCGGGAGCGTCAGGCGCGAGCCGTCAGCGGGTGCAACGAAGGCGGCGGGGCACCACCGGGCGCGGGATTCGATTTCAATCATTATGACCAACGCTCAGTTGGAGGCCGAATATGTCCAGAGTCTGTCAGGTGACCGGTAAGCGCACGGCCACCGGTAACAACGTTTCACACGCTATGAACCATCGCAAGCGGCGGTTCCTGCCCAATCTGCAGACCCATCGTTTCTGGGTGGAAAGCGAGAAGCGCTTCGTGAAGCTGCGCGTCTCCACCAAGGGTCTGCGCACCATCGACAAGAAGGGTATCGAGACGGTCCTGCAAGACCTGCGTGCCCGCGGCGAGAAGGTCTGAGGAGAACATCATGCGCGAGAAGATCAAACTGGCTTCCAGTGCCGGCACCGGTCACTTCTACACCACGACCAAGAACAAGCGGAACACCCCGGACAAGATCGAGATGAAAAAATACGATCCGGTTGTCCGTAAGCATGTTCCGTATAAAGAAACCAAGCTGAAGTAAGCGGGTTTCCAGGCCCCGAAACGCACCGTTTCGGGGCTCTCCCACCAAACACGCCGATCTACCCAGACCCCCCCGGAATCTCGATTTCCATGCTGATCGGCAGGTGATCCGACACCGGATAGTCCACCACCCGGGTGTCGTGCACATCCAGACTCGGGCTTACGAGGATGTGATCCAGTGCTTTCTCCGGGCGCCAGCTGGGAAAGCTCATCGCGGAATCCGGCAGCGGGATCAGTTCCGCCGAACGCAGCGGGGAATGGGTCAGCAGCTGCTCGGCATGGGCATTCATGTCACCCATGAGCACCACATGGCGGTAGGGCGCGATCAGTTCCCGGATGTACCCCAGCTGGCGGTTCTGGGCCCCCTTGCTCAGTGACAGATGCATCAGCACCAGTACCAGCGGATCATCCGGATTGCCGTAGAACGCCATCATGGCGCCACGGCCCGGAATCAGGGCCGGCAGCCGGTGCTCTTCCACCCTCAGGGGCTGGTAACGGCTGAGGATGCCGTTGCTGTGTTGAGCGATACGACCGAGATTGCGGTTCAGCTGCTGACGCCAGTAGGGAAAGCCGCCCTGGCTTGCCAGATACTGGACCTGATTCACGAAACCGCTGCGCAGCGAGCCGCCATCGCACTCTTGGAGCGCCACCACATCGTAGTCCCGCAGCAGCGCCGCGATGCGATCCAGATTGTCGCGGCGCTGGGCATGCGGCAGCAGATGCTGCCAGCTGCGGGTGAAGTAGTGGTGATAGGCTTCAGTGGCAATGCCCACCTGGATATTGAAGGTAAGCAGCCGTATGCGGCCGGTCTCGGCCAGTGAGGGAGCACTGTCGGAGGTTGAGACCGCTCCCCGGGGGCGGCCGGGGGCGGCCAGACGCCGGACCTGGTCGCGCAGTTTCGGATACACAGTCAGTCGCCGGAGCGTTCCTTTTCCAGCAGGTGGTCGGCAATGGCCAGCATGTTCTCGTAGCTGCCGGCGGCCCTGACGGAGATCACATACTTACCCTCGACCACCAGCGTCGGGGTACCGCTCACCTCAGCGCCCTGCTGGAACTGGCGACCGCGGCGCATGGCGGTATCCACCGCGAAGCTGCCCCAGGCATCACGGACCTCCGAGGCTTCCGCCACTTCCTGCTCCTCGAAGAAGGCGGCAATGGCATCAGCATCATTCAGCTCACGCTGCTCGCCAGCCAGCGCATCAAACAGCTCGGAATGGATCTCCTCCACAGCCCCCAGCTCACGCGCGGTGTAGAACGCCTTGGCATGGGGCTCCCAGTCACGCCGCAGGGATGCGGGCACACGACGCAGATTCACATCATCGGGCTTGCTCTGCTTCCATTCCTCGATGACAGGCTGCATGCGGTAGCAGGAAGGACAGCCGTACCAGAAGACCTCAGCCAGCTCGAGCTGGTCTCCGGAGCGGGTCTCAACAGGTTCGGAAAGGGTCTGATAATGGGTGCCTTCCTCCCATTCGGCAGCCAGGGTGGCTGGTGCCATGGCGAGGAAGGCGAAAAGTGCGATCAGGCTTCGATGAAGCATGCCGTTCTCCTGCGGTCACGGAAAGTAAAGAGCACCTCCCATTGAAGCGAACTTTGCAGGAGTCGGCAAGTCGAGGTTCCGCGGAACGCCTCAGTAGAGCCCTTCGATGTACTCGGCGACCGCCTCGATCTCATCATCATTGAGCTTGGTGGCGATATCGCCCATGACCTGGCTCTGCGGGCCGTAGACCCGGTCACCGGAGCGGTAATCCTTCAGGGACTTGACCACATACTCCGCGGACTGACCGCTCAGCCGTGGATAGCCTGCAGGCTCATTGCCCAGCCCGTTCGGCCCGTGACAGGCAATACACGCCGCCACGTCACGCGACAGGTCACCACCGCGGTAGAGGGACTCGCCAGCATCAACCTTTTCCGGATCCGCCTCGCCACGGGGCATCTCCTGCTGGTTGTAGTAGGCCGCCAGGTCGCGCATGTCCTCTTCGTCCAGATCGCTCACAATGCCCATCATCTCCGGCACATCGCGATCGCCACTCTTGATGGCGCTGAGCTGTTTGAACAGGTAGTCCTCACCCAGTCCGGCCAGCCGTGCGTAATTCGGCTGAATCGGCTCAACACCCTTCTCGCCATGGCAGGAAACGCACTCGTTCTGGGCGATCTCTTCCCCGGCGCTGGGATCGGCCGCCTGGGCCAGTCCGGCCAGGCCAAACGTCAGTACAAGACCGGTCAGCAGTTTTCTCATCGTGACACCACTCGGATTACACATTGTCCGTTCGGCCGACCCCTCAGATGGCGCCGGCCCCGCAAACTGGTGTGGTATTATACATGTTTCGCCACCGACTGAAATCAATGGACGCAGGCCGCGCCGTGACCGGACATCCGACCCGTATCGCTTTCAACAGTGCCCGTTTTCTGACCAGCGCCGCACGACTCGACCAGTGCCCCGAGGACACCGGGCGCGAGGTGGCCTTTGCCGGGCGCTCCAACTCGGGCAAATCCAGCGCCATCAACGCCATCACCCGGATCGGCGGCCTGGCCCGGACCAGCAAGACACCGGGCCGCACCCAGCTGATCAACTTCTTCTCACTCAGTACGCCCGGAACCCGACTGGTGGATCTGCCCGGTTACGGTTTCGCGCGCGTCTCGCGCAACACTCAGCAGCAGTGGGAGAAGCACCTGGGCGACTACCTGGCCCATCGGCAGTCGCTGGTAAGCATGACGCTGATCATGGATCTGCGCCATCCGCTGTCAGAGTTCGACGCCATGCTGATCGAGTGGTGCGAGCATCACGGGCTGCCGATGATGCTGCTTCTGACCAAGGCGGACAAACTCAAGAGCAACCCCGCACGGCGCCAGATAGAGAGCGTCCGGCGGGACCTGGAAGGCATTGAGTGCATTCACCACATCCTGCCGTTCTCGGCCCTCAAGGGACAGGGCGTGGAACCCGCCCGCAACCATCTCAGTGACTGGCTGCTCGGCGCGGAACCGGCGTCAGAGTGACAGATCCGGCTCCCGCGCGCGGGCACCCCCTTCCATGACAGCGATATCCGGCCGGTACTGCTCCCGGATCGCTGCCACGCGCTCGTAGTACGCCTCCGTGAGATACGGCATTTCCAGGGTCAACACCTGGTAGATGCCCTGCCTGAGCTCCCGCTGGGTATTGCCATCACTGCCACCGTCAGCGCTCGCTGTCTTGAGAAACGCCATCCAGTTGGTCACCACCAGCCACACATTCAGGGCCATGGCCTCATGCTCCTGTTCAGCGTGGGGGCGGAGAATGCCCGCGTCCTGCAGCCCCTCCAGCACTGCCCGGATCTCGCCCAGGCAGTGAAAGGTGAATTCCCGGTAGTCGTGCCGCAGCCGTTCGTCCATGGTCAGCAGGTACTCCAGGTCGCGATGGAAGAAGCGGTAGTGCCAGAGGCCGTCGAACACGGATTCCAGATAGAACATCTTGTCTTCCAGCGTAAGCGTGCGGTTCCGCGGCACCTTGAGATAACGGTCCACCAGCCCCCGGTACTGCACGAACAGCGAGTAGATGATGTCCGCCTTGTTGCGGAAGTGGTAATAGAGGTTGCCCGGCGAAATGCCCAGATGGGCGGCGATGTGGTTGGTGGTCACATTGCGTTCGCCCTGTTCGTTGAACAGCTGGAGGCTGGCTTTGAGAATCCGGTCACGGGTTTTCATGGCAATCCTCGGCCCTGGAGACACATTCCATCGGCGCTGGTGTATTGACTGCTAGAGCAGATGCTCTAATATTGATCCTAGAGTACATGCTCTAGATCTGCCAGCAACAGATCCGGTACAAAGGATCAGGGGCAGAACTCCGGGACAATACAGGAGAACCAGCCATGGTCGCCAACGTTGTTCAGCTGACGGATAACCGGAAGCAGATCCAACAGATCAGCCGTGCGTTCAACGCCCAGCGCGAGGCGTTCAGGGCCCAGCCCATGCCCAGCGGTACGGAGCGCCGGGAGCACCTGAAGCGGCTCAAGCGCGTCCTGCTGGCCAACCAGGACGCCCTGTGCGATGCCATCAACGAGGACTTCGGCGGCCGCTCCCGGGACGAAACCCTGCTGGCCGAGATCATGCCCTCGGTCCAGAACATCAACTACTCCCTGAGCCATCTCAGCAGCTGGATGAAGCCCGAGAAGCGCAAGGTACACATGCTCTTCCAGCCGGCACGCAACGAGGTGCACTACGAACCCCTGGGCGTGGTCGGCATCATGGTGCCCTGGAACTATCCGCTGTTCCTGGCCGCCGGCCCCCTGACCGCCGCACTGGCCGCCGGCAACCGGGTGATGCTCAAGCTCTCCGAGTTCACACCGGCCACCTCGGCCCTGCTCGAGCGGCTGCTGCACGAAACCTTCCCCTCCGACCTGGTGACCGTCATCAACGGTGAGGCGGACGTAGCGCAGGCGTTCTCCGCGCAGCCATTCGACCACCTGCTGTTCACCGGCTCCACCCCGATCGGGCGCATGGTGATGAAGGCGGCTGCCGAGAACCTTACCCCGGTAACCCTGGAGCTGGGCGGCAAGTCACCCGCGATCATCTCCCGGGAAGTGCCCATGAAGGATGCGGCCGAACGCATCGCCTTCGGCAAGTGCATCAACGCCGGCCAGACCTGTGTGGCACCGGACTACATCCTCTGCCCCCGGGACCGGGTGAACAGCTTCGTGGACAGCTTCCGCAGCGCGGTTGCCACGATGTACCCCACAATCAAGGACAACCCGGACTACACCAGCATCATCAACGAGCGCCAGCACGAACGCCTGACTGGTGTGCTGGAGGACGCCCGGGACAAGGGTGCCGACATCATCCAGGTCAACCCGGGCAACGAGTACTTCGGCGAGGACACCCGCAAGCTGCCGCCGCATCTGATCCTGGGCGCCACAGCAGACATGCAGGTACTGCAGGATGAGGTCTTCGGGCCGCTGCTGCCAATCGTGCCCTATGACCGGCTCGAGGATGCCCTGGATTACGTGAACGGCGGCCCGAAGCCGCTGGCCCTGTACTACTTCGGCTATGATCGCAGCGAGCAGCGCCGGGTTCGGGAACAGACCCACTCCGGTGGTATGTGCATCAACGACACGCTGGTGCATGTGGGGCAGGACGACCTGCCGTTCGGGGGCGTCGGCCAGTCCGGCATGGGCGCGTACCATGGCCGTGAAGGCTTCATCACCTTCAGTAATCCAAGGGGCGTCATGAGCAAGCAGCGGCTCAACAGCGGTAAGTTCATCCACGCCCCACACGGCACGCTGATGCACAGAGTGATCTACAAGCTGTTCATCCGCTGACGGGAGCCTGTCCCATGGATTCCGATGCCCCGGACCCCGACCGCCGCCAGTTCCTCCGCCTTGGCTTCCAGGGCGGCGTGGCTGCCGGCGGCGCGCTGGTTCTTGCCGGTCTTGCCGGCTGCTCCGCCCGCCCCAGCCATGACCCCATGGTGCCAGCCACCAGCGGCGCGCCCGGCCGGCGCTGGCATTTCATG
>JBNJDI010000027.1:0-25489 GCA_051744725.1 Pseudomonadota bacterium | reverse complement strand
CCATGGCGATCAGCAGCGGGTGATGACACCGGCGAAGGCGCTGGCCGCTGGCAGTGATGATCTGGTGATCGGTCGGCCGATCACGCGGGCGGAGGATCCAATGGCGGCGCTGGTGGCCATTGAGCAGGAGCTGGCGGGCGCCTAGCCGCCGGCTTTTTTGGCTTTCCAGCCTTTCTTTTCGAGTTCGGTGAGCAGGGTGTCCCGGTGGTCGCCCTGGATCTCGATCACGCCGTCACGGATGGTGCCGCCGGTGCCGCATTTGGCCTTGAGGGTTTTGGCCAGGGCCTTGAGGTCTTTTTCGGGGAGGTCGAGGCCGGTGATGAGGGTGACGCCCTTGCCTTTGCGGCCCTTGGTTTCGCGCTGGATGCGGACGGTGCCGTCGCTGGTGGTTGAGCGGGTTTCGGTGCTGCACTGGCACTGGTCCAGTGGCTGGCGGCATTCGGGGCAGGTTTTGCCGCCTGCTTCGGTGGAGTAGACGAGGCCGCCTTCTTTATTCTTACCCATTGCGTGTGATCCTCCAGCCTGTTGTGTTGCTGCATGGGGCAGGATGAGGCAGTACTAATCGGGAAACGCTGTAAATACATCCCTGTACGCTGCTCTTCCGCCATCCATGGCTCCAGAGCTTCCCGCTTAGTACTGCCTCATCCTGCCCCTGATAGTTCCCGGGTGGTTCCAGCCGTTAGAAGTGCCTGGACAGGACCTCAACAGCCTTTCGGAACAGCTCTTCGTCAAATGACTCTTCTGGGGTGAACCCCTCACTCCGCCATTCCAGTGATCCTGAGATAAACGCTCCGCCACTGGCCTCAATACCACAGTCCAGCATCAGGTTATCGCACAGGCCGAATCCTTCAACCAGGGTGCCGTTGGCGTCGGTTTCGGCGCCGCCTGAGACGCGCTGGTTGTAGGGGGTGGCGCAGGTGGTGTAGGCGGCGACGGGCTTGCCCTGGGCGGTCATGAAGCCGAGTTCGAAGATGGTGCCGGCATCGGCGCTGGGGCCTCGGAAGGGGGTGAGGTTGGCGATGAGGCCCTCGGCCTGGTTCATGAGGTCGCGGTTGGCGTTGTAGATGAGCTGGGCCGGGTTGCTGGCGTTGTCGAGGTCCAGGTCGTTGTCGCAGGGGGAGAGGGCCTCGAGGCCGTGTTCGGCGAGGATGGCCTTCTTGGTGGCTTCGATGCGGTTGCGGATGGTGTCCGGGAAGAAGACGTCCGGTCCCGCGAGGTAGATGCTTGCCATGGGGGCCCCTGAAACAGAAAAAGCCGCTCCGTGGAGCGGCTTTTTGCGATGTCTGGCTCCCCGAGCTGGGCTCGAACCAGCGACAACCTGATTAACAGTCAGGTGCTCTACCAACTGAGCTATCGGGGATAAGCGCTGCGTATGTTAGGGGCGCTCGGCCCCTTCGTCAAGTCTTACAGTACCTTCCGGAGCCGTTCGATGGCGTTTTTGAGGTTGTCCATACTGGTGGCGAAGCTGAGGCGCATGTGGCCGGGCGTGCCGAAGGCGGAGCCGGGGACCAGGGCGACGCCGGCTTCCTTGAGCAGGTGTTCGGCCAGTTCCTGGTCGTTGCTGACGCCGGGCGTTGCCTCGATGGCGCCCTGGAAGCCTGGGAAGGCGTAGAAGGTGCCGTCGCTTTCAATGCATTCCACGCCGGGCAGTTCGTTCAATGCCCTGACTACGTAGTCGTGGCGCTCGTGGAAGGCCTTGAGCATTTCGCCCACGCACTCCTGCGGGCCGTTCAGGGCCGCCGTTGCCGCCGCCTGGGAGATGGAGGCCGGGTTGGAGGTGCTCTGGGACTGGATCTTCTTCATGGCCCCGATCACGTCGGCGGGGCCTGCGGCGTAGCCGATGCGCCAGCCGGTCATGGAGTAGGCCTTGGAGACGCCGTTGAGCACGAAGGTTCGGTCCTTCAGTGAGGGCGTGGCGTTGACGATGTTGACGAAGTCGCCGTTCCAGAGGATGTGCTCGTACATGTCGTCGGTGGCGATCATGACGTCCGGGCGTTCCTCCAGCACCGTGCCGATGGCGGCCAGTTCCTCGCGGCTGTAGGCCTTGCCGCTGGGGTTGGAGGGGCTGTTGATCACGACCAGCTTGGAACGCTCGGTCAGGGCGCTGCGGATCTGCTCGGCGGTGACCTTGAAGCCGGTATCGGCGCTGCTTTCCAGGATGACGGGCGTGCCTTCGGCGATCTTGACCATGTCCGGGTAGGAGACCCAGTAGGGCGCCGGGATGATGACTTCGTCGCCCGGGTTGAGCAGGGCCAGGGCCAGGTTGAAGAAGCTCTGCTTGCCGCCGCAGGAGACCAGGATCTGGTTGCGTTCGTAGTCCAGGTTGTTGTCCCGGCGGAACTTTTCGATGACGGCGTCCTTGAGCTCGGGCGTGCCGTCCACCGGGGTGTACTTGGTCTTGCCGGCATTGATTGCGTCCACCGCCGCCTGTTTGATGTGGTCGGGGGTGTCAAAGTCGGGCTCGCCGGCGCCCAGGCCGATGATGTCCTGGCCGGCAGCGCGCAGCTCGGCTGCTTTGCTGGTGATGGCGAGGGTGGGCGAGGGCTTGATCTGCTGGACGCGGTTGGACAGTTGCGCGCTCAAACTCGGGCTCCTGTTGAAAAGTCGGTGTGCCGGAACAACGTTGGGAACATGATAGCATGAGCACTCCCGCCATGGGCGATCCCCCGGATCCGAAAGAGACGCAATCCTATGTCGAAAGACGACCTGACGTTCCGAGTGGCTTCGGATTTTGAGCCTGCGGGTGACCAGCCCCAGGCGATTGAGAAGCTGGTTGAGGGCATCCATGACGGTCTGATGCACCAGACACTGCTGGGTGTTACCGGCTCGGGCAAGACCTTCACCATGGCCAAGGTGATCGAGCAGGTGCAGCGCCCGACCATCATAATGGCGCACAACAAGACGCTGGCCGCCCAGCTCTACGGCGAGTTCCGGGATTTCTTCCCGGACAACGCGGTGGAGTACTTCGTCTCGTACTACGACTACTACCAGCCGGAGGCCTATGTGCCGGCCTCGGACACCTTCATCGAGAAGGATGCGTCGGTGAACGAGCACATCGAGCAGATGCGCCTGTCCGCCACCAAGGCCCTGCTGGAGCGCCCGGATGCGATCATCGTCTCCACGGTCTCGTCCATCTACGGGCTGGGCGATCCGGAGTCCTATCTGCGCATGATCCTGCATGTGACACGGGGTGAGCAGGTGGACCAGCGCGACATCGTGCGACGGCTGGCGGAGCTGCAGTACACCCGTAATGAAACCGAGCTGCAGCGGGGCAATTACCGGGTGCGCGGTGAGGTGATCGATGTGTTCCCGGCGGAGTCCGAGGACCAGGCGGTGCGTATCCAGCTGTTCGATGACGAGGTGGAGAACATCGCCTGGTTCGACCCGCTGACCGGGGAGGTCCTCCAGCGGGTGCCGCGCGTCACCATCTACCCCAAGACGCACTATGTCACACCGCGTGAGAAGATCCTCAACGCGGTGGATTCCATCAAGGAGGAACTGGATGAGCGCCTGAAGCAGCTGCGCGACAACAACAAGCTGCTGGAGGCCCAGCGCCTGGAGGAGCGTACCCGCTATGACATGGAGATGATGCTGGAGCTGGGCTACTGCAACGGCATCGAGAACTACTCGCGCTATCTGTCCGGGCGCCAGCCGGGCGAGGCACCGCCCACGCTCTTTGATTACCTGCCGGACAATGCCCTGCTGATGATCGATGAGTCCCACGTGACCATTCCCCAGATCGGCGGCATGTACAAGGGCGACCGATCGCGCAAGGAGACGCTGGTGGAGTATGGCTTCCGGCTGCCGTCGGCGCTGGACAACCGGCCCATGCGCTTTGATGAGTGGGAACGGATGGCGCCGCAGATGATCTTTGTCTCGGCGACGCCGGCCAAGTACGAGGCCGAGCATGCCGGGCAGGTGGCCGAGCAGGTGGTGCGGCCCACGGGGCTGGTGGATCCGGAGATCGAGGTGCGCCCGGCCACGACCCAGGTGGACGATCTGCTTTCGGAGGTGCGCCGCTGTGCCGAGGCGGGCGAGCGGGTGCTGGTGACGACCATGACCAAGCGCATGGCGGAGGATCTGACGGACTTCCTGGAGGAGCACAATGTGCGGGTGCGGTATCTGCACTCGGACGTGGATACCGTGGAGCGTGTGGAGATTGTGCGCGACCTTCGCCGGGGTGAGTTTGATGTGCTGGTGGGCATCAACCTGCTGCGCGAGGGGCTGGATATGCCGGAGGTGTCATTGGTGGCGATCCTGGATGCGGACAAGGAGGGCTTCCTGCGTTCGGACCGGTCCCTGATCCAGACCATGGGGCGCGCGGCCCGGAATGTGAATGGCAAGGCGATTCTGTATGCGGATCGGGAGACGGGGTCGATGCGCCGCGCCATTGATGAGACGGAGCGCCGGCGCGAGAAGCAGATGGCGCATAACGAGGAGCACGGGATCACGCCCAAGGGGCTGGACAAGAAGGTGGCGGACATCATGGAGGGTGTGCATGTTCAGCGTAAGCGTGGTGACGGCAGCCGCGAGGTGGCGGAGTCGTCGGCGGAGTATTCGGTGGATGTGCATGGCAAGGATGCGGATCAGATGCTGAAGGAGATCGATCGGTTGGAGGATGAGATGTACAAGGCGGCTTCCAACCTGGAGTTTGAGAAGGCGGCTCGGCTCAGGGATGAGGCTAATAAGTTGAAGGAGGCGGCTCTCCGATACGGTTGAGTTGTCTCAAGACGGTTAACGGGTTGCCTGGCGTTCAGGGGAGCAGGGGATGCTCTCCGGGAAACGCTGTGAATACATCCCTGTACGCTGCTCTTCCGCCATCCATGGCTCCAGAGCTTCCCTCCGAGCATCCCCTGCTCCCCTGAACGCCGAGTTCCTCCACATTGCATGCCGCAGAAAGCCGCTCTTGAAGATGAAGGGGAGTGAAAAGTCAGTTCTGGTTCGGTCCGGTGCGGAATTCGTCGGCGTACCAGATGCGGATGTCGCCGATCCAGGGGAGGTCGCTGGTGCGGGACTTGAGCTGGCAGGTGAGGCACTGCTGGTTGCGGGAGGCTTCGTTCACCGCCGTGCGGCTTTCCAGGTAGAGCTCCACGGAGACTTCGTCCGAGAGGTAGTGCAGCCGGGGCGGGCAGGTGTTGTGGAAGTTGATGAGGTCGCCCCAGCGCTCCTCCAGCTGCTTGGCCACGGCGCTGCGTGAGGGCAGGATGGCGGCGTGGACGTTCTGCTGGACGGCTTCGTCCTCGGCGTCGATGTGGAAGGTGACCTCGCGCACGTCCGGCACGGCCTCGAGCAGACGGTGTTCGGCACGCACGCCGATCTCGTGGCCTTCCGAGACGCTGACCTCAGGGTCGACCTGGAGGTGGATGTCGAGGAGGAAGTCGGAGCCCATGCGACGGCTCTTGATGGCGTTCACCGAGCGGACACCTTCCGTGGCTTCGGCGACTTCGCGCAGGTGGCGCTGTTTTTCCACCGGCATGGCGGTGTCCACCAGTTCCTTGACGTTGTCCCAGGCGAGGTGCCAGCCGACGCGGGCGACGATCACGGCGATGCCGCAGGCGGCGACGGCGTCGAGCCAGGGGTAGCCGAGCATGGCACCGGAGGCGCCGAGCATCACCACGATGGAGGAGAAGGCGTCGGTGCGGCTGTGCCAGGCGTTGGCCACCAGCAGGTCGGAGCGGATGGCTTTCCCCACCCTCAGGGTGTAGTGGTAGATCCATTCCTTGCCGAGGACGGCAGCACCGGCCACGACCAGTACCGGCCAGCCGGGCACGCCGAGCTCGGAGCTCGTGACCCGCTGCACGGCTTCCCAGGCCAGGGCGCCGGCGAGTGCGATCAGGGCACTGCCCAGGATGACGGCGCCCAGTGTCTCGAAGCGTTCGTGACCGTAGGGGTGGTCTTCGTCGGGTTCCTCACGGGAGATGCGGAACAGCACCAGCACCATGATGTCCGAGGCGACATCGGAGAAGGAGTGGATGCCGTCTGCGATCAGGGCATAGGAGTTGTAGAAAAAGCCGACGATGACCTTCACGACACCCAGGAGGGCATCGAGAACGAGCCCGACGAGGGTTACCCGGCGCGCGGACTGGAGCTCGCTGTCCGGCGCACGATCAAGGGCTGTGTCTTCAGATGCATTCATAAACCGCACTGCTTCTCTCGGGCGCGCTCAGGATAACCCGGATACGGCGACCGGGGACAGGGCGCAGTGTAAATGGTCCGGCCAACCTTTTCATCCTTCAATGGTAAGGATTGGGGTTGATTTTATGCACAGAAGTGGTGCTGGGCCCGGTTGTTCTCAAAATGCCGTCAAAAGCCGGACTTAGCGAAAGTGTCTTTATAAATGACTGAAAAATAAGAAAAATATTATTGATTAAAAATTATACAATCTGCAGATCGCCGCCATTGGCAGGCGGTCTGGCGGTTTGCCACAAAAAAATTCACAGAGTTTTCCACAGATTCCGTGGAAAAGGTCATGTCTCTGTCACCGCTCTGACACGGAAAGCACTTAGCGACCCCGGCATCCATTCCTGTATACTGCTGGCTTTCCAGCAGAAAACCACCCCGGTGATTCCCAATGTACCAGGCCCTGCGCCCCCTTTTTTTCCGGCTCCCGCCAGAGACGGCCCACTGGCTCGCCCTGGAATCGGCACGGGCGGTTGCGGGAACCGGGCTTATTGGGCGCCTGTGGCCCGCGCCCCCTGCCGGGCCCGTCGAGGTGATGGGGCTGACCCTGCCCAATCCGGTGGGGCTGGCCGCGGGCCTGGATAAGGAGGGGCGCTACATGGATGCCCTGGGGGAACTGGGTTTCGGGTTCCTGGAAATCGGCACCGTAACCCCGCGTCCGCAGCCTGGAAACCCGAAGCCCCGGCTGTTCCGGCTTCCGGCCCACGAGGCCATCATCAACCGTATGGGCTTCAACAACCAGGGGCTTGAGGCCATGGCCGCCAATATCCGTGCCAGCCGCTACAGCGGCATATTGGGGATCAATGTCGGCCGTAACAAGGATACGCCAGCGGAGCAGGCACTGGATGACTATCTGGCCGGGATTGAGCGCATGTGGCCGCTGGCCGATTATCTCACCATCAACGTGTCCTCTCCCAACACGCCCGGGCTCCGGGACCTGCAGCACGGGGATGCGCTGCGGTCGCTGCTCGCCGGGATCCGGGAGAAGCAGCTGGCGCTGACCGAGTCCATGGGTCATTACGTGCCCATCGCGGTCAAGGTGGCGCCGGATATGGATGAAGCCGCCATCCGCTTTATGGCGGAAACGCTGCGCGGGGTGGGTATGGATGGCGTCATCGCTACCAATACCACGGTGGATCATTCAGCGGTGTTGCGGGACCCACTGGGCGAGGAAACCGGTGGCCTCAGTGGTCGCCCGCTGGCTGAGCCTTCCACAGCGGTCATCCGCCAGCTGCGTGCGGAGCTGGGGGCGGATTTCCCCATCATCGGGGTGGGCGGTATTACCAGCAGCGCGGGGGCGCTTGCCAAGATCCGCGCCGGGGCCTCGGCGGTCCAGCTGTATTCCGGGCTCATCTATCGGGGGCCGCAACTGGTCCGGGAATGCGCGCGCGCCATTGAGGGGCGCTCCGGGGCCTGAACGAAAACGGGCCCGCTCTGGCGGGCCCGTAGGGGACGAGTGGTCCCCTTTTCGCGTATGCAGAGATGGAGCCTCTGTATGTGTCAGGGGGCGGGTGGCCCCCTCAGGTCTGTAGCCCCTTTACGGTGGCATGCAGTGCTTTCAGGTTTTTACGGGTCGGCCGCCTCGCGGCAGTCGCTTCACGCTGTCAGATTCGGCATCTTGTGTATTGAGGAGACACCCTGTGTCAGTCCGCTCCAATGGTCTTCCCGACCTTCCCGCCACCCGTTCATCCATTCCTGACGGGGTTCCGGCTTATCCAGTGGACAGTTTTCCTTGGACCTTCCGGACAAACCTGCCATATAACCGCGTTTGTAGGCGCGGGCTGACATGTCTCGCTTCTGTCTTTTCATGCTCTCTACCTCATGTGGTCACATCGGTCATGAGCGTGCGCACGAATCCGCCACCCTTCGCTGGGCACCCGTCGCGGTCTGTCGGCAGCGTGAAACCGACGGTGATCCGCTCAGGGGCGTTGGCGGATGGATCGATCCTGTCAGGGCCCTTGCCGCCCGGTCTTCACAGGCGGTGTCATTGACGCGTCATAGTCAGTAAAGCGCAAAATCTGAGCAGTGTATACCCAGTTAAAACCAATCATGCCCGGGGTTCCGATTGGCGACGCCAATAACCCCTCTGTGACGGGCACAAACGCCAAGGATCCGTGGAATTGAAGACACATGATTTTTTTGTAACCGCCTCATGGGGCCTTCTGGAGCTGCTGGCGGACGAGATGGCCGCCTTCGGTATCGAGGTGACCGGGCGCGCCTCCGCCGGGCTCTGGATGCGGACGGATATGGCCGGTGCCCGTGGTATCTGCCTGTGGTCACGTCTGGCAAGCCGGGTCATCCTGCATCTCCACCGGGCCCCGGCGGACAGTGCGGACACCGTGCGCCGGGCGGCGGCAGTCATTCCCTGGGAGGACTGGCTGCGCCCGCAGATGAGCTTCCGCGTCCGCTTCCAGGGTACCCATGGCGATATCCGCAGTCCGCGTTTCGGTGCCCAGTGCGTCAAGGACGGGCTGATGGAGCGGGTCCGGAGCCTGGGCGTGACGGAGCCGACAATGACGCCCGATCAACCGGATCTGCCGATACAGGCAAGGCTGCGCCACGGCCAGCTTGAGCTGGGGCTGGATATGGCCGGCGCCAGCCTGCATCAGCGCGGCTACCGCAGCGAAGCCGGCGAGGCACCGTTGCGCGAGACGCTGGCCGCCGGTCTTCTGTACCGCGCCGGTTGGCCGGAGGTGGCCAGGGCCGGTGGGGACCTGGCCGACCCCTTCTGCGGCTCCGGGACCATTCTGGTGGAGGCTGCCATGATGGCGACGGA
The DNA here is from genome assembly GCA_051744725.1 of Pseudomonadota bacterium. Taxonomy (GTDB): domain Bacteria; phylum Pseudomonadota; class Gammaproteobacteria; order Pseudomonadales; family Oleiphilaceae; genus Halospina. Next base: position 16,533 of record JBNJDI010000027.1, on the reverse strand, counting down.
TACCGCGCCGGGGCTGTTCCGTGGCTTTGCCTTTGAGGGCTGGCCGGGGGCGGTCACCGAGGGCTGGCCCGAGCAGCAGGCGCAGGCGGACGAGCGCCGGGCACAGGGGCTGGCGGACAGTCGTTCCCGCTTCCGGGGCACGGATGTGGATGGGCGTGTGGTGGCGGCCGCCTGGCGCAACATCGAGCGGGCCGGTTTCAGTGACCGGATCCATGTGGAGAAGTGCGACGTGGCGGAATGGCGTATGCCGGAGAAGGCCACAACCGGCCTGATCCTGACCAATCCGCCCTACGGCAACCGGCTGGAGTCCCGGGAGCGGGCGGCGGAACTGTTCCGGATCCTGGGAGAACGGCTCCGCAGCGAGGCTGTGGGCTGGCGCTTCGGGCTGCTGCTGTCGGAATCGGAGCTGGGTCATCAGCTGGGTCTGCGCTCACGGCGCCAGTACCGGTTCTACAATGGGTCACTGGAAACTACGCTGCTGCTGTTCGACATCCGGGAGAGCGAGTTCCGCCAGCCGGAGCAGTCGCTGGAAGAGGTGCGCACGGGCATCCCTGAGCCCGTGATCCATAACCAGGAGCGGGCCGCGATGCTGGCCAACCGGCTGCGCAAGAACCGGCGCCACCTGCGCCGGAAGATCCATCAGGCGCCCGACGAGAGCCATTGCCTCTATGATGCGGATATACCGGAATACGCGGTGCGCATTACCCAGACCGGGGAGCAGCTGACCATTACGGAATACGCGCCGCCCGCCTCGGTACCGCAGAAGGCGGCGCGCCAGCGGCTTGCGGAAGTGCTGGCGGTGGCGCCGAATGTGCTGGGGGTTGATCCCGAGGCGGTGTCGTACGAGTACGTCAGGCGCTGAGGCCGCTCAGAAGTCCAGCCGCAGACCGACGTTCCACTGGCGGATGCGGATGCTGGTGGTGGTGTCCTGGTGCAGCTGGCCGTACTCCACGAACAGGCTGGAATTGCCGATGAAATCCACGTCCGTGCCCACCAGCCAGCTGCGGCTCATGCTGGTTTCGAGGTAGGGCTCCTCGGTCACGGTCACATTGCCGTCGTCGTCCTCACTGGTGCGCGTGGCCGTGGTCTCCACGTGGCTCATGCCGAACTGCGCGTAGGCGCGTGAGAACATCGTCCAGTGGTAGTACACGCCGATGTAGGCACTGGCGTAGTAGTCGATGTCCAGTTCCAGGTCAGCGGTCTCTTCCTGGGGGGAGGGCGCCGCGCCGCCCCGTGCCTCGACCTTGACGTAGTCATTCAGGAACTTGCCGATCACGATGCCCGAGGTGGTGACGGTGGCCTTGCCGTTGCCGTCACTGAGTTTCTTGTGCCGGAAGTGCGAGCCGGTTACCCCGAGATAGTACTCGCCGGCCTTGCTTTCAGGTTCCGGCTGCTGGGGGCGCTTCGGTCTCTGCTGGGCCATGGCCGGCAGGCTGGTGGCCACCAGGAGCGCGGTACAGGTCAGGAGAACGGGGATGCGGCGCATAGGCTGGCTTATCCGTGGCGCTGAATTGCCGCGGATTGTCACCCACCTGCAGCGCGCTGTCGTCGAAACCGGTCACAAAGTCCGCGTTCAGCCGCAGGAATCCGGATCGGTCAGGCCCTCCTCGCGGGCGAGCAGCAGCTGGGCGTAGACCGCGTTCTCCGCCACGCTGGCATCCAGGGTCTCGCGCAGGATGATGTCCTGGTAGCGGTCATTGAGACTCTCAAAGCTCTCGTGGTGGAGCAGGGCGGTCATGGGCGCCAGTTCGAACCCGGCCTGGATGCCCAGGGCGTCGCACAGGAAATCCAGCAGCTGGTCGTCCGGGTCCAGGCCGTCCGAGAACACGGTGGTCTCGCCCAGGTCCTCGTTCATTTCCCGCAGCACGTCCACCGGTGCCGCGCCCTTTTCGCGGAAGAACTCGTCATCCAGAAGGCGTTCGTCCAGGTCCTCCGCCAGCCAGTCGTCCTCGGGGCGGATGATGACGTACTTGATCCGGCCATCGTTGAGGGACCAGGCCACGGCGGTGGGGAACAGCTGCGGCCCGTTGTCGTCGTACTCGAATTTGAGAAACTGTGGAATCCGCATGGGGGTCTCATCCTGCGCTATGCTGGTGGGGCCCAATGGTAAACCCGTACACTTTCTGAGGCGAGACGCAGACGGGAGCCCGCATGGAACTGAACACCTTCAACGAGGGCCTGCTCGAATTCCTGGGGCAGTCGCCAACCCCCTGGCATGCTGTGGCCAACATGGCCGGGATGCTCGACGCGGCCGGATTCCAGCGCCTGGACGAGGGCGAGCCATGGTCGCTGGCGCCGGGGCAGGGCTATTACGTGGTGCGCAATGGGTCGGCGCTGGTGGCTTTCCACACTGGGCGGCAATCGCCGGTGGAGGCCGGCTGGCGCATGATGGGCGCGCATACGGACAGCCCCTGCCTGCGCATCAAACCCAACCCGGAGATCCGCCGCAATGGCTGTCTTCAGCTGGGAGTGGAGGTCTACGGCGGGGCACTGCTCAATCCCTGGTTCGACCGGGATCTGTCCATGGCGGGGCGGGTGACCTATGAGGACGATCAGGGGCGGAGACGGGATGCCCTGGTGGACTTCCGCCGGCCCGTGGCGGTGATTCCCTCGCTGGCGATCCATCTGGACCGGGAGGCCAACAGCAGTCGCAGCATCAACAACCAGCAGCACCTGCCGCCGGTGACCCTGCTCACCGCGGAGCATCCGGACACGGATTTCGCCCAGCTTCTGGCGCAGCAGCTGCGGGCCGATCAGCCGGAGATCAGCCTGCGCCGGGTTCTGGAGCACGAGATCTGTCTCTACGATACCCAGGCGCCGGCCCGGGTGGGTATGGCCGGGGAGTTCATCACCTCCGCCCGGCTGGACAATCTGCTGAGCTGCTGGCTGGGCGTCCAGTCGCTGCTGGCCGCGGAGGGCACGCAGCCAGCGCTGGCGGTGTTCAATGACCATGAGGAAGTGGGCAGCATGACCGCCGAGGGCGCCCAGGGGCCCCTGCTGGAATCCGTGCTGCAGCGCTGGGTCGAAGGCGAGGACCGGCATCGGGCGCTGGCCCGCTCCATGATGATGTCCGTTGACAATGCCCATGCCATGCATCCCAATTATCCGGACCACTACGATGACGCCCACGGCCCGGTGATGAATGAGGGGCCGGTGATCAAGATCAATCGCAATCAGCGCTACGCCAGCAGTACCCGCACCAGTGGCCTTTTCCGGCACCTGAGTGGTGAACTCGGGGTGCCCTGCCAGACCTTCGTGGTGCGTTCCGACATGGGGTGTGGCAGCACCATTGGCCCCCTGACCGCCGCGGGTATTGGTATCAGTACCCTGGATGTGGGCGTTCCCCAGCTCGCCATGCACTCCATCCGGGAGATGGCGGGCAACCGTGACGCGCACACGCTCTACCGTGTGCTGCGCCGCTATTTTGAACTGGACAGTCTCTGGGACTGAGTGAGGCAACGATGGCATTGACGCTGGCATTTGATGTCTACGGAACCCTGGTGGATCCCTCCGGCATGGTGGTGCATCTGAGACAGGATGCCGGAGACGCGGCGGATGCCGTCAGCCGGCTCTGGCGGGAGAAGCAGGTTGAGTACGCCTTCCGGCGTGGCCTGATGCGCTGCTACGAGGATTTCGGGACCTGCACCCGGCAGGCGCTGCAGACCGCGTTCCGCGTTCACGGCCTGAGCCTGGACAGCGAGCGCGAGGACGCCCTGATCCAGTCCTTCCTGGAGCTGCCGGCGTTTCCGGATGCGCAGGAGGGGCTGCGGGCCGTGGCCGATTACCGGCGGTTCGCGTTCTCGAACGGCACCTATCCGGCGCTCGAGAAGGTACTCGGGCACAATGGGCTGCGCGAACACCTGGAGGGACTGGTTTCCGTGGACGATATCCGAAGCTTCAAGCCGGATCCGGCGGTGTATGCCTATGCGCGCCGGGCCACGGGGGCATTCGAGGCGCCACTGTGCCTGGTCTCCAGCAACAGCTGGGACGTGATCGGGGCCCGTTCCGCCGGACTGATGGCGATCTGGGTGAAGCGTGAGCCGGGTATGGTCTTCGAGGACTGGGGCTTTGAGCCCAATGCGGTCATCGGGAATCTGACCGAGCTGCCCGGAGTACTGGGCTGAAGATTGGCTCCCCGAGCTGGGCTCGAACCAGCGACAACCTGATTAACAGTCAGGTGCTCTACCAACTGAGCTATCGGGGAGCAGCAGGCGAGGGCGAATACTACCCATCCTGGCGTGGGGCGTCAATCCGCGACAGGGCCCGGGCACGGCGGCGTTCCGCCTCCGAATCGAAATGCTCTGAACGCAGCTTTTCCAGGGCCTGGCGCCGGTCGGCTTGGGTCAGGCTGTCATTGGCTCGGATGCGCTCTTTCTCGCGCTGGTAGCGTTCGAGCCTGCGCTGCCACCGGGCACGCTCCCCGTCCAGCTCCGCCAGCTGGTCAGCCGCCTCCGCGCCGAGTTCACGGCTGCGCAGGGCATGGATCTCGGCCTCACTGGCCCCGTCCTCGCGCATCCGCCGTGTCTTCTCACGCAGGCTGGTGTAGGTGCGCGAACGCTCGCGTACCTGCTGGACGTGTTCCGGCAGCTCTTCTTCGAGATCCCGCAGACGCTCGCGCCTGTCCCTGGCGCTGAGATCCGGGTTGTTCTCGATCCGCTGGCGGGCCAGCTGGTTCTCGATCCGCCGCTGTTCACGCCCGAAAAAGCCCTCGGCCATGGCCTCGCCCAGGTGGCTGCGGCGCAGCTGTTTCAGCTGGTTCAGCACGTGCCGGGTCTGCTCGGGGGACACCTCGCCCATCCGTGTTTCCAGGTTGCCCGCGGCCTCGCGGTAATCCAGGTAGCGCGCGAGTGCGTCCATGACGTCCTCGCGGATCGCCGCGGGAACCGCCTGTTCCACCATCGCCTGGCGCATGCGTTCCCGCATGGCGTCTTCGTCGTCCCGGGAGCGGGTCAGGCCGATGAAAAAGTCCATGAACCGGCGCAGGTCCCGGTCAAAGACCAGGTTGCCGTTCATGTCCACCCGTATGGCCCCGTCAATGGCAATACCCTCGACGGTGTCGTCCAGGGGCAGCGCCCGGTTGCGGTTTTCTCCGGAGGTAGCGCTGCGGTTACCGGCCGTGGCCGGGGTGGCGGGTTCCATGGTTGTCACCGAACCTTCCGGGGATGGGGCCTCCGGGCTCTCCGGCGAAAGCAGGAAAAGACTGAATCCGAGTGTGGCAGTGCCGGCAATGGCACCCGCCAGGATTCCTTGCCTGATGCGCATGTCAGAGTACTCCTGTGATCCCGGCCCACAGGGGGCCGGGATGCGCTCTGGGAGGCCGGATCAGAGCCCGGCCTGTTGCAGGCGGTTGGCCTGCTGGCGGTAGAGCTCAACCGGATCCGCGGCATTGCGGGAGGTGATGCCGAACAGATGATTCACCGTGTCCAGGTGGTTCAGCTCATAACCGACACTGATCACCCTGCCCAGCTTCATGCTGCAGGCCGGAACCAGTCCGTCATTGGGCTCGTCGATGAGGGTGCCGGTGGCCGCCAGCACCGGATCACTGGCATCCAGGAGGTTGGTCTTCACATCGTCACCGCCCCAGGAGTAGTAGCGGATGCCGTTTGCTTCCGCGGCGCCATCGTTGCCGCAGTATTCCGAGGGGACACCGGCAGGGAAGTCCTGGTTGAAGGCGACGCTGCCGTCCGTGCTCAGTGATTCAAGGGCGGCGCCGGTATCCTGGGGCAGGTCGCCGCCGGAGGCACCGTCCACGATGCTGAACACGATGTCGCCCAGGCCGTCGAGTTCACCACTGGCAGTGGCGTCCGCCACGGGGGTACCCCAGTTGACGCCGCTCACGCTGGTGGCCGACGCCACAAGGTCCGGAGCCACACCCGCCACGTAACGCACGGTGGGGCCGCCATGACTGTGACCGATCAGGTTCACCTTCTCGGCGTCGGTGGTGGCGACGATTTCCTGGACCTGGGCCAGAAGCTGCTCACCGCGTACCGCTGTGGAGTTGGCGGCCGAGACCTGCGGAACATAGACCTCGGCGCCATCCTCGGCGAGGGCCCCGGGGATGCCATTGAAGTAGTCAACGAAACCAAAGAGTTCATCAAAACCCGAGAGTCCGTGCACCAGGACGATGGGATGCTCGGTCTTGGTGTAGCCCTGGTCGTCGCCGCCCCAGCTGAAGACATTGTCGAGCAGGCCCGCCGTTGCGGTGTGGGCGGCAAAGGTTGCGGCCAGTGCCGTGCCGGTGAGGAGGGTTGCGGTCTGTTTGCGGAAGGTCATATCGATTTCCTTGTGCTTGTTGTTGGTCGACTAACCGTGGCGGGTCGGGTGAAAACGCTCTGACCCGACTGCGCGGGTTCATACAAGCACAGTCAGTCATGCGCGTCATTGCCGTGAGTGGAATCAGGCTTGGCGGAAAGGGCGGGGGACCCGGGAATTGTGTAAAACGGTGACGCGCGTCACAGACCCTGACGGATCAAAAGCACTTCCTGAGGGTGCGTGCGAGCCGATACACTCGCCTCCCATGACGCAGAAAAACCGCAGTAACGAGCAGTTCCAGCCGCCGGTGTGGCTCCGCAACCCCCATCTGCAGACTGTCTGGCCCACGCTCTTCCGCCGGATCGACTTTGTGCCGGATACCACGGAACGGCTGGAGACGCCGGACGATGATTTCCTGGATCTCGACTGGTACCAGCGCGGCAACGGGCGACTGCTGGTCCTCAGCCATGGACTGGAGGGCTACAGCCGCCGCCCCTACATGCTGGGCATGGTGCAGGCGGCGCTGGCCAGCGGCTGGGATGTGCTGGCCTGGAACTTCCGCTCCTGCAGCGGCGAGATGAACCGCCAGCCGTGCTTCTATCACAGCGGTTCCAGCGACGACCTCTCGCTGGTGGTGGAGCGGGCGCTGGCCGAGTCGCCGGCCTATGAGAGCATCGCGCTGGGCGGTTTCAGCATGGGCGGTAACGTCACCCTGGTCTACCTGGGCGAGCGTGGGGCATCACTGGATCCCCGCATCCGGGGTGCGGCGGTCTTCTCGGTGCCGTGCGATCTGGCAGGCAGCGCCCGGGAACTGGCCAAGCCCGCCAACCGCTTCTACATGAGCCGTTTCATGGATGAGCTGCGGGTCAAGGTCCGGGCCAAGCATGAGCTCTATCCCGATCTCATCCCCCTGGAGGGGCTCGACCGCATGAAAACCTTTGCGGAGTACGACGACCAGTACACCGCGCCACTGCACGGTTTCCGGGACGCCGAGGACTACTGGTACCGCTGCTCCAGCACCCGCTTCCTGGGGGGCATCCGGGTGCCGGCGCTGATCGTCAACGCCGCTGATGACCCCTTCCTGAGCCCTGGCAGCTATCCCCACGCGGCGGTGATGGACAACCGCCGGATCCGGCTGGAGGTGCCCCGTCACGGCGGCCATGTGGGCTTTGTGGGGGATGAGCGCAACGCGCACTACTGGTCCGAGTGGCGGGCGATGCGGTTCCTGGAGTCGCTGGACTAGTCCGTTTCCGCCAGCAGCGGCTGCAGTGCCTCCCACACGCGGTCCCGGATCAGCGGCTGCGCCTGGGTCGTGGGGTGGATGCCGTCGTCCTGCATCATGCCTTCCTCGTTGTGGATGCCCTCAAGCAGGAAGGGGATAAAGGCCAGATCCTTTTTTTCCGCGAGAGTCCGGTACTGCTGGCGGAACGCATCCGTATAGGTGCGCCCATAGTTCGGTGGAATCTCAATGCCCACCAGCAATACCCTGGCGCCCTCGTTCCGGATGCGCTTGACCATGGCTGCCAGATTGGATTGGATGGTGCCCGGATCCTTGCCGCGCAGTCCGTCGTTGCCCCCGAGTTCCAGGATGACCAGTTCCGGGGACTGGGCTTCGAGCATCTTTTCGATCCGGCGCAGCCCGCCATCGGTGGTTTCACCGCTGATGCTGGCATTGACCACCTCCCATTCCGGCGCCTCCTGCGCCATGCGCTCTTCCAGCAGGCTGACCCAGCCGTCCTCCTCGGCGATGCCGTAGGCGGCACTCAGGCTGTCGCCGTAGACCACCAGGGTGTTCGCCGGGGCCGTTGCAGGGAGCAGCAGGATGAAGAGGCCAAGCGCGAGGGCGAACGCGAATGAACCGGAAAGGCTGCGGTGCGTATTCCCTGAGGGTGTACCACGACGGGCGTGGCGATTAGGATTCACTGCTGTCATAGACCAACCGGAGACCATGGGTGAGTGAGGCAACTGACGCAATCATAAGGGCACAGGACCTGAGTCACCAGGTGGAAGTGGGCGAGGAGACACTGACCCTGCTGAGTGACATCAACCTCAGCGTGGCCGCCGGGGAGTCGGTGGCCATCCTGGGCCGCTCCGGATCAGGCAAGACCACGCTGCTCGGGCTCCTGGCCGGACTGGATCTGCCCACCGGGGGAACCGTGGACCTGGCCGGCGAGCGCATCAGCGCCATGGATGAGGACAGCCGTGCCCGCCACCGCGCCAACCGGGTGGGGTTCGTGTTCCAGTCCTTCCAGCTGCTGCCGACACTGAGCGCGCTGGAAAACGTTCTGCTGCCGCTGGAACTCGCTGATGTGCGCGATGCCTCGGACCGGGCCAGGGAGCTGCTTGAGCGCGTGGGGCTGGGCGAGCGCCTGGGTCACACACCGCGCCAGCTCTCCGGGGGGGAACAGCAGCGGGTCGCCATTGCCAGGGCCTTCGCCGCCAACCCGGCGGTGCTGTTCGCCGATGAGCCCACGGGCAACCTGGACACCACCACCGGCCAGCAGATTGCGGACCTGCTGATGGCGCTCAACGCCGAGCAGGGCACCACACTGGTGCTGGTGACCCACGACGAGGAACTGGCCGGGCGCTGTGACCGCCGCATCCGCATGGACGGCGGCAGGCTGCTCGACGCCACCGCGGAGCCCTCCTCATGAGCGGCCTTCACCGGCTCGGATGGCTCTCGCGGCGGGACTGGCGCCAGCGCGATGTGCGCGTGATGCTGGCCTCGCTCATGGTGGCTGTAGGGATCGTGGCAACCATCTCGCTGTTCGCCGACCACCTGCAGCGCACCATCATGAGCTCCGCCACCGGTTTCCTCGCCGCCGACGGCCAGTTGGCGTCCTCCCATCCACTGCCGGATGAATTCCGGAAAGAGGCGGAGAGCCGGGGGCTGGCCAGCGCCCGCCAGATCTCCTTTGCCACCATGCTCCAGGGCGGTGAGGCCATGGAACTGGTGCGCGTACGGGCGGTGGATGGCGACTACCCCCTGCGTGGTGAGGTCGAGATGCAGGACGCGCCCGGCGAACCAAGGCGCATGGTGGATCATGGCCCGGGGCAGGGCGAAATCTGGGTGAACGCGCGCCTTCTGAGGCTCCTGGATGTTGAGCCGGGCGACCGTGTCGGCATTGGCGACGTGCGCCTTCGCATTACCGGCGTCCTGGTGCGCTCCCCGGATGCCGGTTTCGACCTGGCCGCCCTGGCGCCCCGGGTAATGATGCATCACGGGGATGTGGAGGCCGCCGGCGTGGTGCAGCCGGGCAGCCGCGTGACCTACCGGGACCTGTATGCTGGCGCGGAATCGGATCTGAACGCCTTCCAGGAATGGCTTGAGCCGAAGCTCAGCGAGGGCCAGCGCTGGCGCAGCGTGGAGGACGGCCAGGCTGGTGTCTCGGACGCGCTGGAGCGGGCGGAACGCTTCCTGCTGCTCGGCGGCAGCCTGGCGGTACTTCTTGCCGCTGTGGCGGTGGCTGTTGCCAGCCGCCAGTATGCGCTGGGCCAGCGCGATACCGTTGCCCTTCTCAAGACCCTGGGTCTGGACGGGCGTACCATTGGCCGGCTCTACCTGCTGCGCCTGGGCCTCTGGGGGGCGGTCGGTACGGGGCTTGGCCTGTTGCTGGCGCTGCCCCTGTTCGCGGTTCTGGCCCACATCGCCAACCGCTTCCTGGAGGATCCGGTGGCCTGGCAGATCAGTCCGGCCGCACTGCTACCAGCGCTGGTGACAGCCTTTGTCGCGCTGTTCGCCTTCGCCTGGCCGCCCATCCGGCGCCTGCGCCGTGTCACCGCCATGCAGGTGCTGCGGGCGTCACCCGGTGAGCAGGGGCGCTGGGTGCTTCTGGATCTGCTGATCGCGGTGGTGGCCATATTCGGCCTGCTCTGGTTCTACAGCGGCGAGGTCTGGCTGGTGCTGGCGCTGCTGGGGGGCTTGGCCGCGCTGCTGGCGGTACTGACACTGCTGTCCGCAGGCATCGTCAGCATTCTTGGGCGCATCCGTGGCGGTAACCGCGCCTGGCGCCTGGCACTGGTGGCGCTGTACCGCCACCGGCGTTCCGGGCTGGCCCAGATGTCGGTCTTTGCCATGGTCCTGATGCTGGCGGCGACGCTTTTCCTCACCCGCTCCGCGCTGCTGGAGGACTGGCATAGGCAGCTGCCGGAGGATGCGCCCAATCACTTCCTGATCAATATCGCGCCGGAAAAGGTGGACAGCGTCGGTGAATTCCTGGAGGAGCACGGCATGAGCTTCGAGGCCCTGTACCCCATGGTCCGGGGGCGGCTGGTGCGGATCAACGGTGAGCCGGTGCGCCAGGCCGTGTCCAAGCATGAGGAGATCGGCGCGCTGAACCGGGACCTGAACCTGACCTGGATGGAAGAGCTGCCCTCGGACAACCGTCTCGAACGCGGCCAGTGGTGGGACCAAACCGGCGGCGAGGGGGTTTCCGTAGAAGCTGAGCTGTTCGAGGAAATGGGACTCTCAATGGGCGATGAGCTGACCTTCCGGATCGGGGGGCAGCAGATCACGGCCCCGGTCAGTAGCGTTCGCAGTGTGCAGTGGGAGAGCATGCGCCCGAACTTCTTCATGGTCTTCGCGCCCGGCAAGCTCGATGAGCTCTCGGCCACCTGGCTGACCAGCTTCCATCTGGAGGAGGGGCGCAAGGATCTGCTCAACGAACTGGGCCGGCAGTTCCCGGCGGTGTCCATCCTGGAGGTGGACCATTTCATCGAGCGCATCCGGAGCATCATCGCCCAGGTGACCCGCGCCATGGAGGCATTGCTCAGCATGATCCTGGTGTCGGCGCTGCTGGTGATGGCGGCCGTGGTCAGTGCCACCCTGGGGGCGCGTCAGCGCGAAGGGGCCCTGCTGCGCACGTTGGGTGCCCGCCGTGGGCTGCTGGTGGGCAGCAGTATGCTCGAGTTTGCGCTCATGGGGCTGATTGCGGGCTTTCTCGGGGTGCTGGCGGCGGAGCTCGCGGTCTGGGCGCTGCAGTACCGGCTGTTCGAGGGCAGCTTCCGGCTGCACGCGGAGCTCTGGCTGGTTCTTCCGGCGGTCAGCGCGCTGGTGCTGGCGCTGATGGGGCGGTGGCAGCTGTCACCGGTTCTGAACGTCTCGCCCATGCTGCTGTTACGCCGCCTGGAGGACTGAGCCCGTGGAAAAACGGCGGGCGAGCCTGCATACTATCAGGGTTCCTATCCCCAAATTCCCGGAGGGAGAGATTCGATGAACAACGAGCAGCTTCAGGCTCTGAAGGAGAAATACGTTGCCGCTGGCGGTGCCAGCCCCAACAAGCAGTTCGCCGATCACGCGGAGAACGCCGTGGTGTGGGATGCGGACGGCAAGCGCATGGTTGATTTTGCCGGAGGCATCGGCGTACTCAACCTGGGCCATCGCCATCCCCGGGTGGTTGAAGCGGTCAAGGGCCAGCTCGACAAGCTGATGCACACCTGCCAGACGGTGATGCCCTACGCCCCCTACGTGCAGCTGGCCGAGAAACTGAGCAACATCGTGCCGGTACGCGGCCACGGCAAGGTCTTTCTGGCCAACTCCGGAGCCGAAGCCCTGGAAAACGCCGTCAAGATCGCCCGCGCCAGCACCGGGCGCAGCAACGTCATCTGCTTCACTGGCGGCTATCACGGCCGGACCTTCATGACCATGGCGATGAACGGCAAGGTCCATCCCTACCAGACCGACTTCGGCCCCATGCCGGGCGGTGTCTTCCGTGCGCCCTATCCGGTGCCGTACCACGGCGTCAGCGAGGAGGAAGCGCTGCGTGGTCTTGAGGCCACCTTCAAGGCGGATTCCGCGCCCCAGCACACCGCGGCCATCGTGATTGAGCCGGTCCTGGGCGAGGGTGGTTTCTACGCCGCGTCGCCGGAATTCATGCAGAAGATCCGCTCGATCTGTGATGAGCACGGCATCCGCATGATCGTGGACGAGGTCCAGTCCGGCTTCGGCCGTACCGGGAAGATGTTTGCCATCGAGCACAGTGGCGTTGAGCCGGACATGATGACCATGGCCAAGAGCATGGCCGACGGCATGCCGATCTCCGCCGTGGTGGGCACTGACCACATCATGGACAGCTCCGGCGGCAACTCCCTGGGCGGCACCTACACCGGCAACCCGCTGGCCTGTGCCGCGGCCATTGCCGCCATCGATGTGTTCGAGGAGGAAGACATCCTCGGCAAGAGCCGGGCCCTGGGGGCGCGCCTCGAGGAGCGCTTCAACGACTGGCACCGGCGCTTCCCGCACGTGGACAACGTGCGTCGCCTCGGCGCCATGGCGGCCTTCGAGCTGGTGAAGAGCCGGGATACCCACGAGCCGGATGCCGAGATGGCCGCGGCGATCGTGGGCAAGGTCAAGGAAAAGGGCCTGATCCTGCTCAGCTGCGGCATGTACGGCAATACGCTGCGGTTCCTGATGCCGGTGACCATCGAGAACGAGGTTCTCGAGGAAGGCCTGGGCATGATCGAGGAGGCGCTGGCCGAGGTTCACGGCTGAGCACCTGTTCGAGGATCGTAAAAAAGGGGCTCCCGCGGGAGCCCCTTTGTCGTTGCGGATCCTGTATCCGATTCATTCCACTTCGATTCGACGGGTGCCTCCGGACTGCTCCGGATCACGACCAATGGTGATGGTCAGCACCCCGTTGCGGAACTTAGCCTTGAGGTCGTCCGCTTTTGCATCCGCCGGCAGATCCAGGATCCGCTGGAAGGCGCCATAGCGGCGCTCGACAAAGTGGTAGTTGTCGTTGCTGTCGTCCCGTTCCTGTTGTTTCTCGCCTCGGATGACGAGCGCGTCACCATCCACTTCCACCTTTACGTCGTCCTTTTCAACACCGGGCATGTCCACATGCAGGGTGTAATTATCCCCGCTCTCCTTGATGTCCACGGATGGCCGGAAGAAGTCGTCCGTTATCCCGCTGCCCAGTGCCGGCCACGGAGAAAGGCCGAACTGGCGGTAGAAATCATCAAAGAGTTGGTCCATCCGGCTGTGCAGGTTCGTGACCGGATCGCGGCTCACCGCCTGTGAACGCCCGTCACGGGTTGCGGGGACGGCGTTCAGGTCCTGTTGTTCACGGACCTGCTCCTGTTCCTTACGGAACCAGTTCCACGGGGAGATCTTTTTCAGGTCCATAGCATCACCTCCTCTGACGGATTCGTCATGACCTTCTATTTTTTCAGATGCGGGCCAAAAGCCGTGGTTTCAAGAGGTGGCCTGTACACCCGGCGCCTAAGGGGTTAAGGTTTCTGGCCGTCTTGTAACCCCATTCACAGGGCATCGCAGGAGGATTCCGTGACAAGCTGGCTGATGGCACTGATGGCGTTTGCCGTCTTTTTTCTTGGTTACCGTTACTACTCCCGCTTTCTCGCTGAACGCCTGTTTCAGCTGAGTCCGGACTACCGGACACCGGCGCGCCGGTATGAGGACGGTGTGGATTTTGTTCCGACGAACAAGTTCGTCCTCTGGGGCCATCACTTCACTTCCGTGGCCGGGGCCGCCCCCATCATCGGCCCGGCCATTGCCATGATCTGGGGCTGGGGGCCGGCCCTGGCCTGGGTGCTGATCGGCACGGTGTTCATGGCCGGGATCCATGACTTCGGCACGCTCTGGGCATCGGTGCGCAACCGCGGCCAGTCGGTGGGCATGATCGCCCGCAACGTCATCAGCCCGCGCGCGCTGATGCTGTTCCTGCTGATCATCTTCTTCCTGCTGCTGATGGTGAACGCGGTCTTTGCCGTGGCCATTGGCACCCTGTTCTCGACCTTCCCGGAGAGTGTGCTGCCGTACTGGCTGCAGATCCCGATCGCCATCACCATCGGTATCCTGGTCTATCGCCGCAACTGGCACATCCTGGTGCCGTCGCTGGTAGGGCTGGTCCTGCTGCTGTTCCTGGTCTACGCCGGCACCCTGGCGCCGCTGGAGCTGCCCGAGCAGGTGGGGGGCTATTCCAGTACCGCCTGGTGGGTGCTGATCATGCTGGGTTACGGCGCCATCGCCTCGCGCCTGCCGGTCTGGCTGCTGCTGCAGCCCAGGGACTTCATCAATTCCCATCTGCTGTTCATCTGTCTCGCGCTGGTGTACCTGGGTGTTTTCATCGGACAGCCCGAGATTGTGGCGCCGATGTACAACACGGCCGTTCCCGACGATGCGCCGCCGCTGCTGCCCCTGCTTTTCGTGACCATCGCCTGTGGTGCCATTTCCGGGTTCCACGGGCTGGTCAGCTCCGGTACCTCCTCCAAGCAGCTGGCGCATGAAACCGATGCCCGGTTCGTGGGCTATCTGGGGTCCACGGGTGAGGGGCTGCTGGCGGTCGCTGCCATCCTGGCAACGGGCGCCGGCTTTGCCACCGTCGGGGACTGGAATGAGCATTACGGTTCCTGGGCCCAGGCCAGCAGCCAGGGCATCGCGGCTTTCGTCGAGGGCGCCGGCAACCATGTGAACAACCTTGGCATTCCCGTGGGGGTGGCCACCACCTTCATGTCCATGATGGTGGTGGCCTTCGCGGCGACCACCCTGGACACCAGCATGCGTCTGCAGCGGTTCATCCTGGGTGAAATCGGCCGCCAGTACCGGATGCCGGCCCTGGGCAACATCAACTTCGCCACTGTTCTGGTGTTCCTGAGCTGTGCCGCGCTGGCGTTCTTCGCCGATCCCTCCAATCCGGGGGCCGGCGGCATGGTGCTCTGGCCGTTGTTCGGCACCACCAACCAGCTCACAGCCGGACTTTCCCTGCTGGTGCTGACGCTGATCCTGTGGCACCTGAAACGGCCGATCGTCTACAGCCTGGTGCCGTTCCTGTTCGTGGGCGCGATGACCATCTGGAGCATGATCATCAACATCGGCACCTATCTGCGGGATGGCAACATGCTGCTGGTGGTGATCGGTGGCTTCATCTTCGTACTCAACATCTGGCTCCTTCTGGAAGGGCTCAATGCCGTGCGCCAGAAGCGTGAGACCTCGGAACTGCTGGATCTGAATAATGATTAGGCAGTCACTGCGGCGCCTGCTCGCCTTCTACGACGAGATGTACCAGGCGCCCTACCGCCGGATCGAACGCCGTGCCCAGCGCCGGAAGGACGACCTGTTCCGGCTCATGGTGCTGTCCGAGTCCCTGGGCGTTCCCAATCCGGCGGCCTTCTACACCCTCGAACTGGTGCCCTTCATGCTGGAGGACTTCCACGAGTGGCATCAGCGCATGGGGATGGAGCATTCCCCGCTGGAGGGCTTCCGGTGCTGCTAGGACGACTCTTCGGCCGCAAGGCTGCGCCGGTCGATACCGGCGAGGGCGCGCGGCTGGTGTTCTTCGGCGGCAAGGGCGGTGTGGGCAAGACCACCTGTGCGTCCGCTTACGCCCTTGCCCGTGGGCGCGAGGGGAAGCGGGTGCTGGTCATTTCCACGGATCCGGCCCATTCACTGGGGGATCTATGGCTGGTCGCCCTGGGGGCGTCACCCCAACGGGTAGCGGAGGGCGTGGAGGCGCTGGAGCTGGATCCCGCTCGGGCTCTGGAGCGCTACATCAGCCAGGTGCGAGAGAACCTCCGGGACCTGGCCAGCCCGGAGGTGCGCGAGGCGGCGGAACGCCAGGCCTCGCTGGCCGCCGGTGCGCCGGGAGCCGAGGAGGCGGCCCTGCTGGATGAACTGGTGCGCCTGACGCTGGAGAACGAAAGCCGTTACGACCTCATCGTGTTCGATACAGCGCCCACAGGACACACCCTTCAGCTGCTTCAGCTTCCGGAGGTGATGCGGACCTGGACGGACGCGCTGCTGGCCAAACGCCGGGAGGCGGTGGACACCAGCCGTGCGCTCCAGGGAGAGGAGGGCACCCCGGAGGACCGGGCCGCGCGGATACTGACCGAGCGGCGGGATCGTTACATGGCGATGCGGGACCGGCTCCGGGACCCGAACCGGACCCGGTTCATTCCAGTGCTCAATCCGGATCGCCTGTCACGGGAGGAAACCCGCCGCATGGTGGCAACCCTTGAGGAGGTCAACGTCCGGGTCGATACCCTGATCCTCAACCGCGTCCTGCCCGAGAGCGCGGATGGGGATTTTGCCCGCCGACGCCGTGAATCCGAGGCGGAACACATCGAGGCAACCCGCAGGGCCTTCCCGGGGCTCAACCTCATCCAGCTGCCCCTGAACACCGCCGATGTAAGCCGTGACCAGGGGCTTGAGGCGCTGGCCGGAGCGCTCTAGCCCGGATTTCTCATGAGTGCCCGAAAGCGCGTTTATTGGCAGCGTAGCCAGCGCCGGGATGACCCACAACAGCTTTCTCTGGTCAGATTCTGATT
>JBNJDI010000026.1:0-25740 GCA_051744725.1 Pseudomonadota bacterium | reverse complement strand
CTTGGCCTTGAGCTCCTCAATCACCGGCAGCACCACCCAGGGGTTGTCCAGGCTGTGCAGTTCGCGGAAATAATCCGCCTCGATGGGTTCGATCTCGTCCTTCATGAACTGACGAACGCGGTTGTAGAAATCCTGGCCTTTTTCTGAGAGCTCAAAGTCCATGGGGGGACCTCCTGTGTTTGCAGACCATCCGACGTGGGCGGGAGCATCGGGGAGGGTTTTCCGGGAAACGCTATGAATCCATCCCTGGACGCTGCGCGGTCGCCATCCATGGCGACCGAGCTTCCCGGAAAACCCTCCCCGATACTCCCTCTCCAGATTGATAGTCAGAGTGTAGAAACCTGTACCGAATAAGGCTACTGAATTATCCTCATTGCATGTCATGCAGAATACTAATGCAGAGAGACACATCCCATGATTCCCGGTAACCGCCTCGACCTGAACCTCCTCACCGTCTTCATCACCATCTACCGCGAAGGCAGCCTCACGCGCGCCAGCGAGATCCTGCACCTGACCCAGCCCGCGGTCAGCCACTCCCTGGCACGGCTGCGGGAGCAGTTCGACGACGCCCTCTTCCGCCGCCAGGGCAACCGCATGGTGCCCACACCCCTGGCCCAGCGTCTGGCCAGTTCCGTGCACCCTGCCCTGAGCGAGATCCACTCCGCCCTGAACGCTTTCCACGAATTCACGCCCGAACAGCAGCCAAGGGTGTTCAACATCGCGCTGCGGGATGTGCTGGAGGCGACCTTCCTGCCGCCGCTGATGCAGGAGATGACGCGGTATCCGGGCATTGAGGTGGTGAGCCAGAGAGTGCCCCGGCGGGAGATGGAGCAGCAGCTGGCGGCGGGCAAGCTGGATTTCGCGGTGGATGTGCTGCTGCCGGTGAGCGACCAGACCGCCCATGAGCGGCTGCACGAGGATCGGCTGGTGGTGGTGGCGCGGCGGGGTTCGGTCATTGCCCGGCAGGGCATGACCCTGGAGCGTTACCTGGCCGCCGGCCATGTGCTGGTCTCATCCCGCGCCGAGGGCCAGGGGCTGGAGGACTTCGCGCTCAGTGCCCGCGGGCACCGGCGCCGGATCGCGCTGCGCTGCCAGCACTACTTCGCCGCCTGCCGGGTGGCGGCGGAAACGGATCTGCTGGTGACCATGCCCGAGGCCTACGCGGACATCATCAGCCAGTACCTGGATGTCGCCCTGCTGCAGCCCCCCGAGGGCATGCCTGAGGTGGACGTGCACCTCTACTGGCACCGCCAGTACGAACGGGAGCCGGCCCTCAACTGGTTCCGCGAGCGCCTCCACGCCCTGAAGGCGCCGACGGCGTCAGGCGACCAGGGCCAGGCCACCGAAGAGCAGACCGCCGGCGACCAGGGTGCTCAGAAGGACCACTGAGAAGCCCCAGAGCAGAACCCGGGCCTCACTGATGTGCGGCACGGTGGCCCGGGCACTGCGGTAGAAGGCCACCGTTCCCAGCACAGGGCCGCCCAGCCCCATGAACAGCAGCCCGATGCCGAAGCCGGCAAAGGTCCATATGGCGATGAGCCGGGCGCGCTCGAACACCCGCTCCCTCTCGCCCATGCGCTCGAGGAAGAATCCGGCACCGGCCCACATCAGGGCGAAGGTCAGGCCGACCAGCGCCAGTCCAATAACAAAGATAATCACGCGATAGAACACTAATGGTCACTCGGGATGTAAGGGTCCGGTAAGGTCTCGAAACCCGGTTTAGCCAGCAGATAGCCCTGAAAATAGCGGATCCCCGCCGCACGGCACCACCTGTACTCGGCCTCAGTCTCAACCCCTTCCGCGATGGTTGCAATTCCCAGGCGGTAATTGGTCAGCAGCACCCCTTCAATCACTGCCTGCTTACGGGGATGTTGATCCACGTCCCTTATAAGCGACATATCCAGTTTAAGGTACTGTGGGGACGTATCGGTCAGCAGGTTCATCCGGGAGTAGCCGGCGCCGTAATCATCGAGGGCGATTGAAAAGCCCATTTCCTCATAGGCATCAATGATACCGATCAGGTGATCCGTATCCGCCAGGTTTTCCACCTCCGTAAACTCAAACACCAGTTTACTGGTATTGAAATCATACTTTTTGGCGGCCGCCAGCGTGGTCTGGATACAGGTCTCCGCCTTGTAGACCGCGTTGGGCATGAAATTGATGCAGAGATTGGCGGTCATGCCAAGTTCTGACGCCAGTTTTACAGCCTTCACCCGACATGCCTGGTCAAACCGGTACATGTTTTTCCGGTTTATGCGATCAAGAACCTGCATGGCCCCCTCGCCATTCAGGCCACGCACGAGCGCCTCGTACGCCTCAATGCATCTGGTGTCCGCATCGACGATTGGCTGGAATGCAAATGAGAAATCAAAATCCAGCCCAGCGCCACAGGCACAATGCTCGCAATGCGACTGATCAAAAAGCTCTTCTTCCATACTTGATCCACACACGTATTTTTTAAAGTGCCGACACGTCGCCGACTTTTTCCGATTGCATTACAGAACTTGCCACAAAAGCAAGAACGCCTACAGTGGGAATTGTCACCCAGCTTGAATTCAGGACACTTCTACCATGACCAGCACCGGAGCCCCCACCCGTATAGCCGTCACGCCAGGGGACGGTGTCGGCCCAGAGGTGATCCACCAGGCATTAAGACTTCTGGAACACCTCACCCGGACATACGGACTGGCGCTGGAATGGGATGTTTTCGACTGGCCCTCCACCGAATGGCACCATCAACACGGCGAAATGATGCCGGTGGACGCCATGAGAACCCTGGCCGGCTATGACGCCATCCTGCTGGGGGCCCTGGGCGATCCGGGGCCAAGCCGGGACCCGCACCGTTATGTGCTCTCCGACAGCGTCTCCCTGAGCCCACTGCTGCAGATGCGCAAGGGCTTTGACCAGTGGGTCTGCGAACGCCCGGCCCACCAGCTCAAGGGCGCCCGGCAGTACCTGGCTGACCCGCGTGCAGCGGATACCGACATGCTGGTTATCCGCGAGAACAGTGAAGGTGAGTACGTCGGCCAGGGTGGACGACTGCGCCAGGGCCAGCCCGGCGAAATCGCGACCCAGACGGAAATTTTCACCCGCTTCGCCACTGAAAGGATCATCCGCTTCAGCTTTGAACGGGCCCGCAAGCGTGCCGGGGAACGCCGTGAGGCCGGTAACCCACGAACCTTCGAGAACCCTGGCGCGGAGCAGCTGCAAAGCCAGGTGTGCCTGATCACCAAGCGCAACGCCCTGCGTCACTGGGGTGACATGTACACCGAGGTATTCGCGGAGGTCGCCAAGGACTACCCGGACGTGGCCACCCACCACGAACTGGTGGATGCCGCCTGCATGAAGTTCGTGCAGGCCCCCTGGGCCTTCGACGTGGTCGTTGCCAGCAACCTCCAGGGGGACATCCTGACGGACCTGGCCGCGGTCATCTCCGGCGGACTGGGCGTGGCGCCTTCATGCAATCTCAACCCGGACGACCGCCGTCAGCCCTCCATGTTCGAGCCCACGCATGGCAGCGCCCCCGATATCGCGGGCCAGAACAGGGCCGACCCGACCGCCATGCTGTTCACCACGGCGCGCATGCTGGACTGGCTGGGCGAGGAACGGCCGGAACTGGCGCGTGCCGGAGAAGCCCTGTACAACGCCGTGGCCGCTGACCTGGCGCAACACGGACACGAAGAGCGCACCACGGATACGGTCGGCGACGCGGTGCTGGCGCAACTGGGCGGTCAGTGACCACCCCGGGCCTCAGCGGTTGGGGACGTACCCGGATGCCTTATCAACCACGTTGAAGAAGTCACGCCCGGCCAGCCAGTTGTCGAGGTTGTCGAAGAACTGTTCCGTCAGCGCCTTCTTCCAGCCGATGAAATCCCCCGCCATATGGGCGGTCATGGTCACATTCTCCATGGCCCAGAGCGGGTGATCGGATGGCAGCGGCTCCTCCTCGAACACATCCAGCCCCGCGCCGGCAATCTCACCGCGCTGCAGCGCGTCCACCAGCGCCTCGGTATCCACAATGGGACCGCGACCGATATTGATCAGCCGGGCTGTCGGCTTCATGGCCTTGAAGGCTTTGGCATCAAACAGCTTTTCCGTCGCCGGGGTCAGTGGCGCCGCAATCACCACGTAATCAGCCAGACCGAGCTGCTCAGGGATGGCGGCATTGTCGTGGACGGCCTCGAAATCCGGGTCCTCGCTGCGCGCCCGGCGGGCAACACCGTGCGCTTCCATACCCACCGCGCTCACCAGACGGCCGATCTGGCGCCCGATCGAACCCGCCCCAACAACCAGCACGCGCGAGCCCTGCGCCCGCTCGGTATCCCGGTGCTGCCACTGGTGGGCCATCTGCAGCCGGATCGAGTGCGGAAAGTCCTTGGCGAACATCAGGATGGTGCAGAGCACATATTCCGCAATGCTGCGGTCGAAGATGCCCTGGGCATTGGTGACAGTGACCCCACTGTTGACCAGCTCCGGGAACATCAGCGCATCCACCCCGGCGCTGGTGGCGTGGATCCACTCCAGACTGTCCGCCGAGGGCCAGGCCTCGCGCAGCGCATCGGTGCGGAAATCGGTCACCATCATGATGCGGGTCCCCGGCAGCGTCTCCCGCAGGGTATCGGCATCCCAGGCGAAACGGACCTCGGCCCGGTCGAACAGCGGATCAAGCCCCGGCGGACGCTCCTCATCCGGCGCTGTGAGGACGGTGATCACGGGACGTGTCTCGGTGCTGGCCATGATGCTCTCCTGCTGGTTGGCATCCTCTCAGGGTAGAGCCTGAGTCCACTGAATGCCATGCTCAGGGTGCGCCACAACAGGGTCTCACGTTACGGGATTACCCTTACCCGTTCTTGCTTTCCGCCCCCATCTTGGCCATTGTGGATGCTGACCGATTGTTTGAACTGATTGATGTATGGGAGAGCGGTTAATGGCTACGTCGGCAGGCAAGACAGTACCCGCGAGCGCACCCAAGCGTAAGCTGACCTATCGCAAGACCAAGGCCCGCTGGCACCCCTCGATGCAGGCCATCCCGGTGCCGGGTATCCGCCGCATGGTCAATATGGCTGCCGAGATGGACGACGTTATCCACCTTTCCATCGGCCAGCCGGACCTGCCCACGCCCAAGCATGTGACCGATGCCATGGTGGATGCCATCCAGGCGGGTCAGACCGGCTACACCATGGACGCCGGGCTGCCTGAGCTGCTCGTGGCACTGCGTGACTATTACGGCAACCGCTACGGCCGCAAGCTCTCCACGGAGAACATCCTGGTCACCAGTGGTGCCACCGAGGCCATGTACCTGGCGCTGTCCGCGACCGCCGCACCCGGGCGCCAGTTCCTGGTGGTGGATCCCTCATTCCTGCTGTACGCCCCGCTGATCCGGATGAACGGCGGTGAGGTGAAGTTCATCCCGACGCACCCTGAAAATGGCCACCAGCTGGACCCGGATGACATCATCAAGAACATCAGCATGCGCACCTTCGCGGTAGTGCTGAATTCCCCGAACAACCCGACAGGGGCCGTTTACCCCAAGTCCACCATCGAGCGGATCGTGGAGGAATGCGCGTTCCGGGGCATCCAGGTCTTCAGCGACGAGGTTTATGACCACCTGGTGCTGGATGACGAGGAATATTCCAGCGTGCTCAGCTGCGGCACCGATCTGGATCACCTGATGTGCATCTCGAGCTTCTCCAAGACCTACAGCATGGCAGGGCTGCGTGTTGGCTGGATCATCTCCAGCCAGGGTGCGATCAAGAAGCTGAGACGCTACCATATGTTCACCACCTCGGTGGCCAACACCCCGGCCCAGTTTGCCGGCGTGGCAGCCCTGGAGGGCGACCAGCAGAGCGTCCGGGACATGATTGAGATCTACCGGGAACGGCGGGACCTGATTGTTGACCTGGTGAACCAGACGCCGTATCTCACCGGCTACAAGCCGAATGGTGGTTTCTTCATCTTCCCGGACCTGCCGGATCATGTGGATGCCTCAGACCTGTGTCTGCGCATGCTCAAGGAGACCGGTGTCTGCGCCGTTCCCGGCGATGCCTTTGGGGAGCACTGCACCAACTCGATCCGGTTCTCGTTCTCCACCACAAGCGAGCGGATTGAGGAAGCCTTTGAACGCATCATCCCCTGGATGAAGAAACAGAATCTCTGACAGACAGAAGGACTCCGATGAAACGGATTGCCAGGACCCTGCTTATTGTACTGCTGCCGGCATTCGCCGGCGGCTGCGCCAGCTTCTCTCCGTACAGCGTGGACGAGTCCACTATCGAGAATCATCTCAGTGACCGGATCACAGACTTTTCCCGGGATCTCAGTGACCAGGGCCTCCCCGTCACGCTGGAACTGACCAGCGCCGACGTCACCATTGGTCCGGACGAGCGTGATGTGGCGGTGGTCGACTTCGGTGGGCGCGCCGTGCTGCAGGCACCGCGCATCCCCATTGACCTGAGCTTCAGCATTGAGGGTACGCCTGTTTACGAGGCGGAGGAAAAGGCCATCTACATCCGCAACCTCAAAGTGCTCTCCACCAATGTGGAAGCCGCCGGGAGCGCCTTTGACCTCGCGCCCATCACCGGAACGCTGTCGGACATCGCCTCGCAGTTCCTGAATGAACGCCCGGTCTACCGGCTGGACGAAGAGGATGGCGGTGCCCGGCTCTTCGGTATGATGAACCTGCGCATCAACGTCCAGCCCGGCCGCCTGACCCTGGTGCCGGCCGGATCTGAAGACAACGTCCAGCGTTCGATCCGATAGCAATGAATGCAGACCTCCCCCCGACCCGGCAGATCATCGGCCTCATCGGCTGGTGCATTCTGCTGCTGACTGTCGCGGTATTAGGGGCAGTTGCCTCGATCAATGCGGGCGCATTCTATGAATCCCTGGAGCAACCCGCGTGGGCCCCGCCGGGGGCCTGGTTCGGGCCGGTCTGGACGACCCTCTATGCCCTGATGGCGCTCGCGGCATGGCTGGTCTGGCGGCGCTGGCGTTTCAGCGGTGCTCCCATCGCACTGGGGCTTTTCATCATCCAGCTGCTGCCAAACGTCCTCTGGAGCTGGCTGTTCTTCGTCTGGCACCTGGGGGCCTGGTCCTTCGCCAACATTCTGCTGTTGTGGGGGCTGATCCTGGCAACGCTCGTCAGCTTCTGGCGCATCCACCGTGGCGCGGCCCTTCTGCTCCTGCCCTACCTGCTCTGGGTCAGCCTGGCCGTGGCCCTCAATTACAGTGTCTGGCAGCTGAACCCGGGGGCACTCGGGTGAACTGCGTATCCCTACCTGGTTAGGTCCCTGAACGCCACAGCGGCAACAGTGCTAGACTAGCGGCTTTTGCATCCGGAGACGCTCTGCATGCCCCACCTGCAGCTGGCCATTCTGCTTGGAATGACCGTGGCCCTGGGCCCACTGGCGCTCGATGCCTACCTGCCCGCCTTTCCCAGGATCGCCGAAGACCTCGGCACAGCCAATGCGGACGTGGGGCTGACACTGAGTGCCTATGTGGCGACCCTGGGGCTTGCCCAGCTGATTGGCGGCCCACTTTCCGACCGATACGGCCGGCAGAAAATCCTGTTCAGTGGCCTGGCCATCTTCGCCGGCTCCGCCCTGATGGTCTCCCAGGCCGAATCTCTGACCACAATGCTGGCATGGCGGGCCAGCCAGGGCGTCGGCGGCGCCCTGTGCGCGGTCTCCGTACCGGCCCTGGTGCGAGACCACGCCGGTGGCACGGATTCCGCGCGCCTGTTCGGGCTCATCGGATTGATCATGTTCATTGCCCCGGCAGCGGCCCCCTCCATTGGAACCCTTCTGCTGACGCTCAGTGGCTGGCCGACCATCTTCATCATGCTTGCCTGCTACGCCTTCCTGCTCGCGGTGCTGCTGCACTTTGCGCTTTTCCGCCGGCTCACACCCCGGCAACGGGAGAGAACCCCCGTGCACACGCTGGTCACCAACTACCTGCTGGTGCTGAAGCATCCGGCCACCATGCGCTTCATCGCACTGCAGGCCCTGGCCTTCAGTGCCATGCTGGTGTTCATTACCAATGCCTCCTTCATCTACCAGGAATGGTTCGGGCTCTCGAGCACCCTGTTCTCGGCACTGTTCGCGGCCAATATCGGCGCCATGGCCGTATTCAGCCTGCTCAACCGTCGCCTCCTGCTGCATTTTGAATCCGTGATGCTGTTGCGGATCTATGTCTTCATCCAGGCCGCCGCCGTGGCAGCCCTGGTAGCCTGTGCCCTCATTGAGGCCCCCTACTGGGCGGTAGCCGCCTGCATCATCGCGGCCACCGGCTGTATGGGCGCCCTGGTTCCCAACAACATGGCCAATGCCCTGGAATTCTTCCCCAGGCTCGGGGGCACCGCCTCGGCACTGCTGGGGGCCTCCCAGTTCACCGTTGCAGGGCTGATCAGCGCGGGCTCAGCGGCTTTCGCCGGTGGCTCGCTGGTGCCCATCGTGCTGATCATGGCAGCCTGCTCGGGTGGCTGTGTACTACTGGCTGCCGGTGCGCCAGCGGCGGTCAGACAAGCGAAGGAGATGGCAGTATGACAATCTGGGTGGACGCCGATGCCTGCCCCGGCCCGATCCGGGACATCCTCTACAAAGCCGCACGGCGCACCGGCGTCCGTGTCGTTCTGGTCGCCAACCGCCCGGTGGCGGCCCCGTCACTGCCCAGCATCGAACACATGCAGGTGCGCTCCGGCTACGACGAAGCAGACAACGAGATCGTCCGCCAGGTGGAAACCGGCGACCTCGTGATTACCGCCGACATCCCGTTGGCCGCGGAAGCCATGGAGAAAGGCGCGGAAGCCCTGAACCCCAGGGGCGAGCGCTACACCAGCGACAGCATCCGCAGCCGGCTGAACATGCGTGACTTCATGGACACCATGCGCGCCAGCGGCATCCAGAGTGGCGGTCCACCGCCGCTCGGCCAGCGCGAGAAACAGGCCTTTGCCAACCAGCTGGACCGCTGGCTGCAACAGCGGCAAACATAGACCTCAGAGAGCATCCAGCCACCGCTGGAACACATCCGTGGCAACCGGCTCAAGCCGTGGCAGCTCCTTCTGCGCCCGCTGTCGGAGTTCCGTAACCGGGATACCCGCCGCCCCCAGCTCCGCACAGTGGCCGATCAGCCAGCGCTCGAAGCGCTTCAGCGGCACCTCCAGATGGAACTGCAGCCCCAGGATGTGGGGTGCGGGCTGGAAGGCCTGATTCTCACAGACCTGTGTCCCGGCAAGCGAGGGCGCGCCAGGAACCGGGCTGCAGGCTTCCCCATGCCAATGAAGCACCGGCATCCCGTCCAGTGGCGCCAGCACTGACGCCCTGCCTTCGTCCGTCAATTCAATCGGCGAAAACCCGATTTCCTTGCGCGGCATGGCTTCGACCCCACCGCCAAGGGCGCGGGCAATCAGCTGCGCCCCCAGGCATATGCCGAGCACCGCGGTACCGCGTTCGGACAGTCGCTGTATCAGAGCCAGCTCCTGCTGCACGAACGGATAGTCCTCGGTGTCATTGACTGAAAAGGGTGCCCCCAGGATCACCAGCAGATCCAGCTGCTCTCCCTCAATGGCTTCCAGATCATCCATCCCCGCCTCGCGATAGGATACCTTGTAGCCACTGCGCAGCAGTATGCTCTCGAGAACCCCCAGGTCCTCGAAAGCCAGATGGCGGATGGCAATTGCCCGTTTGAGCATGAGTGTCCTCCCTGCACAAGCAGTGCTCACAGATTGTCGAATGACTCCGGCATTCAGCGGAAAGCCCGGTACTCCATGAGCTCATCAACCACGCCGGGGTCCGCGAGTGTCGAGGTGTCGCCCAGATTGTCCGTCTCATTGGAGGCGATCTTGCGCAGGATGCGGCGCATGATCTTGCCGGAACGGGTCTTGGGCAGACCCGGCGCCCACTGGATCACATCCGGCGAAGCGATGGGGCCGATGCGCTGGCGCACCCACTGCACCAGTTCATCGCGCAGGGCATCCGTGGGCTCCTCCCCTTTCATGAGCGTGACATAGACGTAGATGCCCTCACCCTTGACGTCATGGGGATACCCCACAACCGCCGCCTCGGCCACCTTTTCGTGTGCCACCAGGGCGCTCTCCACTTCCGCCGTGCCCAGCCGGTGGCCGGAGACATTGAGCACGTCATCAACGCGGCCGGTGATCCAGTAATCCCCATCCTCATCGCGGCGCGCACCGTCACCGGTGAAATAGACGCCGTCATAGGTGCTGAAGTAGGTCTTGATGAACCGTTCATGGTCCCCGAAGATGGTCCTCATCTGGGCGGGCCAGCTGTCCTTGATGACCAGGTTGCCGCCCGTGGCACCCTCCAGCTCATTACCCTCGCTGTCGAACAGCGCGGGCTGCACACCAAAGAACGGACGCGTGGCGGAACCGGGTTTGAGTTCCATCGCCCCGGGCAGTGGCCCGATCATGACGCCGCCGGTCTCGGTCTGCCACCAGGTGTCGACGATCGGCGCCTGTTCGTTGCCGATCACCCGGTAGAACCATTCCCAGGCCTGGGGATTGATCGGTTCACCGGCGGTTCCCAGCAGCCTCAGGCTTGCCCGGGAGGTTCCATCCATCACATGATCGCCACCAGCCATGAGCGCACGGATACCCGTGGGCGCGGTATACAGGGTCGCCACCTGATGCTTGTCGACGATCCGGCCGATGCGGGATTCATCCGGGTAGGTGGGAATGCCCTCGTACAGCAGGGTCGTCGCCCCATTGGCCAGGGGGCCGTACAGGGTGTAACTGTGGCCGGTGATCCAGCCCACGTCCGCAGTGCACCAGAAGACATCGCCGGGGCGGTAATCGAAGACATACTCGTGGGTAATGCTGGTGTAGACCAAGTAACCGCCGGTGGTGTGGAGTACCCCCTTGGGGGCCCCGGTTGAACCGGAGGTGTAGAGCATGAACAGCGGGTCCTCAGCGTTCATCTCCTCGGGTTCGCACCAGGGCTCAGCCTCCTCCATCAGGCCGTTGAAATCCACGTCCCGGTGCTCATTCCACCCGGCACCAGTGCCGGTGTAGCGCAGCATGACCACCCGCTCGACAACACTGGCCGCCGGCTCCTCCAGCGCCTGGTCAACATTGCTCTTGAGGGGAATACGCTTCCCGCCACGGATGCCCTCGTCCGCCGTGATCACGAACCGTGATTTGCCATTGCCGATGCGGGCCGCCAGCGCCTCGGGGGAGAAACCCGCAAAGACCACGGAATGGATGGCACCGATACGGGCGCAGGCCAGCATGGCAACGGCGGTTTCCACGATCATGGGCATATAGAGGGTTACCACGTCCCCCTTCTTCACACCCAGCCCCTTCAACGCATTGGCGAAACGGCAGGTCTTTTCGTGCAGTTCGCGATAGCTCACATGGCGGGAGACATCAGGCTCGTCCCCCTCGAAAATGATCGCTGTCTGGTCTCCCCGCTCCGCCAGATGACGGTCCAGACAGTTGACCGAGGCGTTGAGGGTGCCATCCTCAAACCAGCGGATGCTCAGATTGTTGCGGTCAAAGCTCGTGTTCTTGACCTTTGTGTAGGGACGCATCCAGTCGATGCGCCTGCCATGTCTGCCCCAGAAGCTATCCGGATCCTCGATTGACTCCCGGTACATGGCTTCATACTGTTCCCGGTTGATATGCGCGTTCTTCATGGAATCGCTGATCGGATAGACGCTGTCGGCGGACATTATGGTTCTCCTTCGGTGACGGGAACCATAACTGTATGACAGCTGAACGGTACTCGCCACCTGCGCCGTTCAATTCAGGCGACGCGCCGGCGGTTCCGGCGCTGTCTCATCCGATACAGTTTGCGTTCCTTCAGGGCGTATCTGTTCAGGCCAGCCAAGTGCACACTGCGGATATACCGGCGCCAGTTGATCCGCCGCGCATCCACGGGGAAGACACGGCGGTCCGCGTCGCCCATACGCTGCGCCATCTCCAGCAGCTGGTCATTGTGGAAGGTATAATCCGGGCATGAGTAGAAACCAAAGGTTGTGGCCAGCTTCATGGTGGTCTGGAAGTGCTCCACCGTCTTGAGCTCGGCATCACGACCCAGCCACTGCAGCCCCCGGCGGACCGCATTGACCGGAATGCCGACCCCCCAGCTGACCGTGTTGAACACACGCCGGTTCACGGCCATGAAAGGCAACTGCGGCTTCTGGTAGAAGAGATGGTCGTAGGCCTGGTGGTTTTCCCTGGCCTCCGTCATGACATGGTCAATGAACTCATCCAGGCGCAGTGGGTTGGAGGAGCCACTGCAGCACTGGTAGATGCGCTGGCGTCCCGGGGACTGCAGCTGCTCCGTCAGCGATAGGATGATGCCATTGGCCACCAGATCCGCGGGTATCACATCGATCACACCCCGGCGGCGCCCGGGAAAGAACATGACGTTGCCTCGGGCATAGGCCATGATGACCGCATCCGCTACCTTCACGCCTTCAACCCAGCCAGGCACCGGCTCTTCCAGGGTGCTCTCAACAATCGAGGGCCGCAGAATGGTGACGGAGCCGCCGCGCAGATTGCGGGCCAGCAGCTGTTCGCCGATCCACTTGGTGAGGGTGTAGGTGTCATTCCAGCCGAGGCGGTTGGCCTCACGGAGGCCCAGATTGACCAGCTCCTCCTGCAGCTTCTGACCGCTGTAACGGCTGCGCAGATCCGCAATACGATCCTGGAGGGTGACGATCAGATCCTCGACACGGCAGGTTCCATCCGGATCCCGGGTAATCCCCTGGCCAGCGGGTGTGACCAGTTCCTCGTGGCGGTGACCGCGGTTGTAGCCGTTGACGTAGCAGGTGGAGACCTGGATCAGCGGAATGTCCCCGGCTTGCTGCACGAATTCGGTGACATTGCGCAGGCTCAGCGCGTTGATCGCCAGGGCCCGGTCGAGCGGTTCACGGAAATCCACGCTGGCGGCCACGTTGATGACCCCGTCGGTTTCCGCTGCCAGTTCCCGGAAGCGTGCCTGGGTCATGCCAAAGCAGGGTTCCGTGATCTCACCTGTCACGCACTGGATGCGGGTGTCCAGGAAGGCATCCAGCCGCTCCGGTTCATCCGCGCGCAGCCGGTCAAAGACAGAGGCGGTCGCTACTTCGTTTGCAAAACGTTCACCCGCGGTGCCGTGGCGCCGGTTGCCGCGTATCAGCAGGGTGATGCCCGCGATATCCGGCACCGTGCGGATCAGTTTCTCCAGCACCACCTTGCCAACAAACCCCGTCACCCCCGTGATCAGTACCCGTTTGCCCCGGAGCTCGCTGAGCACATTGGACTCACTGGCTGCTGCATTGCCCTGTTCCGATTCCATGGTCACCTCCCTGAAAGTGAGTCGCGGGATTGCGGTTAAGGCTTGAGTGTAACATTGAACAGGATCTGATCATCCCCTGAAACGTGACCCCTTTCCCGCAATCCGCAGAGGCAGGCTTACCCCGAACCGGAACCTTCCGTAGCCGGCTCCCCGGAGGCGTCCATTCCCAGCGCCCTGCCCTCCTCGGGGCGGAGCCCTTCCGGCGGCGCCACAACCCGGGCCAGTTGCCGGAAATGCTGGGACGCGGCCCGCCGCACGGTGACCGGGGCCTCTTCCCAGTTCATCGCCGCCAGGCCCGTCTGCAGCGTTTCCACCGCATCCTCGTCCACGGATTCGCCAAGCATCTCGAGGACCCCGGTAATCAGGCGGTAGCGGGCCAGCGGATCCTCCCGGGAACCGCGCAGAAACTCTTGCAGTGAGGCAAGCCATTCACGGGTATTGGCGGGGGAGCCCGTCTCCGCTCGCTGCTGTTGCTGCTGTTCGCTGCGCTGCTGATGGCGGCGGCGCACCAGCCGCCCCCAGTAATGGGCGAACCCATTGGCCGGCGCCACCCCCTGGGAGCAGCGCACGGCCAGCATGTCGGCCAGGGTCCAGAACTGGCGGCAGGAGGGGTCGCTGTCCTCCATCATCGCCACGGGACGCTGGGTACTGATGGACTGGGCTATGGTCTCGTCCCGCCAGATGGCGCCCAGATAGTGCAACTGCACACCGATGTAGCGGGATACGGCGGTTGAGAAACGGCGATAGACGGTCTGGGCTTCGGTCGCCCCGCGCGCCATGTTGACGATGACGCTGGGCGTGCGCCGGTACCCCTTGCGGTGGAGCACCTTGACCAGGGAGAAGGCATCAGTGAGGGACGTCGGGTCCGGCGTGATCACAAGCGCCGCCAGATGGGAAGCAGCAACCATGTGCAGCGCGGGGGTGCTCAGACCAGCAGCGGTATCGATGATGACCCGGTCATAGCCCTGCTCAAGCGCCCTGAGCTGCGCCAGGAAATCCTCGCGTCGGGCGCTGTCGAGCTCCAGGCACCCTGGAACACCGGAAGCCCCGGGCAACAGGTCCAGGTTGCCGGTGACCGGCAGCACCACCTCATCCAGGGTCCGCTCGCCGAGCACCACGTGCTCGAGCGTCATGCCGGGATAGACCCCCAGCATCACGTTGACGTTGGCGAGCTCCACGTCGCCATCCAGAAGCAGTGTGCGATAGCCCTGTCGCGCCAGGACCAGGGCCAGGTTGAGAGCGACCTGGGTCTTGCCAACCCCTCCCTTGCCTCCGGTTATCGCAAGGGTAAGCGGGACCCGGGAACCGGATTCCGGGCGGTCAACTGCGCTGGAGCTGTTGTTATGATTCATTCCGACACCGCAGATACTGCCAACCGCTTCGGGTCATTGTACGCCGGGTGATCAGTCCGGGACAGTCCCGACCCAGGCTGACGCAGAGGCACAACCAGAGTGTTTGGTGTGGTTGTTGGAGTGTAGAATGAACAGACTGCTACAACTCTTTCATTTTCCAGTAATATGGATTAGGCTTCCTACCATAAAAAGTGAGACTGGGTTCAAAGTTTGAGAGAGACAGGGCGCACAACTGCCCATGACCGGCTAGACTTGATCCCTGAATCCGACCGGACCGTCTTCCGTCATGGATCCAGATAATAACGACAACAGGACTGGAACAGGCAGTACGCCTCTGCTCATTGTCGACGACGACACAGCGGTCTGCAGCAGCATCCATAACCTGCTGGCACACGAGGGCTACCACCCGGAAACCGCCGCCAACGGCAATGAGGCATGCCGGAAACTCGGCGGGGGCCGGTACGACCTGGTTCTGCTGGATCTCCGCCTGCCGGATATCAGCGGTCACGAGGTCATGGCCTTTCTCGACCATCGTGGCATCGATACCGCCGTGGTGGTCATCAGCGGCGACACCTCCTTCAATGCCATCAGCCGTGCCCTGCGGCGCGGAGCCTATGATTATCTCCGCAAGCCCTACGACAGCGAGGAACTGACCGCAACCGTTGCGAGCGTGCTGGAAACGCGGCAGCTGGAACAGTGCCACGAGGAGGCCCAGACACGGCTGCGCCAGTCCGAGCAGCTCCACCGCTGCATTGTGAACAGCTCCCCCGACATCGTGTTCATGCTCGATCACAGCGGCCACTTCCGGTTCCTCAACAACAAGGTGGAATCCCTGCTGGGCTATCGACCGGAGGACCTTGAAGGCCGGCATATCCGCCACCTGATCGAAGAGCAGGATGTGAGCCGCGTGGACTGGGCTTTCCGGGACCCCACCATCAGCGCCGACAACCCGAGAACCATTGAGCTCAGACTCAAATCCCGGGGCAGCGCGCGCGGCAACCGTCACTTTGAGATCACCGCCTTTCCCATGGAGGACGAGGCCGGCACTTCTGGCGAGTCTGCACGTCAGATCTATGGCACCGCCCGCGATATCACCGAGCGCAAGGAAGCCGAGGCCTTCATCAACTTCCAGGCATATCACGATCTGCTCACCCGCCTTCCCAACCGGGCCCTGTTCAAGGACCGTCTGGGTCTGAGCATTTCCCAGGCCGAACGCAACAACCAGAAACTGGCGGTCATGTTCATCGACCTGGACCGCTTCAAGGTGGTCAACGACAGCCTCGGCCACGCCATGGGCGACCGCCTGCTTCAGGCCGTGACACAGCGCCTGGAGGGCTGCCTGCGCCAGGGGGACACCCTGTCGCGCTTTGGGGGCGACGAATTCACCCTGTTGCTGCCCGAGATCCAGCACGCCGATGACGCGCGCACCATCGCCCGCAAGCTGATGGAGGCGCTCAGGAGCCCGTTCAAGCTCGGCGAACACGAAGTCTATGTGGGGGTGAGCATCGGCATTGCCCTCTACCCTGATTCAGGGCGCAAGCTCGAGGAGCTGATCCAGCAGGCGGATGTGGCCATGTACCACGTCAAGGGCCGGGGCAAGGACGGTTACCAGTTCTTCACGGACGCCATGAACGTGAACACCACGCACCGCCTGGGCATGGAGCGCGACCTGCGCCGTGCCCTCCAGGCTGGAGAGCTGCGGGTGTTCTACCAGCCCCAGATCTGTCTGCGCACCGGCCTCTGCCGCGGGCTTGAGGCGCTGGTCCGCTGGCAGCATCCCACGCGCGGCCTGCTGCAGCCCGGGGAATTCCTGCCACTGGCCGAGGAGACCCGCCTGATCGGTGATCTCAGTGAGTGGGTGCTGGCCACGGCCTGCCGCGAGATGGGCCCCTGGCTCAACCGCACGGATGAGGATATCCGGCTGTCGGTCAACTTCTCCCCCATGCAGGTGGAACATCCCCGCTTTGTGGATCACCTTCTCCAGAGGCTGGAGCACTACAACCTGCCTCCTGAGCGCCTGGAGATCGAGATCACCGAGAACATGATCATCAGTGATCTGGAACAGATCAGCTTCAAGCTGGACCAGCTCTCAAGCTATGGCATCCGGATCGCCATCGATGATTTCGGCACCGGTTATTCCTCACTCAACTACCTTCACCGCCTGCCGATCCACACGCTCAAGGTGGATCAGAGCTTCGTGCGCAGCATCCGCCACGGCGAGGAAGGCGCCTGCATCGTCAACGCCATTACCGCCATGGCCCGCGGTCTCCAGCTCGATATCGTGGCCGAGGGCGTGGAAACCCGGGACCAGCTCGCCTACCTGCGCGAACTCGGGTGCGACAGTGTCCAGGGCCATTACTTCAGTGAAGCCCGCCCCAGGGACGAGCTGGACATTTCGGAAACCACTCCGGAACCGGTGTACTACAGCGTCATCTGACCGGCACACGGCCTCCCTCCCTCCCTACTTCGTCCCCGCCTTCTCGGAACAGTCAAAGCTGGAAATACCAAAGGCTCCCACCAGGTTGTCCGACGATCCTATTAAATATCTGATTCACGTTGCGTTTTTTGGTTTTTTCGTTAACTCGTGCAACCGGAAACTGCGGTCTGTTCCACAGAGACCCTGTCCCGATGTGTATAGCATGGTTCCTGAATCCGGTGGCCACCACGGCTTCCGAAACCCCTTTCAGGATTGGCAGCACGGACCATGCAGGACAAATACAGAATCGTCGGCCCCGTTTATGATTTCCTGAGCAGCGTCTACAGCGGCAGAAGCATCCATGAGTGCAAGACGGCCATGCTCCACTCCGGCAATGTCAGCCCCGGGGATCGTGTCCTGATCGCCGGTGTCGGCCATGGCCGGGATGCGCTGCACGCGGCTGAACTCGGCGCCGAGGTCACGGTTGTGGATGTTTCGGAGACCATGCTCAACAGGTTCCGGGACCTGCTGGCCAGGGAGGCGCCCCAGCTCCATGTCCGCACCGTCCACGACGACATCATGAAGGTCACCGAGTACGAACAGTACGACATGGTGGTGGCCAACTTCTTCCTGAATGTGTTCGACCGCCCAACCATGCTCGAGATGCTCCGCCACCTGGTCAGCCTCGGCAAACCCAGGGCCCAGCTGGTGGTGGGGGATTTCATCTACCCCAGCGGCAACCCCCTGGCCCGCCTGTTCAAGAAGGGCTACTGGTACATCGCCGCCTTCTTCTTCTGGCTGTTCACCGACAACGCCTTTCACGGCATCTACAACTACCCGGCCTACCTCGAGAGTCTGGGCCTGGAAATCCGCGACAAGAAACGCTTCTCACTGCTGAACATCCATTGCTACTGGTCGATTCTGGCCGAGAAGCGCGGCTGAGGAAGCCCCTAAAACAACAAGGAGTCCAGCCATGACGCAGCAGACCCTGGTACTCGATGGATTCCGGGACATCCCGGAAGGTCCCATAAGCTTCTCCGAGCGGGTGGCACTGCTCAAACAGTACGGCTCCCACTCACAGTCGTTCTCCACCCTGCAGCCGGGCATGCACTACTTCGATGTGCCCGGTGTCGGCTACATCGGCTATATGAAGAAATGGGGACTGAACTTCGTGCTCTCGGACCCGGTCTGTGCGCCGGAAGACCGGGAGCTGATACTGTCGCGGTTTGAGCGACGGGTTTCGAACGTCTGTTACGTGCAGGTCTCCCGCCCGGTCATGGAAATCCTGCACGGACGTTTTGGTTACTACGGTACCCAGTTCGGTGCGGAATCCCGGGTGGATCTGGACCAGTGGTCGCTCAAGGGCAAAAAGAAACAGGTCATCCGCACCGCCCTCAACCAGGCACGGGAAGCCGGCATCACCGTCCAGGAGCGCTTCAGCGACGACCATACCCGGGAAATCTCGGACGCCTGGATCCGCACCCGCCAGTGCAAGCGCCAGGAGATCCGCTTCCTGATCCGGCCCATGGACATGGAATACCGGGAGAACGAACGCCACTTCTACGCCTATCAGGACGGCAGGGCCGTGGGGTTCATCTACTTCGATCCGGTCTACGAGCGCAACGAGATCGTCAGCTATGTCCCGAACATCTCACGGGCCAACGCCAATTTCCGGCAGGGCATCTTCTACACCATCATGGCGCACGCCATGGAGACCTTCCAGGCGGAAGGTGTACCGCGCCTCGACCTGGGCCTGATTCCGCTGCACCTGTCCGAGGAGACGGAACCGCAGGAGAGCCGCATCCTCAAGCGCCTCTGCCGCGGCGTGTACAGGCATGGCAACCGCTTCTACAACTTCAGGGGGCTGGAGTTCACCAAGTCACGGTTCCGTGGGGAAATCGAGCGAACCTACTGCTGCCACAAGCCGGCGCTGCCGATGCTCGAGTTCCTGGCGGTATTCAGGCTGACGCGACTGATCTGAGGGCTGCCCCCGCGGGCGCCGGGCTGGCTCACCTCCAGCCACCGCCGGAGCCCCGCCGGGGGGTCGGCGGTGAACACAAAGGTAATGCTCCCCTCGCCGGTGCCAGCGCCATTGCCTCCGGCTTCCTCCAGAAGCTGGACAACCCGCCGGGCAATGGCATCGCCCGAATCCACCCAGTGCATCACGCCGGGCATGGCCCGCGCCAGCGCCTCCCGGATCAGGGGAAAATGCGTGCACCCCAGCACCACTGTGTCCGGATCGCCCGCCACCAGGGGCTGCAGTATCGCACGGACCTGATCATCATCGACCCACCCCTGCGCCAGCCCGGCCTCGGCCAGCCGGACCAGCTCGGAACTGCCCAGCCGCAACACCGTGCAGTCCGCAGCGTATTCATCGATCAACGACGCCAGATAGGGCCGATCCACGGTCCCCGGCGTGGCCAGAACCCCGAGCCGGCGACTGCGGCTGAGCGCCGCTGCTGGCTTGATCGCCGGCACCACACCGACCACCGGCAGGCGCAGCCGGGAGCGCAGCGTGGGCAGCACCACGGTGCTGGCGGTATTACAGGCGACCACCACCAGGTCACAGGGCCACCGGGCAAGCGCCGCTTCCACCAGCGCGACACAGCGTGCAACCACCTGGTGCTCCGGCAGATCCCCATAGGGGAAGCCGGCATTGTCCCCGGCATAGACCATGTCCGCCTGGGGCAGCCGGAGCCGGATTGCATCCGCGATGCTGAGTCCGCCGATGCCACTGTCAAACAGCAGAACCCGGGGACACCCCTGCTCCATCAGGCGCTCCCCTCGCTGAAGGCCTTTATCAGCCGACCGGCAATGGTCCAGTCTCCCGGAACCCTGGGCAGGGAACCCCGGTGGAACCACTCCAGCGCCTCCAGCTCAGCCTCGGCGCGGCGCAGCGCGCCGCCGGCGAACCGGGCGCTGTAGCCGAGCATGAGCTGGTGGGGGAAGGGCCAGCTTTCAGAGCCGTGATAGCGGACGTCGGCCAGCTGCACCCCGGTCTCCTCGTGGACCTCGCGCGTCACCGCGGCCTCCGCCGATTCCCCCGGCTCGATGAAGCCGGCAATCAGGGTCCACAGATCCGGCGGGTGGCGCGGGCTGCGCCCAAGCAGCAACCAGTCACCATCATGCACGGCCACGATCACGCAGGGCGAGACCCTGGGGTAGTGGCGGTGGTCACAGTAGGCGCAATAGAGCGTGTATTCGTGCTCATACCACTGGGTGGGGCCACCACAGCGGCCACAGAAGGCATGGTCCTGCACCCACTGGAGCCGCTGGCGGGCCGCGCCCAGGGCAGCGCGTTCGGCCGGCGAGGCGTGGGGATAGACCGAACGCAGGCTACGGCCCTCAACGCCACTGGCACGGGCCACGTACAGCCGATCCCTTCCGAGGCAGCCCACAGGCAGCAGTTCCCCGGCACTGGCGGGGAGCCCCGTGGCACTGTGGAACAGGGTCCCGTCCGCGGCGGGACACAGATCCAGACTGTCACTGAACACGGCTACCCACTCACACTCGGGAACAGCAATCGCCCAGGGATCGGCAACAAAATCGGTCAGATCATCCATGACAGGCACTATAATCAGCCCCTGCCATGGCGGCAAGCAACGGGACTTTGCCGACTGCCGCGCGAGGCGTAAACTTGGCGCAGACCCGACCACGGACCCCGAACGGAGTAGGCATGGCGTTCCTGAAAGGCCCCGGAAATCTGATCCTGACCCTGCTGCGCAGACTCATGTACCTCTGGGTCCGCAGCCGTGTGCTGGGCGCCGACCGGGAACAGCTCGGCCTGGATCCGGAAAAGCCCGTCTGCTACGTGCTGCAACACAGCTCCCTGTCCAGCCGCCTGGTGCTGGAAGAGGAGCTCAAGCGCGCCAATCTGCCCCGGGCCGAGAGGCCACTGCCACTGGGCGAGGGGCTGAAACACTCCTTCTGCTTTCTCTACCAGCGCCGGGGTGGTCTGCGCCGACTGCGCCAGACACCGGTGCCCACGGAGCGCTTCGAGGCCCTGGTGACACAGGGATGCCGCACCGGGAACGATGTGCAGATTGTGCCCGTTTCCCTGTTCTGGGGCCGCTCGCCGGACAAGGAAAGGTCCCTGCTCAAGATCATGCTCTCGGACAGCTGGTCCGTTACCGGCCCGCTGCACAAGTTTTTCACCATCCTGATGCATGGCCGGAATCTCTTTGTCCAGTTCAACCGGCCGCTGTCACTGCAGGAAGCCATCAGCGAGGCACGCAGCGAGTCCGTGGCCCAGCGCAAGCTGGCGCGCATCCTGCGGGTGCACTTCCGGCGCGTCCGCCAGGCGGTGATCGGCCCCGACCTGTCGCACCGGCGCACGCTGGTGAACTCACTGGTGCGCAGCCAGCCGGTCAAGGACGCCATCCGCGAAACCGCCGAGCACGAAGACATTCACCAGGCGCGGGCGAAGGAGCGGGCCCTCAAGTACGCCCACGAGATCGCCTCGAACTTCTCCATGGTCACCATCCGCTTTCTGGAAGTGGTCCTGGGCTGGCTCTGGAACCGGATCTACGACGGCATCCGGGTGAACCACATCGAAACCGCCCAGGAGGCGGCACGGGACAACGCCGTGGTCTATGTGCCCTGTCACCGTTCGCACATCGACTACCTGCTGCTGTCGTTCGTTCTCTACAAGAACGGTCTCATGCCACCCCACATCGCGGCGGGGATCAACCTGAACATGCCGGTTGTGGGCCCACTGCTGCGCCGCGGCGGTGCTTTCTTCATGCGGCGCAGCTTCCGCGACAACCCGCTGTACTCAGCCGTATTCAACGAATACATGCACGTGATGTTCACCCGCGGGTTCTCCGTGGAGTACTTCGTGGAAGGCGGACGCAGCCGCACGGGCCGCACAATGCAGCCGCGCCCGGGCATGCTGTCGATGACGGTACGCAGCTTCCTGCGTGATCCCGGCAAGCCCATCGTGTTCGTGCCGGTCTACTTCGGCTACGAAAAGGTACTGGAAGGCCGTTCCTACCTGGGCGAGCTCCAGGGGACCCAGAAGAAAAAGGAGGGCCTCCTGGGCCTGATCGGGTCCGTCCGCAACCTGCGGCGCTCCTTCGGGCAGGTCTCCGTCAACTTCGGTACCCCCATTGAACTGACCGGCGTTCTGGACGAAAAGCAGCCCCAGTGGCGTGAGCAGACGTACGACGAGGAATCCCGCCCTGACTGGCTTCCGGATGTGGTTAACACCCTGGCCCGGCGCACCGTGACGCACATCAACGAGGCGGCGGCCCTGAACCCGGTCAACCTGCTGGCCACCGTCATGCTGGCGACCGACCGCCTGGCCATGGACGAACAGCTCCTCGCCCGGCTGATGGAAGACCTGTGCAACCTGCTCCACAAGCAGCCCTACAGCGACCGCATGACCTTCCCCGAAGGCTCCGGCCAGGACTGGATCGCCTACAACGAGAAGATGGGCCTGATCGTGCGCCGCAAGCAGAAGCTGGGCGACATCATCATGCTCGAGGGCCGCCACGCGGTGCTGATGACGTACTACCGCAACAACGTCCAGCACCTGTTCGCGATCCCGGCGCTGCTGGCCAGCCTGTTCCAGAACAACAGCTCACTGCAGCGTGAGCGTCTGGTATTCCTGGCCCGCGCCATCTACCCCTACATCCAGTCCGAGCTCTTTCTGCGATGGCCGACCGAGACCATCGACAGCGTGCTGGAGACCTGGATCGACCGGCTGGTGGAGGAGGGGCTGCTCATCAGTGAAGGCAGCCTGCTGCATCGGCCGGAGCCCGGCACGGCGGATGCCGTCCGGCTGGGGGTGCTCTCCAACGGCATGATCCAGACCCTGCAGCGCTACTACCTGAGCATCGCCATACTGCAGCGCTTCGGGCCCAACACCCTGACACCGGAGGAGCTGGAGGAGCAGTCCACGCTGCTGGCCGAGCGGGTGTCCGTCCTGTTCGGGCTGAGCGCGCCGGAGTTCTTCGACAAGACCCTGTTCCGCAACTTCATCGCCAACCTGCGGGCCAATGGCATCCTGACCACGGATGACGATGGCCGGCTGTCCTGGCGCTCGGGGCTTGAGGAAGTAGCCGAGGAGGCCCGCCTGGTACTGAGCTCGGAGCTGCGCCAGTCAATCCTCCAGGTGACGAACGTCAGCGTTCCCATACCGGGCGTCAAAACCCCGGACATTCCCGAAACGGGCCAGTCCTGACCGGATCGCTATCGCTATGGAAGAGCCCGGCGGCTGTAGACGTCAAACCGGCTGCTGCGGCCTTCGACGGA
Source organism: Pseudomonadota bacterium (assembly GCA_051744725.1). Lineage (GTDB taxonomy): Bacteria > Pseudomonadota > Gammaproteobacteria > Pseudomonadales > Oleiphilaceae > Halospina. The sequence continues at coordinate 2,419 of JBNJDI010000026.1, read as the reverse complement.
GGTGGCGGGTTCGGGCCCCGGTAGAGGCTCGGCCCGGCGGGGGCGCTTGACCACCACGCGGTGACGCGCGGCAGCCAGGCCCGTCTCCAGCAGCGCAGCGGCATCCCCGTCATCACCGACCACGCTCCGGGCCAGCTGCATTTCCTTGCGCACCGCCGCACTGTTGCGTTTCTCGGGGAACATCGGGTCCAGATAGACCACGTCCACGGCCTCGGGATGCGCCGCGAGCCAGTGCGTGGCATCACCGCGTTCCAGCTGCATGCGCGCGAGCCGATCGGCAAGCGCCGGCTCCTGTGCGGCGCGGGCCATGCCATCCGCGAGCAGCTCGGCGATCACCGGGGAACGCTCGAACAGCATCAGTTCACAATCGAAACCGGCCAGCACCAGTGCGTCCTCCCCCAGGCCGGCGGTGGCATCCAGGACCCGCAGCGGCCTTGAAGCCCGTGCTACGCCAATGGCCTTGACCAGCAGCTCGGCACCACCCTGGCGACGGCGATGACCGCTGCGCCCGTTGACCCAGTCCACCCGCACCGGCCCCGGTGCTTTCTTTCCGGTCGCCTGGAGACTGACGCCCTCAGCGGAAACCAGCAGCAACAGCTCGGGCGTGGCCAGTTTCGCCGGTCGGTCCACCGGTTCGGGCAGGCAATCGAGCCCCAGCCGCTGTGCCATTTCGGCCGCAACCGGGAGCCATTCCTCGGCGGTGGCCGCCACCCTGAGTCCGGATGCCATCAGATGCGGATATCCACGCCGACCAGCTCCACTTCCTCGGCCACGGCGGCGCTGCCGATACGGTCATAGGCGCTGAGCGCCTCCTGGTTACGGAGGGGGAGACTGTCGGTATCCGGATTGCGGCGGGGGCGCACAACCTCCGGTTCGGCCACAGCCTGGGCACGTCTGGTGCGCGCTTCACTGCCGTCCTGGCTCGGCGCACTGCGGGCATCACTGACGGGCTCCGCACGGGGTGCTTCCCGCCCGGGGCCTTCAGGCCGCCTTGCCGGATCCGGTGCGACCGGCAGGGGCGTGTTTCCGGAGATGCCACCGACCATTGGATCAATGCCCGTCAGAATCGAAAAAAGGAGAACCGGAGACCAGTATAGTCACTGACCGCCCACCCTGCTCAGGCGCTGGTCTGCCAGGCCACATCGTCCCGCAGGTAGACCGGCTGGACCGCCTCTGCCCCGACCCATTCCCCCTGATGCAGCAATGCCTCAGCCAGGCGGGCAATCGCCCCGGCCTCAGACATCACATCGGGCATGATCGTGTCCAGGCGCGCAAGCACACTGTCCGGAATCGACTCCCTCAGGAGCCAGCCATCACCAACGCCCAGCCACCCCCCCGCATCCCCGGGCAGTTCCAGGGCCGCGGGTGAGACCAGCGAATCCGGCAGCAGCGGATCCACCGCCGCCTCCGGCGTCACCCGATAGAGCCCCCAGTAGAGTTCCCCCATGCGGGCGTCCCGGGCCACAGCAACATCCGCTGGCGCCTCCAGCTGCCCATGCACCGCATGGGCCATGGCCCGCAGAGACGAGACCGGTACAACCGGCAGCTGCAGCCCGAAGGCCAGCCCCTGCACCAGCCCCGCGGTCACCCGCAGGCCGGTGAACGAGCCCGGGCCGGCACCATAGGCAAGCGCATCCAAATCCGTCAGGCGCAGCCCCGCCTGATCCAGAAGCCCATTGATCATGGGTTCCAGCCGGCGGGTGTGGGACCGGGCCTCGTCGCTGTAATCGGTGAGCACGCTGCCCCCGTCAAGGAGGGCAACGGAACCCCGGCCAGCACTGGTATCGACAGCGAGCAGCCGGGTCATGGCAGGCCTTCAGCCCTTCAGGGTGGAAATGATCCGGTCACGGATGGATTCGGTGGAACCGACACCCTCGATCCGGACATAGTGGGGGGCGTTACCCGGGTTCTTTGCTTCCAGCTCCTGGTAGAACTTCACCAGCGGTTCGGTCTCTTCGCGATAGACCTGGAGACGCTTGCGTACCGTCTCTTCCTTGTCGTCCTCACGCTGGATCAGGGGCTCGCCGGTCTCGTCGTCCTTGCCGTCCTCTTTCGGCGGCATGTGCTTCACGTGGTAGACACGCCCGCTGGGCTCGTGGATACGGCGACCGGAGAGACGCTCAACAATCTCCTCATCGTCCACCGAGATCTCGACCACGTAGTCGATCTTGATGTCCTGCTCCTGGAGTGATTCCGCCTGGGGAATCGTCCGGGGCACGCCATCCAGCAGATAGCCGTTCTTACAGTCATCCTCAGCAATGCGCTCCTTGAGCATGCCGATGATCAGGTCATCGGATACAAGCTGACCCGCGTTCATCACCTCTTGCGCTTTCCTGCCAAGTTCGGTTCCGGCCTTCACGTGGCCACGGAGCATGTCGCCCGTGGAGATCTGGGGAATACCGAAGGCTTCGGTGAGGTA
>JBNJDI010000025.1:0-25914 GCA_051744725.1 Pseudomonadota bacterium | reverse complement strand
AGTGGCGCTGAGATCCGCACCACACAGCGACAGGGTCAGCTCCGCCTCCGCGACAAGCCTCAGGCCGCCGATGGCCACTTCAAGGACCGCCGCACCGGGATCGTTCCCCAGCAGGGCATTGGCCCAGCCCGCGGCATGCCAGTCCATGGGCCCGCCCTGAGTGATGCCGAGGTGGCGCACCCCGAACCGCCCCCCATCCTGCAACAGTGCCAGGGGCCCCGCCTTTTCGACGCGAAGTGCTGCGGCAAAGCTCATTGGGGGACCTCTTCCACCGGGCTGGTATCACCACCAAGCTTGAGGAAGGTTTCACGACTGACGGGGATGAACCGGACCCGGTCCCCCGGCTCCAGTGTGGTCATCGGGGTTCGTTCGGCATCAAAAAGCACCACTGGGGTGCGGCCAACCAGGTTCCAGCCGCCAGGTGTCTGCTGGGGGTAGGCCGAAGTCTGGCGTTCGGCGATGGCGATGCTTCCCCGGGGGACTTTTTTCCGGGGCGTTGCCAGCCGTGGCATGGCCAGTTGGGGTGAGACCATGCCCATGAACGCGAACCCCGGCACAAACCCCAGCGCGAATACCTGATACTCGCTGGCGGCATGGGCTGCAGCCACCTGCTGGGGTGTCCAGCCGTGGCGGGCAGCGATGCGCTCAAGCTCCGGCCCCACGCTGGGGTCATACCAGACGGGGATCTCCACCAGACGCCCTCCGCCCATACTGCGATCAGGGGCCAGGCGCTCAAGAACCCGCTCAATCACCCGCCGGGCGCCCGTATCATCCAGTTGCTCGGGGTCGTACTGCACCAGGACCGTGGTGTAGGACGGCACCAGATCCACCAGCAGGCCGCCAAAGGCGGCCCGACAGTCCTGGCAGAAGGCACTGATCCACGGCTGAACCGCCGGATCGATCCTCTCTGAGAATCTGACCAGCCAGGCATCTATGCCCGCGTTCTGCAGCTTTGGGGTCATTACACTCCCCTGTTCACGCCATCCCTTTGGATCATAGGCACGATCCGCGAGTGCTTCGAGCCAGATATTAACACCGCAGGTGCCACAACGGAGCGACAAGACGAGCGTCTGTAAGCATCCGGAGAACACATCCTGGGTCGAGCGTCTTCAGGAAGGCATCAACTGGCGGTCCTGCCTTAACAAGGTCTCGAAATCGTCCTGGCATAAGGGCTTGGAAAACAGGAAGCCCTGGCCATAGTCACAACCAGCCTGGGAGAGGAATTCCAACTGCTCTTGCGTTTCAATGCCCACTCCAACCACGTTAACGTTTATCGCGTGAGCCATAGCGATTATGAGTTCCAGCATGCGGTCTGCATCACCACCCTGGCCAACGTCCCTGATCAACTCTCTGTCGACTTTGACGCTGCCAATCCTGAATTCCTGAAGCGCCATCAGTGAGAACGGTTCGACGCCAAAAGCGTCGATGGCCAGGTGTAGCCGCACCCCCGACAAACCTGAGCTTTCCACAGGATTGACCTCGCAGGCATGAATGTTGATCAAGCAGGCCGGGCTCAGCTCCATTGTGACCCAGCTCTCATCCATGCCGATTAGTGTCAGCCGTGCCCGCCAGCGGTCGACAAGGTTTCGGGTAGCAAAGGTGGCCGCTGATTCGTTAATGTTGATCGGAAAGGCATCGCCACTCTGGGCGCGCCACCGGAGCGAGCAGATCACCGCCTGTTCCAGAACGTAGGTGCTGATTGCGTCTGTCATCCCACTTTGCTCAGTGACGCCGAGAAAGGCGCTGGGGGTCAGAAGCCCCTTGTCTGGATGATTCCACCGGAGTAATGCTTCCGCCCTGGATATGGCGCCAGTGCGGATGTCGACGATAGGCTGGTAATAAACCTCCAGCTGGCTCTTCTTGAGCGCAGTATCCAGATCCCTGTTCAATCTCATGTGCTCTGATTCGAGCTTGCCCATCCAGGCCTCGTAGACTTGAACCTGCTGGCCGCCATGCTCTTTGGCGGCGTACATGGCCTGATCGGCATTGTGCATCAACCTGTCGGCATCCGTGCCGTCATCGGGGAAAAGCGTCAGGCCGATGCTCGCAGAAATGTGTATCTGGTGAGAATCAACCTCGAATGGCTGTTCGAGACGGCTTAGAAGCGCCATGGCAGCATACTTCGCACCTTCCCTGTTGGTTTCCTTCAGGATCAGGGTGAATTCGTCTCCGCCGAGCCGAGCCACAGTGTCTATGGCCCGGATATTGGTGTTTATCCGTGCTGCCACCTGTGTCAAAAGCTGGTCGCCGGCCTCGTGGCCAAGCTGGTCGTTGGTTTGCTTGAAGAAGTCGAGATCGACGAATAACAGGGCAAAGGAGCTGTTCTTCCGCTGGGCCTCCAGCAAGGTCTGCCCAAGCCGGTCGAGGAATAGCCGCCGATTTGGGAGTCCGGTGAGCGAGTCGAAATTGGCGCTTCGCCAGACCTGATGCTCACTCTGTCTGCGCTCGGTGATGTCCCGCGACATCTTGACGACAGCTTCAACTTGGTTCTGAGCGTCAAAAACCGGGACAAACTGGCAGTCAAAATACTGGTCACGGCCTGAGGGTAAGCGGTGGTGAACCTCTCTGCGTTGAGTCCGGCCGGTGGTAACGGTTGGGGTGATCATGTCGTTAAAGTCGATAGCCAGGTCCAGACCCAGCTCCTGAGAGGTTTTACCAACAACGCTGCGGTGCGGCGCATTGATCAGGTCAGCCATCGCCGCGTTGAGAAACAGGAACCTGCCATCGGGGTCAAATATGGCGGCGGGGTCAGGAGAGACAGTGAGCATGGTGTCGATCAGGCGTGTCGACTGATCTTTGAGGGCCGAGAAGCTGGACACTGAGTTGACAACCAATTCGTCAATGGCTTCGTTGAAACGCACCAATTCATCAATGTCTTTTTGAGTGAGGCCTCGCTGTTCATCGCTCCATGCCTCGATAACCCGAGCTCGCAAGGCATGGAGTTCCTGCACCATCTGGACCATCGACATACCCTGATGGAGACGGTTTGTGCCATGGGTTGCCTGGCCGCCAAAAATGAAGGCTTTGTTTTTTCCAAGGGCCTTGTGGGCCGACTCTTCCCTGGTCTGGGAGGTCCTGAGATCCTGTGAGATGAATTCCAGCATCTCGCGCGCATGGTCTCTCAGGCCGGGGCTGTCTTCGCGCGTCAATTGAGGGGCGAGTTCGAGAGCAGCGGCGTCCCAGTCCTGCAGCAGTGACTCCATGTTTGTCTGGATAAATTCGGCCAGCTTCATCTCATCCTCCGTAATATGTTTGTGGACACAAACATGGGACGACCTCATCCGCCTGTTCTCAGGAAAATCAGCGCGTCCAGGCGCTCCAAACTGTTCGGTCGATACTGCTCGTGGGAGTGAGACGCGGGAGAAGGCTGCGTAAAGATTCCTACGGTACTCGAAGTGCCTCACCAGTGTCTGGAAGACACAGTATATGCGTAACAGCCGGCTTCCATCTGTGCGGTAGCAAACTGTCGAGAGATTAATCCAACGCCCTGGCCGTGGAGGAGCCAAAGTGTGCATCGTCGAGGGGCATGGCGGGGATGGTCAGAGAGGGATCCCCGGGACTGATTGCAATGACCTACCACATCAGGTCATCGGGGATCTCGAACCCGGCGTAGGGATCTTCCCCGTCATCGGCCTCTTTACCACGCTGATGGAGGACGACGACCACTGACTCGTCACGCTCCTGGATCTTGCGGGCGATGCTTTCCGGAACGACATGGTAGGTGCTTTCAAGGCAGACGACCGCCAACTGCCCCCGGGCCAGGGCATCCACGCTCTGTTCGTGCACATACAGCTTCTTGATCTTGCTGTTATGCACGAACTGGTAAGGGGTCTCAGCGCCTTCCCGGCTCAAACGGTTGGATTCCACCAGCTCGCGGATCTGCGCCTGAACCGCCCGCCGTTGCGCTTCCTCCTCGCGCTGGCGGTTCAGTTCCCGATCCCTGGCAGCCTGCTCTTCCCGTGCCTGCCGGGCCCGCTCACGGGTTTCGTTGACCGATTGCGTGCCCTTGGGCTGCTGCTTGCGCTGCTTCTGCTGCTGTTTCTTTTCCGTTTTAACAGCCTTGGCCTGTTTCTCATCGGCCAGTCCCTGTTTCAGCAGTTGATCCTGAAGTGACGGCATTCCTGACGATCTCCCAGTTGAGTGGATGGATCAGATTGTATCGCCGAGCAGGTGTTGAGCGATCCGCTCTGCCTGTTCCAGGGCACCTTCCATGTAACCGCCGAATTGGGGCGCCATCTCTGAGGCGCCGAACAGGACCTTACCGTGCCAGATGCTTTGAATACTGCCTGTGATCTCGGCAGACGGGTGCTCCATGCTAACCTGGTCGGCGTCGGTGGCGGTTTCCGGTTCGGTGGCCCAGTCTCTGATAACGGTTTTAACAGGCTCTTCCGCCCGATTGCCAAAAAGGCGCCCCAGCTGCGCCAGCGAGGCCGAGACCAGCGCTTGGCGGTTGGCGTTGCGCGCCGATGCCGGCACACCGAAAAAGCCAAATAGCGCCCCTGGACGCCCGGCCGCCGGTGAGGCGTCGTGGATTTCCATCAACGGGCCGCTCTGACTCATCGCATCGCCCGACAGGCCATCCTGACGCCAGAAAGGCGCGTCGTATATGGCCACGAGTTTCGCCTGTCCGGCCATCCAGGTTGGCGTCACCGTGAGCCTTCGTTGCTGGTCAGCGGTGAGTTCCGGGTCAAACCACAGCTGGGCCGCAATACGGGGCGGAATCGCCAGGACAATCCGTCGCGCCTGCCAGGCGCTGCCGTTCCTCAGCTGCAGGTGGCCCCGATCTGACAAGGACTGCACCGCTGCGTCGAGATGCAGCCGGGAGGGCGGCAGATCGCGGGCAAAGGCATCAATCAATGCGGAAGCGCCGCCATCAATCCGGAGTGAACCGGCCATGCTGGCGAAACCAATACCACGATGAATCTGTCTTACACTATCCTCGAACAGCGGTTCGCCCTCGCTGAACTGCTCAAAGGCGCCCACGCCCAGTCGCTCGCAGACGGCCATGAGCCGGGGCTGGACAGGCCAGAACCAGGCAGGCCCCAGATCAAAACGGGCCCCATCATAGGCTGTGGACTCGATCCGACCGCCAAGCCGGCCGCGGGCTTCAAAGAGTTGATAATCCACGCCTTCGCGCTGAAGCTGTTCGGCAAGCGCGACGCCGGCCAGTCCGCCGCCGACGATGGCGATATCTGTCTGGTTCATCGGACCTCGATATCAGGAGAAGAGGCTGAGGGGCGTACGGTCACTGCGGCGGCCGTTGGACACTCTCCAGATGGCCAGTCTTCATCCAGATGCGCGCACCGCTCTTACCGGCAGCGCCATGGTAACCTTCACCGGGCGGCAGACGGAGCCAGGAATAGCGCTCCAGCGTCTGTGTTTCCGAGATCAGTGATCCGCCGAGCACAAAGATTTCGATTCCTGCGGAGGGTGCCACGATGACGCTACTGTCTGGTTCGGCTTCGGTGTAGGTAACACGCTCACTATCGCCCTGGTGAAGCAGAGCCTCAGATAGCCCAGGTGCTGTCGCCTGGAGGTTGGCACGCACGTCTGTATGGAATTGCAGCCGATCATCCGGATCAAACTGCCAGAGCTTGACGAAAATGATGCACCCCTCGGTAGAGCCTGGGGTATGTCGCGATGTTGGCGGGTTGCGGACGTACGTGCCGGCTGGGAATTGCCCATATTCGTCTTCAAACGTGCCTTCCAACACCAGAAACTCCTCGCCGCCTCCGTGAGTGTGCGGTGAAAAGGCGCTGTTCGGCGCGTAGCGCACGATGGAGGTGGCACGGGCCACTTCGCCACCAACGCGGTCGAGCATCCGCCGTTCCACGCCCGGCATCGGCGAGGCTACCCAGGGCTCCTGCTCGGCGTGAACCAGAGCTGGTTGGGTGAAGTCGGCGTTGGTGTCCATGTTGCCCCCCTACTCTGCATTTAAGATGAGGCCATTATAGCAGCCGAGGCAATGATGACGGCTTTTCCATGGAGGTGTTCCGGTTCATCGAAGGTTGGTATGACCAGCACCAACGCCATTCAGCCACCGGCCAGATGTCATCGGTAAGATAGAGCGCAAGCATGCTGAGCACGCTCATGAACTCAAACCGGAATCGGTCCACTGATACGGGTTAACTCCACTCAATTCGTCCGTCGAGCTGGCGTTACGATGCACGCCATCACAATCCCGGGTAAGCAGGGTCCGCCTTCGGCTACGCCGTACGAACCTGGTCGCGGCCCGCCGACTTGGCTGCGTACAACGCATCGTCCGCGCGTCTGGTAAGGTCCTTGAGGGATTCCCCCGGCTCCAGCTCGGCCACCCCCAGGCTGATCGTAATGTGACCGACGTCGGGAAACGCCTCATCAGCGACCTGCTTGCGTATCCCCTCGGCCAGCTCCCGTGCCCCGGTTGCCTGCGTGGCCGGCAGCAGCGCGATGAACTCCTCGCCGCCCCACCGTGCGAGGGTGTCGGGCTCGCGCAGGCGTCTGGCCATGCTGGCAGCCAGCCCCTTCAGTATCTCGTCCCCGACGAGATGGCCGTAGGTATCGTTGATCGCCTTGAAATGATCGATATCCATCAGGATCAGACTCAAGGGGTGCCCGTATCGGGCGGCGCGGCCGATCTCCTTGTCGAGGACCTGATCGAAGAAGCCCCGGTTGTACAGGCCGGTTAGTCGGTCGTGCGTAGCCTGCTGCTCCAGCTCCCTCTCCAGGCGCTTCTGCTCGGAGATGTCCCGGAAAATGACCACGCCACCGAAGACAGAGCCCAAGTCCCGCCACAGCGGCGTGGCATAGGTTTCAACCGGGAAACGGCTACCGTCCCGGCGCCAGAACTCGTCCTGCCAGGCCTCCAGGGGGTCGCCGGTCTGCATGACCCGGTAGATGGGGCAGGCCTCTTCAGGATAGGGCTGGCCGTCGGGGTCCGTGTGGTGCGTGAGCTGGTGGCTGTTCTGGCCGAGGAGTTCCTCCTCATGGTCGTAACCAAGCAGTTGCAAGGCGGCCGGATTGACGAAGGTGAACTCCCCCTCGGCGTTGATGCCGAAAACGCCCTCCCCGAGGCTGTTGAGCAGCGTCTGGCTGAACTGCTCCGCCTCGGCGCGGGAAGTGATGTCCCGCTGCACCGAGAGGAAGTACTCCACGCGCCCCTCCTCGTCCCATATGGGGCTGATATTCCACTCGACGAGATAGGGTGTGCCGTCTTTGCTGTAGTTGACCGTGGATGCCTGGAAGGCCTCGCCTGCCGACAGCCTGCGGCGCAGTCGCTGAAGAACCGAGGGGTCGGTCCTTGGCCCCTGGAGAATACGCGGCGTAGCACCGATGAGCTCCTCGGAGGTGTAACCGGTCATGATGCACAAGGCCCGGTTCACGTAGACGATGGCGGGACCCGGCCGATCCAGGTCCGCCGTCGTGATCATGACACAGTTGTAGGCCTGGTCCATGGCCTGGCGGTAAATGTCGAGACGCTCTAACAAGCTCACTGCCCTCCGCGGTCAGATGGATTCGGCCCCGGTACGGAATCTCTTCCATCAAACCGGCAAGCGCTGCTTGAAACGCCGACACTGATGGTATTGAAATCAGACCCCAATCGGCCAAAAGAATTGTCGCTGACCGGACAAAGTAAAATTCGCACGTCGGAGCACGCCCTCCAATGGCGTGCCTGGCGCAACCGTATTGAACACAGCGCTGTATTTGCGCACGTTCTCGGGCAGCAGGCCAAGACGCTGGTCGCCCTCATCGGTGTCCACGATAATTTATTATCGCCCGGTCATTCGCCGCAACGCACCGGCGGCATCGTCCAGCAGGCTGAACAGCACTGGCAGCACCACCAGGGTCAGCACCGTGCCCACAAGGAGTCCGGTGGCGGCGGCGATACCCAGCGGGCTCATGCGCTCCAGGCCCACCGCCATCTCGAACACCAGTGGCGACAGCCCCAGGACCGTGGATACGGTGGTCATCAGCACCGGACGCAACCGGAGGCGGACGGCCTCCACGATCGCCTCAGTCCGCTCGCGCCCATCTTCCTGAATCTGGCGGACGAAGTCGAGCAGCAAAATACTGTTATTGACCACGGTGCCACCGAGCAGGATCAGGCCCATGATCGCCGGCATGCTCATAGGCTTGCCGAACACCAGAAGACCCCATAGGGCACTGGCGATCGCCAGCGGAATGGCGGCCATGATGGCCAGCGGGTGTCTGAGCGTTCCGAAAAGCGCGAATAACAGCAGCGCCAGCATCCCGAAGCCGGGGATCAGCGCGGCCCGCATCCGGCCCTGATTGGCCTGCAGGTCCGTGACGGTACCCCCCACTTCGATGCTGTAGCCGGCCGGAACATCAACCCGGTCCAGCCTCTTGCGCGCTTCTGCTGCGACATCAGCAACGGTGTGACCGCGGTTCACCGCCGTAATATCCAGCGTCTGCTTGAGGTCCTCGCGCGTAATGGCGGGCACTGTCCAGCGGGTGGTTACATCGGCGACTGTTCTGAGCGGTACCGGCCCTTCCCGTGTTGGCAGATAGACCCCACCGATACCACCAGCGCGATCCACAGCGGTGTCGGCATAGGCCACGCGGATGGGAATGTCCAGGAAGCCCTCCAGGCGCAGATTGCCCGCCGGCAGGCCGTCAATGGCGGCGGCCAGAGCATGGCCCGTGTCCGCATTGGACAGCCCCAGGCGCTGGGCTGATTCGCGATCCACCGTGACGGTCCGCTCGGGCTTGTCGATAAGCCAGCTGCGGCGCATGTCCAGAACGCCGGCCATCCCCTGAAGCTCTGCCAGGGCCCGCTTGCCGAGCTCATCGAGCACCACCGTATCCGGCCCGCTGATAATGACATCGAGCGGTGCCTTGGTCGTGGAGATGGGCGTGGCGCCGAACTCAGAAACCGTATACCCCTTGATTCCGGGCAACCTGTCCAGTGATGCGCGCCAGCCGTCCATGATGGTCCAGATATCCGCCTCGCGCCGGGTTCGGTCCACCAGGTAGACCGTGATGGTAGCGGTCTGAGCCGTGGCGCCGCCGCTGCCAAAGCTGATCCGGCCGGGCTCCGATCCGACCACTGACGATACCCGACGCACCCCGGGTGTCCGTTCAATCTCGGCTTCCACCCGCTCCAGAACCGTCTCGACACGATCCAGGCTGAAATGGGCTGGCGTCTCGAAACTGATGGTGGCGATCCCGGTGTCCATGGGCGGCATCAGTTCATTGCCGATCAGCGGGGGCACGATGCGCATGGTGCCCGCGAGAAAGACTACCGCCAGAACCAGGGTAAGCCAGCGGTGGCGCAGTGCGCGGCGAACCTGGCGGGCGATCAAATCGCCCAGGCGGTCGGTGCCCGTGCCCACGGCGCCAAGCCAGCGCTCCAGACGCCAGGTCCGGTTTCGGGGGCGGTCCAGTAGGCGTGCTGCAAGCACGGGGATCACAGTGAGCGCGACCAGGAGCGAACCAATAAGCGTCACTACGATCATCAGGTTGAGGGGCCGCATGACGCGTTCAAGATAGCCGCCTGCAAACATCACGGGCAGAACCACCACCACGGTGGTGAGAATGCCCGCGGTTACCGCTGTAGCCACCTGTTTGGCCCCCGCGCGGGCGGACTCCGTGGCATCCCTGTCGATGCCCGCGCGGTGGCGGCGGATGATGTTTTCAAGCACGACAACCGCCGAGTCGATCACCAGACCCACCGCGATGATCAGCCCGGACATGGTGACCATGTTGAACGAGTATGGCGTGAACCCCAGCACCGCCAGAGCGCCCAGAAATGCAAGCGGGATGCTCACTGAGGCGACCGCCGCTGCCCGCACGTCGGCCAGGAAAACCAGGATCACGGCGATGGTGAGAATCACCGCCTGGATCACGCTGCTGCGCAGCCCGCTAGCGTTGACCTCGATCAGGTTCTGCTGGCTGCCCGCGATCTCGAAATGGACATCGCGGTGGCTCGCTCTCAACGCGGGCAACTCGTCCTTCACGTCCTTGATGGCGTTCAGGGTAGCGCCTTCTCTCGGGCGCAGGATGTTAAGAGCAATCGCTGGCTCGCCGTTGCCATGGTATAGGCTGCGCGCTTCAGCGGTACCCAGGTGCACATCCGCCACATCGCCCAGGCGGACCGTGCCTTCCGGCCCCTGGCGCAGAGGCAGCCGCGCGAGCTCATCCGGGTTGGCAGCCTCGCCAGCCACGGTCACCAGGTACTCTCCGGAGTCCGACTCCACGCGACCAGCGGGTATGGTGACGTTGGCGCCCTCCAGCGCAGCCACCACCTGCTCCACACCAAGATCCTGCGCGGCCAGCGCTTCACGATCCAGGGCGACACGCACTTCGGGATCATGCCCCCCGAACACTTCCACGTCCCCGACGCCCTCGAGTGCCAGAAGGCGGTCCTGGATCGGATTGGCCGCGAGCAACCGGATATCACTGAGATCCTTGGGACTATCGGCCCTGGGGCGCAGGGCGAGGGTCATCACAGGGCTGGTGGCCTCGCTCACGGGGAACACACGCGGGCGGGCCATATCCGTCGGCAGGTCACCCGTAACCCGATCCAGGGCGTTCCCCACGGCTGCTGTTGCCTGGGGCAGTGTCTTGAAGTAGCCGAACTCCACGCGAACCGCCGCCACGCCGTCGCGGCTGGTGCTGGTGAGCTTGGTGACGCCGTCCAGGGTGTTGAGCTCTTTCTCCAGGACCTGGGTGACATCGGAGGCTATGTCACTGGCGCTTGCCCCGGGCTGGGTGGCGACCACCACGGCCTGGGGCGGCTCAGTGTCCGGGAACAGGTCAACAGGCGTGCGGGCATAGGCAAGCACGCCCCAGATGACGATGAGCAGGACGACTGCCAGAAGTGCCTTGGGTCGAGCAAGCGCCCAGTCAATCAATCTCATGGCTGCACCCGCGTTACCGGCATGCCGTCCGCCAGGCGCGTCCAGCCCAGATAGGGGGTTGTGATCACCGACTCTCCCGGCTTGACCCCGGAGACCGCGACCCGGTCGCCATCCCGGCCCTGCACGGTTACGGTTCGGGCGCGTGCCTTCCCGTCGGCAACCACATACACCGTAGGCTGTCTATCGCCACCCGCCAGGGCGCCCATGGGGATCAGGACGGCATCTTCCAGGGGTGGCAACGCAACGTTAACCCTGACCTCGGCCCCGGGCGCCACGCTGATACCTGCCGGAAGATCCACCTCCGCCCGCGCCAGACGGGCGGAATCAAGGGCGGGATGGACCCGGTCGATGGTCTCTTGCCGGGATTCTCCCGCCAGGGTGAAACGCACATCCCGGCCCGCTTTCACGGCCGGGCGGTCCGCTTTGGGAACCCCGAAGGCCAGCCGCATATCCTCGGTGCTGCTCACTCGCACAAGAGTTCGGCCGGGCCTGGCCTGATCGCCGGGGTCCACGTCACGTGCAGTGACAACCCCGTCAAAAGGCGCCCGAAGTGTATGTTTTGCCTTCAGGCTACGCAGCTCTTCACGCCGGGCACGCAGGGACTCCAAGCGTGAGGCGAGCGCCTTGACCTGCTCGCGTTTGGCTTTCAGGTTGCCCTGGGTCTGGTCGAGTTGGTTCACCGCCTCGTCCAGATCCGACTGGGACACGGCATCCTGCTTCCGCAGCTTTCGCAGGCGCTCAACTTCGTTGGCCCAATAGTCAGCGGACTGGCCTAGAGCCTGGCGGTTTGCGCGTTCCGCCTCGCGTTGTGCGCGGACCTCATCCAGCTCAGCAGCTACTCCGTCCAGCCGCGCCGCTACCCTGGCCTTATCCAGGCGTACCAGGACATCGCCAGCGGCTACCGGGTCGCCTTCGTCAACCGCCACCCGGGTTACTGTTTCCGTTACGTGTGCGGAAACGTCGGCTTTCTCGACCGCTTCGGCTTCGGCCAGATAGCGTCGACCCTCCCTTAGCCTTCCGGCCTCTGCAGTTACTGTATTGACCGCGACTGGCGGCCCTTCAAAGCGTGGGGATTCCGCCAGCTCTGCCTGCCGGCTCAGCACGCCCCAGATGGCCAGTCCTGCTATGGCTGCGATGATGACGCCAAGCGTAAGCCGTACAGCCCAGTTTTTCCCTGGGGTTTCAGTCATGATGGTTGTCTTCATTGTTGGTGCGTGGAGATTCTCACAGCCGATATTTTTCGGCCTTGCTCCAAGGAAGACGAACGCAACCCGAAAAGGATACAGGCGAAAAGGCCATGGATTACTAAAAGGCCAAAGAGAGCATCCGCAGGATCACGCCATCACGCGACTCACAGGCAGTCTCCGGAAACCAACTGGCGTTGATGCTGCTGAAAACTCACCATGCAACAACCCGAAGCTGTCACTGTTCCATCGGTATCGGCCGTTTTTCTGGCAACATCAATGACAAAGCGGCCGCGCAAGCGACCAGTGCCGCGGAAATCCAGAGACAGGCCTCAAGGCCATACGCCTGGTAAATCCAGCCGGAAAGGACGGTGCCCAGGAGCCGGCCTGCAGCATTCGACATGTAGTAGAAGCCCACATCCAGTGATACGCCATCACCGCGGGCGTAGCTGACAATCAGGTAGCTGTGCAGTGATGAGTTGATCGCAAACAATATGCCGAATAACAAAAGCCCACCGACAACGACAATCTCAGGTGACCAGCCGGCCACCAGCGCACCGGCGATACCTGCCGGAATCAGCGCCAGCGATAGAGCCCAGACAACGGCCCCCGATCTGCCATCGGAATGGCCGGTAATCTTCGGGGCAATTGTCTGGATAAAACCGTAGCCAATCACCCAGGTGGCCATGAAACCGCCCACTTTCCAGAAGTCCCAGCCGAACACCGTGTGCAGGTAAACCGGCAAGGCCACCACAAACCACACATCCCGGGCACCGAACAGGCACATCCGCGCGGCCGAAAGCACATTGATAGCCCGGCTTTTGGAGAGGATCTCGGTGAATTTGGGCTTGGCCTTGCTCCTGCCCAGATCCTGCCCCAACAGAAGCAGGCTGGCGAGCCAGACAGCGCCAAGGGCCACCGCCATAATGATCACCGCCCCCTTGAAGCCTGCCGCCATCAACAACACACCGCCAAGGAAGAAGCCAACCCCTTTGAGGGTGTTTTTGGAACCGGTGAGAATGGCAACCCACTTATACAGGGTGCCCTGCTGTTCGTCCGGCACCAGCAACTTGATGCCGCTCTTGGCGGACATCTTGTTCAGGTCCTTGGCAATGCCGGACAGTGCCTGGGCCGCCATCACCCAGGGCACTGTCAGCATCGCCGCCGGTACCGCCAGCATGGCCAGGGCGATAATCTGCAGGAACAACCCGATGTTCATTGTTCGATTGAGGCCCATACGGGCACCCAGGTAACCACCCACCAGGTTGGTCACCACGCCAAAGAACTCATAGAAGATGAACAGCAGGGCGATTTCCAGCGGCGAGTAGCCCAGCTGGTGGAAGTGCAGCACGACCAGCATCCGCAGGGCCCCATCGGTCAGGGTGAAGGCCCAGTAGTTGCCGGTAATGACCAGGTACTGTCGGATGGCGGCTTTCATTTCAGACGGAGCCCACCTTGCGCGCCAGCTCGACGGTGCGGTTGGCGTAGCCCCACTCATTGTCGTACCAGGCGTAGATTTTTACCTGGGTACCGTTGACCACCATGGTGGAGAGGGCATCGACGATGGACGAACGGGGGTCGGTCTTGTAGTCGATGGAAACCAGCGGGCGCTCTTCATAGCCCAGGATGTCCTTCAGTTCGCCTTCGGCCGCTTCTTTGAGCAGTTTGTTGACCGTTTCACGATCCGTCGCCTTCTCCACTTCAAATACACAATCGGTCAGCGATGCATTGGTCAGCGGAACACGCACAGCATGGCCGTCGAGCCGATCCCTGAGCTCGGGGAAGATCTCGATGATGGCAGTCGCCGAGCCAGTGCTGGTAGGGATCAGCGAGCTGCCACAGGCCCGGGCCCGTCGCGGATCCTTATGGGGCGCGTCCAGAATGGTCTGGGTGTTGGTCAGGCTGTGGATGGTGGTGATGGAGCCGTGCCTGATGCCCAGTTTCTCGTGGATCACCTTCACCACCGGCGCCAGACAGTTGGTGGTGCAGGAGGCGGCGGTCACGATACGGTCGTTGGCGGGGTCGAAGATATCTTCATTCACCCCGACCACAATGTTCTTCGCGCCGGCTTCCTTGACTGGGGCAGTCACAACCACGCGTTTCACGCCCTGGTCCAGATAACCCTGCAGAACTTCCACCGTCTTCATCTTGCCACTGGCTTCGATTACCAGATCGCAACCGGACCAGTCAGTATCAGCAATGGTCTTGTTGCGGGTGACATGAATCCGCTGGCCCTCGATCACCATATCCTCGCCTTCGGCGCTGGCCTCATGGCTCCATTGGCCATGCACGCTGTCAAAGTTCAACAGGTGCGCCAGAGTTGCCGCATCGGCACCCGGGTCGTTAATGGCAATGAACTCCATCTCCGGTGATTCCCAGGCGGCCCTCAGGGCCAACCGGCCAATACGGCCGAATCCGTTAATACCCACCTTTATCCTGCTCATAATCTGCTCCAGGGTTGATCGTTATGCCTGTGAATAACCTTGCGTTAGACAGGTTACACGCCGGGTCGGTCCGGCATGGCCTGAAGTCGCGATTTTTCGTTTTCTATCAGTTTGGTATTACTGTCCGAAGTCTCAGCGAGCACCCGGGTCAACCACTCGGGCAGCTGGGGATGCAGGTAATAGTAGGCCCATTGGCCCTGGCGCTCCGTTTCCAGCAGACCTGCCTCCTTCAGTGTTGCAAGGTGCCGGCTGACCTTGGGCTGCGACACATCCAGTGCCATGGTCAACTCATAGACACAGAGTTTTCCCTGATCACGGATCAACAAGAGGCTGGCCAGCCTCAACTCGTCTCCAAGCGCCCGGAATACCGCCACCGGGTTATATTCCAGCGACTTCATACCAGTCTCTTTCTGGTGTACGAGGGTAAACAGGCCGATACGCTCCTTCAGCTCCTTGAGCGTGCGGGCGAAGGTGGCGTGGCGGTTGCCGGGCACGGGGTCCGGAAAATCCCAGGCAATCTGCTGGGCGGGCTGACAGACAGTCCCGCATTCGCTGGCTGCCTTCTCGCACAGGGTAATCACGTAATCCCATTGCTCATCCTCCAGATCCGCCAACGGCTTACTATGGAGGTCGTCCACGTTGATTCCGGCCTCCTGCAAAACCTGTAACGCCATGGGATGCGGACGCACTGGCTCGGTGCCGGCACTGGCTACCTCAAAACGGTCACCGGCCATGTGCTTCAACAAGGCCTCTGCCATCAGGGAGCGGGCGCTGTTGGCGGTGCAGACAAAAAGGACTCGGCGCTTCATATTTGAAAATCCATATATTGCAAGGATTGCATATGCGATATTCGTAATACTAGACAGGACAGTCGAGAAAGTAAACTGATTTAGTTTCCGAAGACACCACTGGAGGGGTGGGCCTTTGCGAGCGTTACCGTTCCGTATGGGTCGCGTTGGCCATCATCATTGGCGTGGCGTGTGATCGTACACCATGGATCCAGTAGGCAGGTCCGGGGATGTAAAGCATGCGACGATAGTGCGGGATCACGCACTATCGATGGGAAGCGCACGGTGGCAGCAGACCTTTCCCTGCTCATCGAGCACGACCCTGCAGTTGCTGACGAGCTGGGTGCGAAGGCGTTGCCGGGCGCGACGCAGTCGGGCCTTGGTGGCGGCCAGTGACAGCCCATTACCCGCCGCGTAGTCCTTCTGCGTCATGCCCTCAAGATCGCAGGCTTCCAGTATGTGCCGGTCAGCCTCCTCGAGATCCGGCAGGTTCCGCAGGATGCACTGCTGCAGCTCGGAAATCGGCGCCCGGGTTTCCACCGGAGCCTTGATCCCGCCTTCATTGAGCTCGTCGTGGGGCTTTTTCAGTCGATGGGTGTCAATCAGCTGATTCCGGGCAACCCGGAACAGCCATGACCGAGCGTTGTTCAACTCGCAGAAAGCGCTGCCCTCCAGCATGGCCCGGGTGAATACCTCCTGAAGCAGGTCCTCGGCCTCTGCGGAGGAGTCCGCCCTCTGCGCCAGGAATCCTTCCAGTTCCTCACTGTGCTCGTTCCATGCGTTAAGAACACATTCGTACGCCATGGGCCACCTGTTCCTCATTGATCTGAGAAAAGCGAGCATCCTTTCCGGGGCTCGTTCGTCCTCATGGGTGACATCGAACATTCAACCAATGAGGATTCCAATGCTCGCGATCTTCACCTGGCTTGCTGACTGGATTGTCTACACGCTCCTGGGGTTCCAGGAGGGCACCCGGCTGGCCGATGCCATCCACTTCTTTGTCGAGGATACCACCAAGATCCTCGTGCTGCTCGTGGTGATGATCTATGTGATCGCGCTCGCCCGGGCCTCGTTGAACCTGGAACGGGTGCGCCATTACATCCAGCATCGGCACCGGGTAACGGGTTACTTCCTGGGATCGGGCTTCGGGGCGATCACCCCCTTCTGTTCCTGCTCCAGCATCCCGCTGTTCCTGGGCTTTACCAGCGCCGGTATCCCGCTGGGCGTGACCATGGCGTTCCTGTTCACATCGCCGATCATCAACGAGGTGGCGGTCATCATGCTCTGGAGCCTGCTGGGCTGGCAGTTCACCCTGGTGTATGTGGTTATCGGCGTGTTCGTGGGCGTCACCGGCGGCGCGATTCTGGACTTTCTCCGCGGTGAGCGTTGGCTCCAGTCATTCGCCGCCAGGGCCTACCAGCAGGCCGGAGATGCGCCCCAGGACGAGGTGGAACAAGCCGCGAACGGCCAGAAGATGACCCTTTCGGACCGGCATGAATTCGCGGTTGCGGAAGTCCGCGAGATTGTCGGGCGCATCTGGAAATGGGTCCTGATCGGTGTGGCGCTGGGCTCGGCATTGCACGGCTTCGTTCCGGAAGGCTGGTTCGCGGCGAACCTGGGTTCCGGGCAGTGGTGGAGCGTGCCTGCCGGTGTGCTCGCCGGCCTGCCCCTGTATTCCAATGCCACGGCGGTTATCCCGGTCATGGAGAGCCTGATCGTGAAGGGGTTGCCGGTGGGCACGACCCTGGCGTTCTGCATGAGCACGGTGGCGGCCAGCTTCCCCGAATTCATCATGCTCAAGCAGGTGATGCAGTACCGTCTGCTTGGTCTCATCTTTGTGATCCTGCTGATCAATTTCATGATCGTCGGCTGGATCATGAATGGGGTCAGTCCCTGGCTGTTCAGCGGAGCCTGATCCAACCATAAAGCGAACTTGAGAAAGGAGAGCACCCTATGAAAATTGAAGTACTCGGAACCGGCTGCAAGAAGTGCGATAACACGGCAACCGCGATACGCGAGGTTGCACAGGAGCTGGGTATCGAGGCCGAGGTTGAAAAGGTGACCGACCCCTCGGCCATCATGCAGTACCAGGTCATGTCGACGCCCGCGGTGGCGGTGGACGGCAAGCTTCAACACAGTGGCTCAGTACCCTCGAAGGATGCCATTGTCACCATGCTTGGCGGTTGACTGTGCGGCGGATGACCTGGAGTCACAGCCGCTTCAAACCGCGTCAGCAAGACAAAGGGCAAAACGGGGCTCCGGTGTTTCCCACCAGTGGCGCAGTGCAAAGCCTGTGTCCTCAAGCAGGTCCTGCAGCTGCGGTCGCGTGAACTTGTAGGAACTCTCGGTGTGAATGCTCGTGCCAGCGATAAACCGCAGAGTCTGATCGTCGATGGTGACGTCTTGGTCCTCACGGAAGCGCAGATGCATCTCCACGCGGCGTTCAGACTCGTTGTAGAACGCCACGTGATCCACGCCTTTCGGGTCAAAGCCGGCCCCGAGAACGCTGTTGAGATGGTAAAGGATGTTCTGGTTGAACGCTGCCGTATAGCCAGCGGCATCATTGTAGGCCGCGTGGAGCACGGCAGAGTCTTTGTGCAGATCCACGCCCAGCAGCAGGCTGCCACCGTCACCGGCCAGTTCCCGCAATCGTTGCATAAAGGGCACACGGTCAGCCGGGTCGAAGTTGCCCAGCGTGGAGCCGGGGAAGAATACCAGCCGGGGCGCACTGGCATCATCTGGCCATTCGACCGGGCTGGTATAGTCAGCGCGAACCGCGTGAATGGCAAGCCTGGGGTTCTCCGCTGCCAGGTCCCAGGCGGCATTGAGCAGCTCGTCATGTGAGATCTCTATCGGCATATAGCCGCGCGGTTGCCAGTGCTCCAGGAGCAGTCGGACCTTGTCACAGTTACCCGCACCCGGTTCAGCGAGCAGGGTATTCTCTGGCACCAGTTGCGCCAGCTCGGGTGCTAACCTGGCCAGAAGGGTTTTTTCCGCGGTCGTCGGGTAGTACTCCGGCTGGTGAGTAATGGCTTCAAAGAGCCGGGATCCGCGCGCATCATAAAGAAACTTCGGATGCAGTACTGGCTGTTGGCGGCACAGCCCGGCGAGCACTTCCCTGGTTATATCGACCACTGGCGGCTCGTAATTATAGAACGCCAGGTTGTCCAGTTTCGGTTTGGTAGACGTCATCGCTTGCTTCCCTCGTCGGTGATGACTGACGCGTTCAGACCAAATGCGCGCACTCGTCACTGGAATACGCAGCCGGGACGGAAAAAGACCATTGGACATCCGTTGATCAATGCGTAAACGGGGACTGGTTTCCGTTAGACTTCAGCGGAGCATCAGCATCCAGCCCCACTACAGGGGTCTCTCGCATACGCTGTTGAATAGTCGCGGATCGCACATGGGATACCAACCCAATCGGTTAAGCGTGTCAGCAGGGCACTCAACTTCGGTGGCCCTGTGAGGCAGCTACAGTTTCTGGTCCAGCATGCGCGATGGTTGGCGGCAGGCGCACTGCTCGTATTCATGGCCAGCTTCGGCCAGACCTACTTTATTTCGGTGTTTGCCGGCGAGATCAGACAGGAATTCAACCTCTCCCATGGTGAGTGGGGCGGGATCTACACCCTGGGGACCGCTGCCGCCGCCATCGCCATGATCTGGGTTGGCGGACTTGCCGACCGCCTGCATGTGCGGGTTCTCGGGTCGGTGACGCTGGGCTGTCTCGCGCTGTCCTGCCTGCTTATGGCGGTTGCACCCGTCGCGTGGATGTTGCCATTGGTGATTTTCGCGCTGCGCCTGACGGGTCAGGGAATGACGATGCAGATCGCGGTGGTGGCCATGGGGCGTTGGTTCAACGCCTCGCGTGGAAAAGCAATCTCGGTTGCCAACCTGGGTGGCAATGTGGGAGAAGCTTTTCTGCCACTGATCTTCGCCGCACTGCTGCTCAACTACGAATGGCGGCTACTCTGGGGTGTTGCGGCTCTTTTCGTGACTCTGTCAGTACCGGTCCTGCTTGGGCTTCTGGTGCGTGAACAATCGGTCCAGGAATCGGCGACGCCGTATGAAGCCATTGGCATGGAGGACCGGCACTGGACACGCAATCAAGCAGTCGGGCACTGGCTTTTCTGGTTCATGGTGCCGGCGTTGCTGGGACCTGCCGCTGTTAACACGGCATTCTTTTTCCACCAGGTCCACTTTGCGTCCATCAAGGGGTGGCAGCACGTCAACCTGGTCTCCCTTTTCCCCGCCTACGTCGGGGTTACGGTTGCATCAATGGTCCTGTCCGGCTGGCTGCTCGACAGGGTAGGCACCGCGCGGCTGATACCCTGGACGCAGCTGCCTCTCGTGCTCTGTTTTACGCTTTTCGCCCAGGGTGAAACGCTGTGGGCAGCGTTCGTCGGCCTGTTTCTGCTCGCACTCACCACGGGCGCTAATGCCGTGATTCCCGCCGCGTTCTGGGCTGAATTCTACGGCACCCGCCATCTTGGTGCGATCAAGGCAACGGCGCTGGCTGTCATGGTCCTCGGCACTGCACTGGGCCCCGGGCTCTCTGGTCTGCTGCTTGACGTCGGCCTGGGTCTGGAGACTCAGTTCCAGGTCGCCGCCCTTTATTTCATCGTCACAACCGTGCTCATGAAAATCGGAGTCACCCGGGCGAGAGCGCTCCGGGAGGCAGGGGCTTGAAAGTGTGGTGCTGCTCGACGGGCGTTTGGTGAATCATTGCGGCTCCCGGACCGTATGTTTCTCCCAAAGGATGAAAACGGCGTGGAGACCAACGGCAATGGCTGAGAGCAATGCACCCCCCGATACAGACGTAAGCGAACCCTGGGACCAGGATAACCAGGCGTGGTGGGACTGGTATGTGAGTCTTGCCGACAACAGTGCCGGGCCAAGCACGTTTGAGCAGGCCCCGCCAATGCCTGATGTCGCAATGCCCTCGGATGCCGACGTCATAGCCGAACTCTCGACCCCCTACCCGCTGACCCGGGAACAGGTTGATTCTTTCCAGCGCAACGGCTTCATCAAGCTCAAGGAAGTCTTCTCGCCCGGCACGGTCATGAAACTGCGCTCGGAGCTCAAGCGGCTGCTGTACGATGAGTTTGGGGTTGATCCTGATGATGGCGCGCAGGATCGTTTTCTGAGCCTGGAAATGATCTGGCCCGATAACCCGCTGCTCAGGGCTTACGTGATGTCACCACGGCTCGCGAAGATCTGTGCGGACCTTATCCGGGCAGATGCCGTGCGGCTGTATCACGATAATGTGCTGGCCAAGCAGCCGGGGTGCGGTCGGACACCCTGGCATTTTGATGATCACCATTTCCCGCTGGCCACCAACGATGTTGTGACAGCCTGGGCTCCGGCGCAGGCCATCCCGTTGTCCATGGGACCGCTCGCCTTTGCGTACCCGCTGGATGTCCATGAACTGGTGGATGCGGTTACGTTCGAGAAGTCGGGGACCGGTTATGACCGCGGTGTGGCGGAGGTTTTCGCGAGCAACAATGTCGCCGTGGATGAAACACCGTTCGACATCGGTGAGGTGAGCTTCCATCACAACCTGAGCTTCCACACCGCGGCGCGAAACCTGACGGACCGCAGCCGCATCGTGCTCGCCAACACCTATTACGCTGACGGCGCGCGGGTCGTTGACGCACCGACGATGGTTTCCGGGGACTGGCAGAAATTCATGCCCGGCGTCGGTCCAGGGGAGTTAGCGGCAAGTTCCCTAAACCCAATATGCTGGCCACCGGCGGGCGTCGACAATGAGTGATCTGCTGTCGCGCAGTTCGGCGCATTGGTCTGAGGCTGGCCGGGCAGGGATGGAAGCGTTCTATGCACTCGCCACTGACGACTACCGCCACCTTGCTCAAGCCAGGGACTGGCGCGCTCTGTTTGAAGAGGAACAGCAGCGTGTGGGAGACCAGCCACTGCGCTTGCTCGATGTTGCCTGCGGGTCCGGCAAATTCCCCAGGGCGCTCTCACACTATTGCAATCTGGCTGACGCCGCCATCCACCCCGTCGAGACGACGCTGCTGGACCCCTCAGCCTTCTCCATCAACGAAGCCCGCTCGGCTCTGGAGCCACCCTTCTCACCAGTCGCAGAGGTTGAAGCAACGCTGCAGGATTTCAGGCCACCGGAAACCGCGTACGACATCGTCTGGGCGACGCATGCGCTTTACGCCATCCCGCAACATGAGCTGGCAGCGGCACTGACACAATTCCTCGCCGCCATTGCGCCGGGAGGCCTCGGGATCATCGCACACAGCGCGGAGGCCGGGCACTACGTGCGGTTTCACCAGCATTACCTTGCGGTCTTCGGTGAAGCACACACCCGGCCCTATGTGTCAGCGGAAACCATTGTTGAAACGTTACGCACGCTGGGGGCCCGCGTTGACGTTCAGGAAGTCCACTACGACAGCGTTGCCAGCATTGACCAGGGCCGCGCCGTGGAAGGCTTCCTTCAGCGCTGCGTTTTCGATGATCGCGTCGGCCTGTCGCAGATGCAGGCGACTGAGCCATTGGCAAGCTATCTCGCCGGGTGCGGCGATTCAGAGGCCTGGCGTTTCGGTCAGCGTGTGTGGCTGATCACCGTCGCTGGGTGAACAACCCGGTACTTCAATCAGAACAACGGTCGCTTTGGAAGGTAAGCAATGAGTCAAGAGTCCCTGAGAACGGAGTGGACCAGCAGCCTTGAACAGGATGCGGAGCCCGGTTCAGCCGCTCTTCGCTCGCATCTGCGTGCCGTGCACCACGAGAACGCCGGTTTCACCGAAAGTTGCGCCATGCGGTGTCAGGATCAGCAAGGGCGGACGAGCTACGCCTGGCTTGCCGATGCAGTGGCGCCAGAGCGCGACCGCGTAGTGTTGGATGTCGCCTGTGGGTCGGGTCCACTTCTGCGCCTCTGCCATGAGGCCCTGCCATCACAGGTGCGTCTTATCGGGGTTGATATGTCGCCGGACGAATTGGCCCTCGCTCGTGCCCGCTTGCCCGTCGGGCGCGCCGAGCTGGTTGAGGCGCAGGCGCAACAGCTTGACTTCCTGGAGGACAGCTCAGTCGATGTTGCCCTCTGCCACTGGGCGCTGACACTGATGGATCCAGTCATGCTGGTGCTGTCCGAGATGGCCAGACTGCTGGCACCCGGCGGGCGTTTTGCTGCCATTGTCGACGGGCCGATGGAGGCGGCTCCCGGTTATGCTCAGGTTCATGACCTGATCTACAGCCATGTCCAGGTTGAGCTGCCCAATTACGGACGAATGGAATTGGGCGATCCCAGGGTACGTACTGCAGAGGGCCTGGTTGCGCTTGTTAAGGAGGCTTTCCCCAATGCGTCGGTAGACGTTCAAACCGAGGTGGTCCGAATGTCGGGGCCTGCCGAAACACTTGCCGAGGAAGCGGCGGGGTTCTTTTACGCAGCGTTTGTGCTTTCACCCGCGGCCAGACGTCGGATGCTGGATGAACTGGCGGCGCTTCTCAGGGAGCTGTCTCCTGGTCGAGCGCCGGAGTTCGCCATGCCGGTCAACCGGATAGTGGTTGAGTTGGCCGGGAGTTAGTCAATCCACATGGGCAGCGAGCTGATCCCGCACCCGTTCCCGGGCCTCCTCTTTGCCGAACTCGCCATCGCGGAAGCGATCAGCAAGCTCGAACATCGCCTGGAACAGGTGGTCGCCTTCATGCTCACGGTTCAGCCGGAACCGGTCATGCTCGCGGATGACCCGGCGCCACTCGGCACGGACCTCCGCCCAGAACGCAGCTGACTCTTCCCAGTACTCGTCACCCGCCTCGAAGCTGACATCCCGTATGGGCGTGTACTGGTTCAGGCCCTGCTCCCGTGCCAGGTAGGGCGAATCAGCAGGCTCGCCGGGCGCGTCCAGCCGCAGCTTGAGGTTATCCTGCTCATGGTACCAGCCGGAAGGCGTTATGATGTGGCGGTTGACCCCCTCAAGCACGTCATAGTCGCTGCGCACGCTGTGCTCACGTCTTGGCAACGGGCGCCAGGTGTTCTGGCTGGTCCAGCGCGAGAAACTGCCATTGTGCTCCCACCTGCCGAATGAGGCGTAGCGTGGCGAGTCATCCACCTGGTGGACGGTCTGGGACCAGGTTCCGTCAACCGTTTCCGGCTCAAGCTCGCGGGTCCGCCAGACGCCCTCTCCCCGGTATTGGAGGATGGATGTGTCCTCGTAACGCCAGTCCTGACGCCAGTGCTTCATCACCACCGGGCCGTGGGTCTCCCCCTCCTTCTGGTAGTACATCACCATGATGTGCTGGAGGCTGATGAAGTCCTCCTCGTTGGCAATGACATGCACCTTTTCCGTTGCCCAGCTGTGATAGGGGCGGGCAAGCTCATAATCCGGCGGGAAGGCCTGGGTTTCCAGGAACTCGAAACCCGCCCTGTACTGCCCCGCCATCGCCAGGATGGCCCGACGATCCCTTTCCTTTCGATCCAGGTCCGGGGCCCGCAGCTTCTCCCATTGCTCGGTGGGTATTTCCGCGAGCGTCACGGGCGCTCCTTCGGACGTGCCACCCCGGGGAGACTGGGGGCACTCATCCATCACCCGGCTGAACACGTACTGGGGCTCGCAGTCTTTGGCGCCGCTTTCCTGATTCGACGCGAGGATGGTATTGGACGATATGAGCAAAAGTCCGGTAATGAGCAGTAATCGTCCTACGGGCTTGGGCATGGCTGATGGCCTCCGGTGTCAGGGGTGACGCCATAGCGATGGGGCGCCTGTCATACTATACGACCGATCTTGCCTTGCTGATTTTGACCTGCTCCCCTCTAGCTCAACCTTCTGCCTCACCACCTACCGGCTCAATGATGGAGGGATCATCATAATCCGGCCTGTTCATCCGTGCGGTAACCGGCCAGCTTTCGAGTCGCTCGGGATCAAGACGTTGTGTCACCCGCTTGATCTCCGCCCGCTCCACAAGCTCAGGATTCATCCAGTCGTATCGGGACTCCGGATCCAGAACCACCGGCTGGCGGTCATGGATAGGGCGCAGGTTCGGTGCAGCTGGCTCGGTCAGAATCGCCACGGAGAACCCTGCTTCCACACTCCCTGAGAATATCCCAGCAAAGAACAGTACCTCGCTGGCGCCGAGTGAGGGATCAGTGATGTAGTAAGGTTGCTTACCGGTTTCGGTCGCCAGCCACTCGAACCAACCATCAGCGGGGATGAGGCAGCGCTTGTGCTGGAAGGCGTGGCTGAAAAAACGGCTCGTGGCGACGTTTTCCGCCCGTGCGTTGATGGGCCTCGGCGCGTCCTCGCCCGCCCAGCTCGGCCGAAAGCCCCACTTCATCAGGGCGAATTCGATCTGCTCATCCCCCTGCCGGACCGTGCTGATCAGGGTTCCCGGAGCGATGTTGTACCGCCCTTCTACCCGCTCCCGCGGGCGGGTAAGCCCAAAATAGGCCTTAACGACCCAGGGCATTGGCGTGTGGAGATCGAAACGGCCGCACATCACTCCCTCAACCGGCGTCTTTCCAGCGCTTATAGGCATCGAAGTCTGTCTGGACCAGCTTCAGACAAGCCGCCACAACGGTTGCGTCATCGATCAGCCCAATCCCGGGGATGAAATCCGGAATCAGATCTATTGGATTGATGACGTACACGAGAGCCGCGACAACCGCTGCGACCGTCATCCACGGAACCTCCCGGTAAGCTCCGTTCCAGTAGTCCTGAATCATGGCGAACATCAGCTTCAACTCAATCATGAACCTGCTCAGCGGGCCTTCCTGAGATTTCCGGTCAAGCTCTCCCTTTTTGCTCAGGACGTTCTCCACATCCTCTGAGCTGATTTGCCGGGAGCGTTTTTCAACTTCAGCACGAGCCTGGTCTTCGGTAATACCGTGATCTGACATACTGGGCATCCTCTTTCGACAACAGTAATATTCCAGAATTCAGGGTGTTTTCCAAACTTACTGCCAGCTTTGGATATCGCCTTCAAACTGAGCACGTGCAGCCAGAGATCCACTGGGCACACCGTTCGAATTTATGACGCTGAATCAGATCCAGACTGAATAAGGCTCAGGTGGCCAGGGCGAGATGATCCCGGCTTACCGCGGAAAGACTGCTTAAGAGAGCCGATAAGATGGAATTTGGAGATGGTAGGACCGGGCGGATTCGAACCGCCGACCTCTGCCATGTCAAGGCGGTGACCAAAGCTGCATAGGTCATTGCCCATAAAACTTTTTTGGGGCCGTGACAGACCGCAGCGAGCGCACCTCACGCGGCACGCGCAATCAAGGACTTATATACTGTATTTTACCACTCATTTTCGAGCGCAGCCCCGGATATCAGCGCACCGTTAATCGCCGATGATATTTCATTCTCTTCAAGCTCCGACATGCGCAAGAGCTGGCTGCAGCGCCTAAAGTCAGGCTCTCGATTTGCTCTACACACTGTAAATGATCCTAAGTTCCGAATATCACCTCCCTGATGCGAAATGCTTCCAACCCAGGGACCCTATGAAGCTTTAGCCTGGTCAGTGAGGGGGCGAGAGCAGTTTCCTAGCCAGTGCCCATCCAGAAATTCGTAATGCGATGATTTTGCCGGGGGTAAAGACGGGCAAGTATGAAAAAATCCTCTTGGCTGATAGGTTTTAAGTGCGACCGAAAAACCGCAAACAACCAAGAGGA
>JBNJDI010000024.1:0-27201 GCA_051744725.1 Pseudomonadota bacterium | reverse complement strand
CACCTGAGTGCGAGGCTGGTTGCCAGCGACAGTCTGGTCCCGCAGGCGGCGCAGGAACAACGCCAGGAGCCTGACAGCTCAGGCATCCGGGTGTCTGGACTGGGCGTGCGCTATCCGAATGGGCGTGAGGTGCTGAGTGACCTGGATATCGAACTTCCACCCGGACAGACGCTGATCGTGACGGGCCCCTCAGGCTGCGGGAAGTCCACGCTTCTGGCGGTTCTCGCGGGATTCATGGCGCCCTCACAGGGAGACGCGAGAATCCGCGGGCAATCGCCGGGATCGATGCCGGTGGGCTGGATGGGGCAGAAGCCCTGGCTGGTGCCCGGGAGCTGGCGTCAGAACCTGAGGCTGACCGCGCCAGAGGCCAGCGAAGCGGCGATGCTGGAGGCGATCGATCGGGTAGGGCTCAGGTCTGTCCTGGATGGGCTTCCTGAAGGGCTTTCAACCCGGATCGGCGAGGGTGGCCTGGGGCTTTCTGGCGGTCAGGCCCGGCGGCTGGCACTGGCTCGCCTTTTTCTCACGTCATCCACCGTGATGCTGCTGGATGAGCCGACAGCTGGGCTCGATGAGGCAACCGAGGCTGAGGTCATTGAAGGCGTGCGAGGGATCATAGGGGGGCAGCGGCTCTGTGTCATTGCCTCCCATCAGCCGGCGCTGCTCGCACTGGGAGACCAGCATCTGGCATTGGGGAGCACTCATCATGCGTGAACTCCGACCCTGGCTGCGCCTGCTCCAGCGCCATCGTCGGCAGTTGGTGGCGGGGTTTGTGTTGATGGCTGCAACGTTGATGGCCGGTCTGGGGCTTCTCGCGCTCTCAGGCTGGTTCATTACCGCCACTGCCATTACGGCACTGGCCTGGGCCGCCGGGCTGAATGCCAGCCTGAACCTCTATGCACCGGGAGGGGGCATCCGGTTCTTTGCGCTGGCGCGCACGGCCAGCCGCTATTTTGAGCGTCTGGTCAATCATGATGTGGTACTCCGGCTGCTGGCCGATATCCGGGTGGAGCTTTTCCGCAAACTGCTCAGGGCCGAGGCATACAGCGCCAGGCGTTTGGGGTCGGCGGCCTTTCTGAACAGGCTGGTCAGCGACGTGGACACGCTCGATAATCTCTACCTGCGCCAGATCGCGCCGCCATTGGTAGCGCTTGCAGGAAGCCTGGGGGCAGCCGGGCTGATTGCTGTGTTTGCCCCGACGCTGTCACTGGTGGTGCTGGGTGTTCTCTTGCCCTGGCTTGGCGTGGTGACGCTGGGCATGGCCTGGTGGACGCGGCGACATGGCGCAGCGGAAATGCAGGCCGCCGAGCGCCTGCGCAGTCACGCGCTTGCCGGACTTGAAGGGATGGCAGAGTTGTCCGCAGCGGGACTGCTGTTACGCGACCAGAATGATCTGCTGGGTGAGGAGCACGCCCAGCGGTACCGTCAGATGCAGCAGGAGACCTCTGCCATCAGTGGGCAGGCGCTGAATACGCTGGTGATCCACCTGTTGGTGGTGGCCCTGCTGCTGTTCGCGTCCCAGGTCTGGCAGGCGGGCCAGATCTCGGGTGCCGTGATGGTCCTTATTCCTCTGGCTATCATGGCATTGTCCGAAGGGTTCCTGCCGCTGCCCAGGGCGTTCGTGCGCTGGGGAGCGACGGAAGCGGCTGCCGAACGCCTCAACACTCAGGGCGGTTCCGAGCCAGACTCATCAGACCAACCGTCGGAATCTGGTTTGCCTGAGCGTCCCACGCTGAGCTGGTCGCACATTGGTGTTGCACGAGGTGTACCGGCCGTTTTCGAGGATTTCAGCCTGTCGGTCTCACCCGGAGAGCGAGTGGTCATAACGGGCGCGTCGGGCAGTGGAAAGTCCACTCTGGCTTCTTTGGCAGCCCGGCTGACAGCACCAGATGAGGGACAGGTGCTGGTCAATGGTAACGACGGCGCTCTGTTCTCGCTCAGGGAATGGCGTGAGCGCATCAGCCTGCTGACCCAGGATGCCCATCTTTTCAATGAGTCCATTGCCGCCAATCTCCGGGTGGGAAATACCAGTGCGAGTGACAGCCAGCTCTGGCGGGTTCTTGAAGCCGTGGACCTGGCGCCGCTGGTGGCGTCACTGGATCGTGGCCTTGAGACGCCTGTTGGTGAGGGGGGAGGGCAGCTTTCCGGTGGTGAGGGGCGACGTCTTGCGCTGGCGCGCGTGCTGCTGCGCTCGGCCTCGATCGTCATTCTTGATGAGCCTTTCACGGGGCTTGATGAGGCGACAGCGAAGCGCGTCTGGAAAGGCATTCAGCCCTGGCTCAGCGGTTGCAGCGTTGTGCTTATGCTGCACGACTCAATGCCCTTTATTGAAGCGGATAGGGTCATTTCGCTGACGGCAGGAAGGGCTATGTAACGAAAAGAGCTGTTTAAAGGGCATATCGGCGGCCACCTCAGGGTGACCGCCATAATGCGAACAGGAATGATCAGACTTTGGTCATGCGCAGGTACGGGCGCAGTTCGCGCCAGCCTTCTGGGAACATTTCCTTCGCCTGCTCATCGGTGATTGAGGGCGGAATGATGCACTCATCACCTTTACGCCAGTCTGCCGGCAGCGCACAGCTCTTTGCGTCACTGGTCTGCAGGGCATCAATGGCACGAAGTATCTCATCGAAATTCCGCCCTACAGTCATCGGGTAGGTCATCGTCAGGCGGATTTTCTTGTTCGGATCGATGATGAAAACACTTCTGACCGCCGCTGTTTCGCTTTCCCCGGGGTGTATCATGTCGTACAGCTGGGCGATTGAGCAGTCGGCGTCCGCCAGGATGGGGAAATCCAGGCTGCAGGACTGGGTGTCATCGACATCCTCAATCCACTTGAGATGCTCTTCCGCGGTATCGGTGGAAAGCCCCAGCGGCTTTACATTGCGCTCAGCAAACTGTTCCGCGAGCTGAGCGGTACGACCCATTTCCGTGGTGCACACCGGCGTGAAGTCAGCTGGATGACTGAAGAAAAATACCCAGGAATCGCCGATCCAGTCATGGAAGTTGATTGTGCCTTTAGTGCTCTCGGCGGAAAAGTTCGGCGCTGTGTCGCCAAGTCGAAGTGCCATAGGTCGGTTTCTCCCTTGATCTCTTGGTTACTGTCAGTGTGACTCGCCACTGGTTATGCGTCAGAAGCGATTGATGGGGACCTTGAGGTACACCTGACCATTGTCCTCAGCGGGCGGCATCTCGCCGGCTCTCATGTTGACCTGGACCGAGGGCAGGATCAGGCGCGGCATGTTCAGTGTCGCGTCACGCTCGGTTCTCATTTTCACGAATTCGTCCTCTTTGATGCCTTCGCGGACGTGAATGTTGCGTTCACGCTGTTCCGCAACCGTTGTCTCGTGGACAAATTCATCACGCCCCGGTGCCTTATAGTCATGGCAGAGGAAGATGCGTGTTTCGGGTGGCAGAGCCAACACCTTCTGGACGGAGTGGTACATGGTATGCGCGTCTCCTCCCGGGAAATCGCAGCGCGCGGTACCGGCATCAGGCGCGAACAGGGTATCGCCAACAAAGGCGGCATCGCCGATGACGTACGTCAGGCACGCGGGGGTATGGCCCGGGGTGTGCAGAACCCTCCCTTCGAGGTTGCCGATCGTGAAGGTGTCGCCTTCACTGAAAAGCCGGTCAAACTGACTGCCGTCACGGGCGAACTCGGTACCCGCATTGAAGGCTTTTCCAAAGATGTCCTGAACTTCCATGATCTTCTGGCCGATGCCCGTCTGGCCACCCAGCTGCTCATGCAGATAGGGGGCGGCAGAAAGATGGTCAGCATGGACGTGGGTTTCGAGGATCCACTCAACCTCCAGCTGATTGTCTCTGATGAAACGAATGATCTCGTCAGCCGACCGCACGTCCGTGCGTCCAGCCGCATAGTCAAAGTCCAATACTGAATCGATGATGGCGCAGGCACTGCTGTCAGGGTCCTGAACCACGTAGCTGAACGTGTTTGTGGGTTCATCGAAAAAATGTTGCACCTGTGGGCTATTCATAACGTCGTCACCTCCGCACGGTTGATCACCTATCCGCCATTAGAACACTCTAATGATTATAACGATAGGCTCAAACGAAATATTAAGTCTCTGCCTTTGATAGCCTGGCTCAATGAAGGTCGGATTGAATTCCGCAGTGCGAAGGCGCAATATAGTTTATTAAGGAATAATCATATTCCTTATAGGTTTATAAATCGGGAGATTGAGTCATGACAGTCAATATCGGTGCTTTGGATCGCAGCATTCGTGCCATCGTCGGGGTGGTCCTTGTCGCCCTGGTTTTTACCGGACCTGAGAGTGCGTGGGGGCTGATCGGTCTGATTCCTCTGGCGACGGCTGCCATGGGCAATTGCCCGGCGTACAGCTTGATCGGGGTCAACACCTGCAAGACCTCTAACCGTTAAAAGGAGGAGACACTATGATCAAGAGAGCGGTTGGGACAGTGGTGCTTGCGCTGATGGTGTGTTTGCCCATGAGCGTCTCTGCGTCGGGCGATGATGGAGCGGTTGGGAAGGTGATGATCATCCTTTCAAGCAGCTCGCCACAGACGCAGGGAATGGCAATGGTTTTGGGTAACACCATGGCCAAAGAAGGAGCTGAGGTTGAGGTGCTGCTGTGTGATGCAGCTGGCGACCTCGCGCTCGCTAACCAGGATGGCGATACAGCCCTGGAGCCTAAAAAGGTCACGCCGGCTCAAATGCTGAATGGGCTCGTGGAGAAGGGGGCATCTGTCTCCGTCTGTGCACTTTATCTGCCTAACAGCGAGTACAGGGAGTCTGACCTTGCGGACGGTGTCTCCGTGGCTAAACCTTCGCAGATGACCGCCGTTATGCGAGATCCTGAAGTACGGGTGTTTACATTCTGACCGAAGGCATCAGGAGGCGGTCGCGGCACCAGCGTAAACGCCCCCGATTGGCCTCCCTCTGGTGAGGCCAAAGAGTTAATCAAACTTTTAAAGAGAGGAAGAGGTCCATGAAGACGAACCAACTGACTAAGCCAGCTTTCATACTGGGGATGGCGCTCAGCATCAGCCTGGGCGTGTCGGGTTGTTCCCATGTTCAATATGGGAATGAGTCGGCTGAAGAGTCATCCATCAGTGAGAGCCCATCACAGCGCGGACAGCCGTTTGATACCACCATTGACACCGGGATGGCGCCCTTCGGCGATGTCATGACAGAGGCTGTATCGAACTACAACCGGCCATCCCCGTACATTGGAACGGGCGGCAGTATCTCTGACGGTGCGATGCCAGAACTGAAGCAGATGGGATTCAAAACCGTGGTCAGCCTCCTCACTCCAGAAGAGGGGCTGAGCGATGAGCGGGACGCAGCCGATGATGCGGGACTGGGGTTCCACGGCATCAGCGTATCTGGCGGGCCACCCACGGCGGATCAGGTGGAT
This sequence comes from Pseudomonadota bacterium, assembly GCA_051744725.1. GTDB lineage: Bacteria > Pseudomonadota > Gammaproteobacteria > Pseudomonadales > Oleiphilaceae > Halospina. Next base: position 21,805 of record JBNJDI010000024.1, on the reverse strand, counting down.
GAGTTCGCCAGAATCGTCTCGGAACAGGACAATTACCCCATCCTCCTGCACTGCGCCAGTGCTAACCGCGCGGGGGCGATGTGGGCCCTGTACCGGCATCAAGTCGGCGTTCCGGCAGACATCGCCCTGGAGGAAGGCAGGGCCGTGGGGCTCAAGGACAGCCTTGAACCGGCCGTGCGTGAGCGACTCGGCCTGGGTGCATCTGACTAGCTGATCAGTTCGAACTCCCGGCCCCGGGAGGGGTCGAAGACGATACAAAAGGCAGCTCACGAGCTGCCTTTTCAGTATAGGCCCTGATGGCCTGCGCCTCGCGTCGGCAGAAATCCGCGACCGCTGGCCTCAGCTGCTCATCGCCTACCCAGTGGAAGGATTCGAACAGCTCCGGCTGGAAGCCGCGCTTGAGCTTGTGCTCGCCCTGGGCGCCGGCATCGAAGCGGCTCAGCCCGTACTCGATGCAGAGGTCGATGCCCTGGTAGTAGCAGGCCTCGAAGTGGAGCTGGTCGTACTCCTCGAGGCAGCCCCAGTAGCGGCCGTAGAGGCGCTGCCCATCGTGCAGGAAGAGGGCGGCGGCCACGTAATGCCCCTGGTGTACCGCCATGACCAGGGTGAGCTGTTCCGGCATGCGATCCGCCAGGTACTGGAAGAAATCCCGGTTGAGGTAGGGGCGCTGGCCGCGCTTGAGATAGGTGGCCTGGTAGAACACATGGAAGGCTTCCAGGGCGTTTTCCGGAATGCCGTTGTGGCCGGAGTAGTGGCGGAATTCAATGCCCTGGTCCGCCACCAGGCGCCGTTCGCGCCGGATCTGCTTGCGCTTGCGCGATTTCAGGGTGGCCAGGAAGGCCTCGAAGTCGGCAAACCCCGGGTTGTGCCAGTGGAATTCGCAGCTCAGCCGGCGCAGCCACTGGTCACGGTCCAGGCAGCGCCGGGATTCCGCGTCCGGAAACAGCAGGTGCCAGCTGGAGGCCGAGCCGTCATCGGTTTCAGCCAGAATCGCGTCCGTGCCTCGCCATCCGGCGCTGGTGCCGTGCGCCTCAGGGTGCAGCAGCAGGCGCGGGCCCTCGCAGGGGGTGAAGGGCACGGCGCTCAGCAGCTTGGGGTAGTAGTTCCGCCCGTAATGCGCCCAGGCCTCGGCCCAGGCCCAGTCGAAGACGTACTCACCGAAGGAATGATGCTTGCGGTAGCAGGGCAGGGCGGCCATCAGCCGGCCCTGTTCATCCCTTTCAATCCAGTGATGGGGCGTCCAGCCGGTGGCCGTGGTGGAGCAGCCGGTCGCCTCCAGGCCGTACAGGAACTCGTGGCGAAGGAAGGGGGACTGGGCTCCCTCCAGGCGGTTCCACTCCTCCGGCTCAATACGGCCGAGGCTGTCGATGAACGCCATGGTGCGCTCCCTATTGGGTCGGCATGGACAGCATCGCGGAGGCGAGCCCGAAGTAGACCAGAATGCCGGCCACGTCCGCGATGAACGAGACCACCGGGGCGCTGGCGGTTGCCGGGTCCATGTTGAGCTTGTTGAGTACGAACGGCAGTGACATACCGATGAGGCTGCCGCTGAGCACCACGATGACCATGGTCAGCGACACCACGTGCGCCAGCTCCATGCCGCCCCGGTAGAGCCCGATGGCGGCCACGGCGGCCGCCATGGTGAGCCCGAGCATCAGGCCGAGGCCGATCTCGCGCAGCAGCATGCGGAACCAGTCGCCGCTGATGACATCGCCGGTGGCGATGGCGCGCACCATGAGCGTGGCGGACTGGGAGCCGGCGTTACCGGCGCTGGCGATCAGCAGCGGCAGGAAGAACACCAGCCCGACATGGGCCTGGATGGTGTCTTCGTAGAGCGAGATGCTGGCACCGGAGAACACGTTGGCGAACACCAGCAGTACCAGCCACAGGATGCGCTTCTGGTAGAGGGTTGTCAGGGCGGTTTCCTTGAGGCTGCCGGGCAGGTCGCCGACGCTGGCGCCCTTGTGGATGTCCTCGGTGGCCTCGGCCTCCTGGACGTCCATGGCATCGTCGTGGGTCACGATCCCGACCATACGGTCCTCGTCATCCACCACCGGGATTGCCAGCAGGTCGTAGTCGGCGATCAGTCGGGCCGCCTCGGCGCTGGGCGAGTCCGTATGAACGTTGACCACCTCGGTCTGCATCAGGTCCTCGACCGAATCCCCCGGTGAGGCCACGACCAGCCCGCTCAGGGTGACGGTGCCGAGCAGGTGGCGCTCGGTATCAAGCACGTAGGCGATGTAGATGGTTTCCTTGTTCAGCGCCTGCAGGCGCAGCCGCTCAATGGCCTGCCGGGCACTGGTGTGCGCTGGCACCGTGGCGTATTCGCTGGTCATTACCGAGCCGACGGTACCCTCCGGGTAACTGGTCAGGCGCAGCAGGTCCTCGCGTTCGGCCTTGGCCAGGGCGGGCATCAGCGCTTCCTGAACGTCCTCGGGCAGCTCCTGGTACAGGTCGGCCCGCTCGTCGGCGTTCATATCCGTCAGCAGCCGGGCCTGGGCGTGACGGCCCAGGTGCTGGACCATGCTCAGCTGATGCGACGGCTGCATGTAGGGCAGGATGCGCGCCTGGGTGCGGCGGTCGAGCTGGTCGAACAGGGCGTAGGCTGTTTCACCGTCGAGCTCGTCAATAACCCCACCGACTTCCGCGGGGTGGCGGTTATTGAGGAACTCAACGGCGCCATCAATGTCGCCCTGATCGAGCAGCGTCCGGACTTCGGATTCGAGTTCGGCGGTTTCGGTCATGGCCGTCTCCGGTCAGTCGGTGTTCAGCGCCTCCAGATCCTCCTCGGAGAGCATCTGTTCAAGCGCCGGGGAGGCCCGGGTCTGGAAGCGGTCCTGCGCATGCTCGATCACAAGCACGGCAACATCATGGTTCCGGGCGTAGTCCAGGGTTTCCTCCACGCCCATCACCATGAAGGTCGTGGCCAGTGCGTCCGCCATGCGGCTGCTGGGGTGGAAGACGCTGACCGAGGCCAGCGAATGCGTGACCGGCCGGCCGTCGCGCGGGTCAATGGTATGGGAATAACGCTGGCCGTCCTCCTCAAAATAGTTGCGGTAATCGCCGGAGGTAGCCAGCGCCATATCCTCCAGTGGCAGTATATGGCGTGGGCTTTGCGGGCCATCCCGGGGGACTTCGATGCCGATCCGCCACGGGCTGTTCTCCGCCTTGCGCCCACTGGCCAGAAGGTCGCCACCAATGTTCACCAGATGGTTCTCATGGCCACGTTCCTCCAGGAGGCTCGAGATCCGATCCACGGCCTCGCCCTTGGCAATGGCCGACAGGTCCACGAACAGGTCCGTCATGCGCCGGGCCCGGCTGGCGTCGGGGTCGATTTCGAGGTTGGCGTGTCCGACCTGTTCCAGGCGCTTGCTGATGGTGGCATCCGCGGGCACCTCTGTGGGGCGGGCCTCGGGGCCAAAGCTCCACAGGTTGACCAGCCCGCCGATGGTGGTATCAAAGGCCCCCCCGGTGCGTTCTGACAGTTCATCGGCTGTCTGCAGCACATCGATCACGCTTTCAGGCAGATCGACCCAGTCACCTGTCGTGCTGTTGTTCAGCCGCATGAGGTCGGAGTCATCACGGTAGGTGGACATGCCCTGATCCACTTTGTCGAGCACCTTGCGCACGGCTTCATGCAGGGATTCCCTGCGGTTTTCCGAGAGTTCGCCGGCAACGCTGACCTGGTAGAAGGTACCGAAGATCCGCCCTTCAAGCTGGGTGACGTCTGGCGCCCTGGTTTCCGTTTTTTCGGTCTCTCCGCAGGCGCTCAGAAGCACAACTGCGATTAGAACAGCAGTAAACCGGACGAACAGCGGGGCGGCGCAACGTTGCATGACAGCTCCGGGCAGGTGAGCGACTTGGCGCATTATACCCGCTGCGCGCGGGCTTAACATCCGGGGGGCGGACACAAAAAAGCCCGGCCGGAGCCGGGCTTGTGTGGCGTAAGGAAAGCGGTGATCAGCTGTCGCTGTCCGCCATTTCCTCTTCCGCTGTCTCGACTTTCTCGAGGATGGTGTCGAGGATTTCCTGACCCTTCTCGCCGGACTGCTCCAGATAGATCTGGCGCACGTCCTTGCTCGCTTCGCGGAAGACGTCGCGCTCTTCCTCGTTCAGCTCAACCCACTCGGTGCCGCCTTCGTCCATGATGACCTCGAGGCGTTCCTCGTTGTACTCGCGCTGCTTCTCGTCGATCCAGGAGACCATGTTGTCACGCACGTCCTCGATCAGTTCCTGGCGCTCTTCCGGCAGGTTGCTGAACCAGTTGTTGCCCGCCGCCAGGGTGCTGATGAACTGGGCATGGCGTGCGGAGGTCAGCACGTCCTGTTCCTCGTAGAAGCTCATCTCCTCGATGGCGAAGATCGGGTTCACCTGGCCGTCGATCTGACCCAGCTGCAGGCCGCTGTAGACCTCGGAGTAGGGTGTCGGGGTCGGGTTGGCGCCATAGGCCTTGTAGGATTCGACCAGAATCGGCGAGGTCATGGTGCGGATCTTGAAGTCCTCAAAATCATCCGGGCTGCGCAGGGCCTTGTCGCCACTCCAGACCATCCAGCCTTCCGGAACGATACCCAGCAGCTGCAGGTCCTTTTCGTTGTACAGCGGCTGGAACAGGCCGTAGACCTCGGGGTCGGAGAGGACCTCGCGGTTAACGTCCGGATCCTCGGACAGCACGAAGTGCAGCGTGAAGATGCCGACTTCCGGGATGGCGTCCGCCAGGTGGCCCGGGGAAGCAAAGGCGATCTCAACAGCACCGTTCTGGAGCAGTTCAGTCAGCTGTGAGGAAGTGCCAAGGGTCCCGTAGGGATAGACCTCAACGGTTACCTCACCGTCAGTACGTTCTTCAATGCGGCTCTTGAATTCCTTGGCGTAGGCGTCCTGGACGCTACCCTCAACTTCCTCCAGCGCAAAACGCCAGGTGTCGGATTCCCGTTCTTGCGCCAGTTCTTCGTCACGATCCATTTCCTCCTGCGACTGGTCTTCCTGATCGCTGGTGGACTCACCACCATCATCGGAGCAGCCGTAGAGAAATGCCATGGCGAGCAGCATGATAAGGCCCGTAAGCCATTGGCGAGGTTGGTTCATACCCTGTCTCCCTCTGTTGGGTTTTCTTTTTGATCCACATTAAACATAACACATCTTTACAGAAGCAAAAGCAGTGAAAGCGAATTTCCGGTACAGCGCAGAGGATTGTTGCTGAACCCCGGATCGTCAGACTATTGTAACGTGTGAGCGACCTGCGGAGAGTCCCATGACGGACCAACCTCAAGCTGGCCACGAAGGTGGCTGGCGCAACGCCCTCAAGGCGCCCTTTGACTGGATCGACTCGGGTCTTGACTGGTTTGAGAGAAGTGCGCTCATCCTGTGTGTCGGTGGTATGGCGACGGTGACGGTTGCCAATGTCATCACCCGGAACCTGTTTGGCTTCAGCCTGCAGTTCGCCAACGACGTGGCCCAGATGCTGCTGGTGGCAATCACCTTCCTGGGGATCGGCATCGGGGCCCGCCATGCCCGCCACATCCGGGTCTCCGCCCTGCATGACCTGCTTCCCCACCTGGGCCAGAAGATCCTGCTTGTATTCGTGAGCTTCACCACGGCCTGGCTGCTGTTTTCGCTTGCCGATTTCGCGTGGAACTATGCGGGCTCGGTGCAGCGGACCTGCCGCGTGCTTCCTGAAGGCATTGATCTGGGACTGTTCACGGTGCCCGTCGGGACCATGCCGCTGGTGGCGGGCATTCTGTTGACACTGGTTGGTCTGGCACTGGGCGGGCATCTGATCCGGCTGATCAGTGAGGGTGGTGCGCGCGTTCTTGGTCGGTTCGAAGGCTACCAGCGCCAGGCAGCACTGGTGGCGGGCCTGGTCGTGCTGGCACTGCTGGCCTGGGGCGTCTTCCACCTGTTCATCGCCATGGTTGAAGCCCGCTCCGGCAGCTGCCGGGTGACCTCTTCAACGGGTTTCCCGGTCTATCTGAACTACATGGTGGTGCCGCTGGGCTTCCTGTTCGGGGGGTTCCAGTTTTTCCTGGCCGGGGTACGCAATCTGCTCAGTCCGGAGAATTACCTGTCCTGGTATCAGAAGGATGAGTACGAGGAAGAGGGCGTTGACCCGGGGATGACCGGTGGCTTCGATCCCAACGAGGACCTGGTGGAGGATCGCGACCGTGGCTGAACTGATTGAATGGCTCAACGTGACTTCCATGAGCACGCCGGACGCGGCGCTGCTCGTCGGGATCGTGATGATCGTGCTGCTGCTGATGGGCTACCCCATGATGGTGCCGCTGACGGCAGGGGCGCTGCTGCTGATGGCGGCCAAGTTCTCCGGGCTCAACGAGTCCACCCTGATCCAGCAGATGATCGGGGGCGTGGAGCAGACGGTGCTGGTGGCGGTACCCATGTTCATCCTTGCCGCCGATGTCATGATCAAGGGGCACACCGCCAATCGGCTTCTGGATCTGGTCAGCAAGTTTGTGGGCCATATACGCGGCGGGCTGCCAGTGACCACGGCGGTCTCCTGTACGCTGTTCGGGGCGGTTTCCGGTTCCACCCAGGCCACGGTGGTGGCCATGGGGCGGCCGCTGCGGCCCAGGCTGATCGAGGCTGGCTACACCGACCGCTTCGCCATCGCACTGATCATCAATGCCAGCGACATTGCCCTGCTCATCCCGCCCTCCATCGGCATGATCATCTATGGGGTTGTTTCCGGCACCTCGGTCGGGGCCCTGTTCATTGCCGGCATCGGCCCGGGGCTGATGATTCTGGCGCTGTTTGCGGTCTACTGTTACGGCATCTCGGTGTGGAAGGGCATCCCGGTACTGCCCAAGGCCAGCTGGCCGGAGCGGCTGGTGGCCCTGAAACGGGCCAGCCTGGCCACCGGCTTCCCGGTGATCATCATCGGCGGCATCTACACCGGTACCTTCAGTCCCACTGAGGCGGCCTCCATGTCGGTGGCCTATGCGCTGTTCCTGGAAATGGTGCTGTACCGGCAGGTGCGGCCGTCCCAGCTGCCGGAAATCGCCCTCTCGACGGGCATGATCACGGCCGTGGTCTTCATTCTGGTAGCGGCCGGCATGGCCTTCTCCTGGATGATCTCGTTTGCCCAGATCCCGAGTCTGGTGCTGGGGGACATGCTGGCCGAGGCCTCCCAGCATCCGTATCAGCTGCTGATCCTGATTGCGGTGGCGTACTTTGTGGGCTGTATGTTCGTGGATCCGATCGTGGTGATCCTGGTGCTGACGCCCATCTTCTCGCCGGCCATTGCCACCGCCGGGCTTGATCCTGTGCATGTGGGCACGCTGGTGGTGCTGCAGGCGGCCATTGGCTCGGCAACGCCACCATTCGGGTGCGACATCTTCACAGCCGTGGCCATCTTCAGGCGACCCTACCTGGAGGTCATCCGCGGCACGCCACCGTTCGTGCTGATTCTTCTGTTCTCGACGGCACTGCTGATTATGTTCCCGCAGATCGCGCTCTTCCTGCCCGATCTGATGCGATGACGCCAACCCCAAGGGAGGGCCCTGATGAGCCACGAACCCACTGAGGTCCGGTTCCATGTTGGCGGCGAGGCGCTGGCCGGCTGGTGGTTCCAGCCGGCAATGCCCGCCCGCACTCCCTGCCCCTGTATTGTGATGGCGCATGGGCTCGGTGGTACCCGGGACGCCGGGCTCGTGCCCTATGCCCGGGCCTTCGTCGAGGCGGGGTTTGCCGTACTGCTGTTCGATTACCGGCATTTCGGGGCGAGTGAGGGGGAACCCCGCCAGCTGGTCTCCGTGCGGCGCCAGCTGGCGGACTGGCAGGGCGCCATTGATTTCGCCCGCCAGCAGCAGGGCATAGACCCGCAGCGCATCGCCCTATGGGGCTCGTCATTCTCCGGTGGCCATGTGCTGGTGGCAGCGGCCCGTGACGGCGGTGTTGCAGCCGTTTCAGCCCAGGGCCCCATGATGGATGGCCTGGCTGCCGTTCTGAATGTGGTGGGCTATGCCGGCATCGGCGGTATTCTGCGCCTGAGTACGCTGGCGCTGAGGGATCAGTTGCGCGCTTTCACGGGAGGTGCGCCGCTGTACGCGCCCATTGTCGGCCGTCCGGGTGAAACGGCGGCCATGGCAACGGCGGACGCCTATGACGGTTACCGGGCCATTGCGCCCCCGGACTGGCGCAATGAGCTGGCGGCGAGGCTGGCGCTGCAGCTGCCGCTTTACCGGCCGCTGCGCCATGCGCGCCGGCTGCCGTGCCCGGCCCTGATCCAGGTCTGCGGCCGCGATTCCGTGGCGCCCCCGGAGGCGGCGGAAAAAGCCGCCAGCAGAGCCGGGGGCCGGGCGGAACTGCGCCGCTATGACGACCTGGGGCACTTCGATATCTACGTGGGGGATGGTTTCGAGCGCTCCTGCGCGGATCAGATGGATTTCTTCCAGCGCCACCTGCTGTCATGAAAGAGGCCCCGATCCCGGATAACGAACTGGAACGCCAGGCCGCGCTGGATGAGTACGAGCTGCTCAGCGAGAGTCCGGAAGCGTGGTTTGACGACATCGTCGCCGTGGCGGCCGAGGTCTGCGGCAGTGAAATGGCGATGGTCAATCTGCTCGACCATGACCAGCAGCTGTTCAAGGCCGCGGTGGGGGTTAACCGCGAGCATTTCATTCCGGAGCGCGCCTCCTCGTTCTGTGGCCATGCCATCATCCAGACCGATATTTTCGAGGTCCCGGATGCCAGCGAGGATGGGCGCTTCCACGACAACCCCTGGACGCTGGAGCATGGCGTCCGCTTCTATGCCGGTGTGCCCCTGGTTAACGAGGATGGCTATGCACTCGGGACCATCTGTGTGCTGGACCGTCATCCGCGCCACCTGGATGAGCGCCAGAAGGAATCGCTGAAATCCCTCGCGCGCGTGGTGATGAAGCACATCGAGACCCGGCGCGCCGAGACCTTCGGCTGGCGTGTGAGTGAGCTGATCCAGCAGAGCGACGATTATGTGGCCATGGTGGATGCCACAACGTTCACGGTGCTCTACATCAATGATGGCCTGGCGGAGCTTCTGGGGTCTTCAACCAACCGGGAGTCGCTTAAAAAACTGACGATAAGCGGCATGTTTCCCACGATTACCCCCGAGCAGCTGGACCAGTGGGCGGCTCTGCCGCCCGATCAGGGATGCGTGGACCTTCCCTGGGAGACGCTCAGTGGCGCCGACCAGGAGCGCGTGGTGAGCCTGCGGATCACCCCTTCCCGGGTTCGAACTCGGCCAGTGCTCATGGTTGTCGCCCAGGACATGGAGGCTATTCTCAGCAGTCGTAAACGCGAGCAGCAGGCCGCCAGTGAGGTCCGTAGGCTGGCCCTGGTGGCGCGCAAGACTGACAACCCGGTCATCATCACCGATGGCAACGATCGTGTTGAATGGGTGAACCCGAGCTTTGAGTTACTGAGCGGCTTCACGCTGGATGAGGTGCGTGGACTGCGGCCGGGGGATGTCCTGCAGGGGCCGGATACGGATGCGGAAGCCCGGCGGCGCATCGCCATTGCCATTGCCAATGGCGAGCCGGTACGCCAGGAGATTCTCAATTACAATCGCCAGGGCGATACCTACTGGCTGGATCTGGATATCCAGCCGGTGCATGACGACGACGGGCAACTGGTGAATTTTGTGGCCGTCCAGACCGACATCACAAGGCGCAAGGAGCTGGAACACCAGCTGCGCCAGGCCAAGGAGGACGCGGATCGCTCGAACCAGGCCAAATCCCAGTTCCTGGCCAACATCAGCCACGAACTGCGCACACCACTGAACGGCATTATCGGGATCAGTGAACTGCTCCAGAGGGACCGGACACGATCGGATGCCGATGATCAGCTGGCGACCCTCAAGGATTCGGCCAACGGCCTGCTGGAGATCATCAACGACCTGCTGGATCTGTCCAAGATCGAGGCCCGAAGCCTTGAGCTGGAACTCCGGCCGTTTGATCTCGACCGCCTGCTGCGCAATCTGGACAACCTTTTCCGCCCCCAGGCGAATGGTAAGGGTGTCACGCTCGACTTCGACGTGCAGGAGCAGGTGCCCCGGCATCTGCACGGCGACGAACAGCGCCTGCGCCAGGTGCTGATGAATCTGCTGGGCAACGCGCTCAAGTTCACCCAGCAGGGCACAGTGAATCTGAGCATCGAAGCCCGTGTGGCCTTCGGGGATACCTGCAACCTGGCGTTCCGGGTCACGGACTCCGGCCCCGGTATTGAGCCCTCCGCGCGCGATAAGATCTTTGAGCCCTTCGGCCAGGCGGATGCCTCCCTGGCAAGGCGCTATGGTGGAACCGGGCTCGGGCTGACCATCTGTCAGCGTCTGGTGGAGCTGATGGGGGGCAGTATTCAGGTGGAGAGCGTTGAGGGGCAGGGGGCCACCTTCTCGTTTGTGCTGCCACTGCTGGTGGCGTCCGAAACGGAGGTCCGCCGCCTGGACGATGACCACGGGGATGTGCGTGTGGAGTCCTTCGCGGGCGAACCCAGTGTGTTGCTGGTGGATGACAATCCGGTCAACCGCCATGTCGGGGAAGCCATGCTCGGGGAGCTGGGCATGCAGGTCACCAGTTGCGAGGATGGGGCCGGTGCGCTTGAAGCCTTTGCCGGCGGCGTTTTCGACCTGGTTCTGCTGGATATCCAGATGCCGGATATGAATGGCTATGATGTGGCCATCCGAATGCGGGATCTTGATGCCAACCACCAGCGTCACACGCCTCTGGTGGCGGTGACCGCGCACAGCGTGCCGGATCTCGACGGCCGGCAGGCCCGGTTCATGGATGGTTATCTGACCAAGCCCCTGACGTTCCAGGGGCTGTACCGGATGCTGACCCGGTGGTTGGATGACGGGGAGCACCCGGCCACTGGCTCCGCCGTGGATGAACGTGTTTCAGGGAACAGACCGGAATCGGGAACCTCTCTGGCCGATGAACCCATGGTGGACCGGGATCTGGTCCTGCGGAACCTGGGCGGTAACCCCCGTCTGATGGGTACGCTCAAGGAGCTGTTTGAACAGCAGCATGAGCAGTATCTGCAGGCAATCACCTCCGCCCATGGCGAGAGCGACGCCGCTGCCCTGGCCGAAGCGGCACATGGGTTGAAGGGAGCGGTGGGATACTTTACCGCCGGACGGTTGTGGCAGGCTGTTTCGGATATCGAGAAAATGGCCCGCAGTGGCGGTCTGCCGGACAGCGCAGCGCTTTCCGAGCTGGATCAGGCCGTGCGTGAGATGGCCCGGGAGATCCGCAACCTCAGTCCGGATCAATCGTGAACTCAACCTCCACGCTGGCGCCGTTATCCAGGAAGCGGATGCGGTCGGCCAGGCTGGCGACCACGCGGATGCCGCGCCCATAGGCGTGAGTCGCCACCTCATCCGCGGAATCCATTGACGAGAAGCCGGTGGCGTCGAAGCCCGGGCCACTGTCCATGACCATCAGCCTCAGGGCATTGCGGTTGTGGTGCTGGCTGCGGGTGGCCAGGATCTTGATGAAGCCTTCATTCAGTGCACCCAGGCGTTCCTGGCGTTCCTGCACATAGTGGTCGAAGCCCTGGTCCGTCTTGCTGCTGGAATCCATCCCGAGAAGGCCATGGTCCACGGCATTGTTGAGCAACTCCGTCAGGACCACGAAGGCTTTCTGGCGCAGGCGCCGGTCGAGCCGGAGGTTTTCCATGACCTGGTTGACGGTTGGCACGATCTCCGTCCGGCGGATATCGGAGCCCCGCAGCTCGAGCCGGAAGTCCCAGCCCGCCATGCTGCTCTCATCACCGCTGATCTCCAGTGGCTGGTCGAAGCCGTCTTCATTGGTGAAAGGCACCTCCAGGGGCGCGTCCACGGCCAGGGCCAGCATGGACTGGTCATCGTCAGGCAGTCTGTTGCCCCGGAACCGGGAAAGCGCATTGGTGACGGACTCCACAAGGCTGTACTCCCTGCTGCAGCCGGTCAGTACGGATTCAAGGCGGGTGCTTCCGAACATCTCGTTATCCGCGTTGCGCGCCTCCACCAGTCCGTCGGTGCAGGCAAAGTACCGGTCGTCGACATTGACCGTGCAGAGCTGGGCGGTGTCGTCAAAGTCCCGGTCATCCAGTACCCCCAGCGGCGGGTGGGCCGATGGGATGCGGTGGCGGATGGCGCCCTCCGGGCACAGCACATAGCCCTGTGGGCAGGCCCCGTTCCAGGCGATCAGGGCATGGCGCTGGGGGTTGATCAGCACCACAGTGGCTGCCAGGAAGTGGTTGGGAGGCAGGCGTGCCCGCAGGCGCTGATTGATCTGGCGCACGATGGAGGCCACGCCATAGCCGCGCCGGCTCATCTGGTAGAAGATCTCCATGGCCGGCATCAGGGTGATGGCGGCCGGAAGACCATGGCCGGTGGCATCGGCGATCAGGGCATAGGTGTTGCCGGAGTGTGAGTTGACGGTGGAAATGACGTCGCCGCTGAACTGCTCCAGGGACCGGATGGATTGGTGGATCCGGGTGTCCGACGTGGTGAAGTTCTGCATGATCCGGTCGATCATCTGCTGTGCGAGGTCATTCTCCGCGCGGCTGTGCCGGTAATAGCTTGAGAGTTCGGTATTGCGGTTTTCGAGCTCGCGTTGCAGATTGGCGACGCGCTGGGAGCTGCGCACTTTCGCCGCCAGGATCGGGAAACTGATGGGTTTGGTCAGATAGTAGTCGGCGCCTGTGTTCAGCCCGGCAGCCTGGTCCTGTTCCTCGTTGTTGGAGGAGACCATCATGACGGGAACCCAGCGCTGCTCCATCATCCCCTTGATATGCCGGCAGGCCTCCATCCCGTCCATGACCGGCATCTTGACGTCCAGAATGACCAGGTCCGGGGATGCCCGCGAGAAGGTCTCAACCGCCTCACGCCCGTTCTCGGCGGCCAGCACCCGGTGCCCTTCCTCTTCCAGGTAGGACTGCAGGAGCTGGCGGCTGAGCAGGTCGTCTTCGGCGACCAGTATGGTCAGTTCCGACGGCTCTTCCATGGATCAGTCGATGAAGCGGAACATGCGCTGGAAGTGCGCGATCTCCAGGATCTCCTGCACAACACCGGTGGCACCCCGGATCAGGATCTCAATATTGCGGTCCTGGGCCTTCTCACGCAGCAGCAGCAGCGTGCCGAGCGCGGCGCTGTCCAGGTAATCCAGTTTGCTGAGGTCGAGCACAATGGATTTGGCCCCAGGGGTGTCCAGCGCTTCCGTCTGCTTGGGCTTGAACTCGCTGTAGGCGTTGAAGTCGAACTGGCCGGACAGGCTCAGGGTGACGGTGCCTTCCCCGTCGTCGTGCTTTTCAATGCTGAACATGGGTCAGTGTCCTTCGTTGGGATCAGAACAGGTCCACGCTGCCCTCGGACATGGAATCCTGGGTCAGCGTGTTGTCTCGGATGTGTGACTGCTCCTCGCGCGCGCGTTCCACTTCGTCCGCCAGTTCGCGCAGCCAGGTTTCCGGTGCCAGTTCGGTCTGCCCGCGGATGCGGATCACCGAATCGTCAACCAGTGCCAGCCGGGCATTCACGCGCTGGAGGATCTGGTCGACCATGTCCTGGAACTGCATCTTGCGGACGCCCGTGTTCACATCCTCGCTGACCGTTTCGGCGATGCCGGCCAGCTCGTTGGCCGCCTCATTGCGCGAGGCGTCCAGCGTGCGGATCTCTTCCATCAGTGATTCGACGGATTTCTTCGACTGCAGGGCAAAGTTCATATCCTGGGAGGCCACATCATTGATGGACTTCTCAACGTGGGTCACCAGGTCCTGGACAGCGGAGACGTTGCGCCGGATGTCCTCATTGAACTGCTGCGAACGACTGGACAGGTTCTGGACTTCCTGGGCCACCACCGCAAATCCCCGGCCCGCCTCGCCGGCCCGGGCGGCCTCGATAGCGGCGTTGATCGCGAGCAGGTTGGTCTGGCCGGCGATGCTGTCCATTTCTCCCAGGTTGCCGTCGATCTTCTGCACTTCGTTCGTGATCTGGCCCATGGTGTCCACCAGTTCCACGGAGATCCGGCTGGTCTCGATGATGGTGTTGACGAAGTTCTCCAGCACCGAGGTGACATCCTGGACCATCCGTTCGAAGGTAACGTCACCCTCATCGTCGTTGCCGGTCACCGAGTCGCTTGCTGACAGCATGCGCCGTATGACCTCATCCTGGGTTTCCAGGTGGGACTGCAACTGGAAGAAGAGATTCATCATGTCCGGAACCGAATCGTCCAGAAGCCCTTTGAGCTGGCCGGTATCGGTGCGCACCCGGTCAAGGTTGTCCTGGTAGGTGGCGAGGATGTCATGGAGTCGTTCCCGGAAGCTGCTGAACTGGTCGTTCCGGGCAGCATGGGCCTGTTCCGCCTGGGTGTCACGCCCCTGTTTCAGGGTCCAGACACCGAACACGCCCACGCCGGCAACACCGAGCACGGTGAGACTGACCGCGGCCATGGTGGGCACGCCAAGAAAGAACCAGTGCAGCCACGGCACAACGATGGCCAGGCCCGCGGGCAGAAGGATCGGGGGTGAGGCAATGTGAGCGGGGTTACTACGCATGTCGGGCATTACGCCACCATCCCGTGCATTGGATCAGTCTGGATGTCATTATTGACAGGCTTTTTCAGAGTCGCCTGAAACAAGCTTATGCGGTCCTGCGGCTGGGTCAAACGGAAATCCCATGGATTGCTCCGCCGGGGGCTGCGTGAATTGTTCAACCTTCGTTCAGGATCAGTCTGGATGCCGCAGCACGACAGTGCCACCCATCCCGGTTGGGACCGTGAAACGGTTGTTGCCTCGCTTCCGCCGTTCAGCTTCTCGCAGACCACGGAGCCGGATGCGACGGTTGCCGTCTACCAGGCCTTCTACCGTCTCGAGCCCGGCCCGGAGTTTCCCTCGGTCCGCCACCATCTGGGCTGGATACGGGCGGCGGGCTACCGTGTCGCCACCCACTATTACGAACAGCCCGGTGCCCATGGAACCGTCTTTCTTTTCCACGGTTACTTTGATCATGCCGGCCTCTATACCCGCATGATCCGTTACTGCCTCGGGCTCGGGCTGAATGTGCTCATCTATGACCTGCCGGGACATGGTCTCTCGAGCGGGCGGCCGACCGCCATCGGGAGTTTCCGCGAGTACCAGCGGGTTCTGCTTACGGTGCTGGGCCTTTCCCGTGACCATGTGCCCGGGCCCTGGATCGGGGTTGGTCAGAGCACCGGTGGTGCCGTGTTGATTGATTACCTGCTTTCCTGCCGTGAGACTCCCGACGCCATCGCGTTCAGCGGCGTGGTGCTGTTGGCGCCACTGGTGCGTCCGATGGGGTTCAGAAGTGGCAAGTGGCTGCATATGCTGATGAATCCGTTCCGGGAAACCTGGAAGCGGGTGTTCACGGCGAACAGCAATGACAGTGAGTTCGTGCGCTTTCTCAAGGAGCATGATCCGCTGCAGGCCCGATTCATGGCGATGAACTGGGTGACCGCCCTGAAACGGTGGATTCCGCGTATCGAGGCGGCGCTTCCGGTGGACTATGATCTCGCTGTTGTCCAGGGCGAGGAGGACATGACCGTGGACTGGCGACACAACCTGCGGGTGCTGCGGCGCAAGTTCCGGCGCCTTCGGCTTTACCAGATCCCAGGGGGCAGGCATCATCTGGTGAACGAGGCGGATCCAATACTGGGCCAGGTCCAGGACGCTGTTGGCGCTGAGATTGAGCGGGTGCTGGCGGAAGCGGTGGTGCCCGGTATCCACAGAAAGGGGAATGAGGAATGAAAAAAACGCTGATAGCTGTCGCTCTGAGCACCACCATGCTCAGTGGCTGCGCCACCCAGGATGCCTACACCGGTGAACAGCAGACCTCGAAGACCGTGATCGGCAGCGTTATCGGTGCTGTTGCCGGCGCCGCTACCGGTGCGGCCACCTCCAGCAAGGGGGATCGGGAAAAGGGCATCATGATTGGTGCCGCCTCGGGCGGATTGCTCGGTGCCGGTATCGGCCAGTACATGGACCGCCAGGAAGCGCAGCTGCGCCAGCGGCTCGAGGGCACAGGGGTGCGGGTCAAGCGTGAGGGCAACAAGATCGAGCTGATCATGCCCGGCAACATCACGTTTGACGTGGATAAGTCGAACATCCGCACCTCCTTCCATGACGTGCTGGATTCCGTGGTGATGGTGATCAAGGAGTTTGACCAGACCGCCATCGCAGTGGGGGGGCACACTGACAGTACCGGCAGTTTTGAATACAACCAGCAGCTCAGTGAGAAGCGCGCCCAGTCCGTGGCCCAGTACCTGCTGAACCAGGGCGTGGCCCAGGGGCGTGTGCACACCAGCGGTTATGGCCCGCGCTTCCCCATTGCCAGTAACGACACCGAGCAGGGGCGGCAGCAGAACCGCCGTGTCGAAATCGACCTGATGCCCATGGAGTAACGCGTCAGGCGGCCCCGGGGGGGTAGACGGTACTGACGGTCAGGACCGTCATGCCCCCGCAGAGAATGTTCAGGGGCAGCCCGGCGCGCATGAAATCAGTGAACCGGAACCCGCCCGGGCCGAAAACCATCAGGTTGGTCTGGTAGCCCAGGGGGGTGGCAAAGCTGGCGGAGGCGGCCATCATCAGGGTGAGCACGAAGGGCTCCGCCGGCATGCCGGTGCTCTGGGTGATCGCCAGAACAATCGGCAGCGTCAGAAGCGCTGCCGCGTTGTTGGTGATCATTTCCGTCATGACGTTCACCAGGGCATAGGTGGCCACCAGCATCAGCAGGTAATCGCCGGCCGTCAGGCTGAGAACCCCATGCGCCAGCCAGGCCGCAGCACCGGTCTTGTCCATGGCGTTACCCAGCGCAAAGGAGCAGGCGATGGTCAGCAGGACATGGCCGTCCAGGCTCCGGCGCGCGAGGTTGAGGTTGAGACAGTTGCTGGCCAGCATCGCCAGTGCCCCCACCATGGCGGCATGCAGCATTGACAGCGTGTCGGTGGCCGCCAGCAGGACCACGCCCACCAGAATCGCCCAGGCGCGCCAGGATTTGCGATGGTCCGGGCTTTCCTCCTCGGTATCGTTGACCAGCAGAAAGTCCCGGGAATAGCGCTGTCGGGTCACGAACACGGGGCGGGCCTCCAGCAGCAGCGTGTCCGCCGATTCCAGGCGGATGTTGCCCAGATTGCCTTCGATGCGCTTGCCGTTGCGGGCGATGGCCAGTACCACCGCGCCGTATTTCTCCCGGAAGCGGCTCTCGCGGATGGTGCTGCCCACGGCCAGGCATTCCGGTGAGACCACGGCCTCGACAATGCGGCGCTCCGGCGCCTCCTTGGCGAGCAGCGGCTGCTCCTCGGTGGAGGGGACCAGGCCACGGATCTGGCGCAGCTCGATGATTGACTGCACATCACCGGCGAACACCAGGCGGTCGCCGCTGCGCAGCCGCTCTTCCGAGGGCACGGCGGTGACGACGCCGCCTTCGCGTTCGATTTCCACCAGGTACAGGCCCTGAAGGTGACGCAGGCCGGCTTCCTCCACGGTCTGGCCTACCAGGGGGCCGTCATTGGCCACGGCCATCTCCACCGTGTATTCCCGGAAATCCCCGAACACCTGTCTGCCATTGCCCTTGCGGCTACGGAGCACGAACGGCAGCCAGAGTATGATGAAGGCAAGGCCGACCAGTATTACGGGCACACTGATCCGGGTGATATCGAAAAGATGGAAACCCTCGGTGTCCGTCAGGTCCACATAGAGCCCGTTGACGATGAGGTTGGTGCTGGTGCCGATGAGCGTCAGTGTGCCGCCGAGGATGGCGGCGTAGCTGAGTGTCATCAGAAGCGGCGCCACGGGGATGCCGTGGTGGCGGGCCCAGCGGGCAACGGCCGGGATGAAGGTGGCGACCACCGGGGTATTGTTCAGGAAACCGCTGAGACCGGCGACCGGGGCGATGACCCTGGCCTGGGCGTAGCGTACCGTTTCCGGGTGCCCGAGCAGATGCTTGATGATCCAGTCCAGCCCGCCGGTGTTGTGGATGCCGGCCGCAATCACGTACATGAACGCAACCGTGATCAGGCCGCTGTTGCTGAACCCGGCCAGCGCCTCCTGATGGGTCAGGATGCCGGAGACTGTCAGGAAGATCAGGGCGGTGAGCATGACCAGGTCGGTACCCAGGCGTGTGGTCATCAGTGTGATGAGCACACCGGCCACGGTCATGAGGCTTATCCAGCCGTTCCAGTCCATTCCGCCTCTCGGGTCGTCTGTGAAATACCGGGAGAGGCTACCACTGGCCCATATTACCAGAAAGCCTGATTGTTCATTTTAATATGCGTTTTTGGAATTACTGGGGGAGGAGGAAAAACAGGGAGGAGAAAGCAGGGCACCCGACTGGGCGGATGCCCTGGGACGGGATCAGGAGCGCCGGTTCAGGAAATCCTCAACCTTGCTCCGGACCTCGTTCAGGCGTGACTCACCACTGGCGCGCACTTCCTGGAGCCTGGCGCGGGCCGCATCGATGTCCTCCTGGAGATCGGCAATCCGCTTGGCGGTCTTCTCCTTGAGTTCCTCGGTGGCCTCGCGGTTCTCGGCCTTCGCCTTGTACTCGTTGAACTGCGCCCGGAGGGTTTCGAGCCGGCTTTCCCAGCTTTCAACCTGCGTTTCCAGCTTCTGGGTCAGCGTATCCTTCAGTGACATGTCACACCTCCTTGAGTGTGTCAGAACAGTACCCGTGCCTTGATGGTGCCCTTCACTTCGCGCAGTTTTCTCAGGGCCACGTCGCTGTACGCCTTATCGACGTCCACCACCACGTAACCAATCTGATCATTGGTGCGCAGGTACTGTCCACAGACATTGATGTCATTTTCCGAGAAGATCTGGTTGATTTCGGACATGACACCCGGGATGTTCTCGTGGATGTGCAGCAGCCGGTGCTGGTTCGGGTGCTCCGGAAGCGCGACTTCCGGGAAGTTCACCGAGCCCACGGAGGTGCCGTTGTCGCTGTAGGTGGCCAGCTTGCCGGCGACCTCGGTGCCGATGTTCTCCTGCGCTTCCACGGTGGAGCCGCCCACGTGGGGGGTGAGAATAACGTTGTCGAACTCACGCAGCGGCGAGACGAACTCCTCGTCGTTGGACTTGGGCTCGGTCGGGAACACGTCCACGGCCGCGCCGAGCAGCTTGCCGGAGCGCAGATTGTCCGCCAGGGCGTCGATATCCAGGACCGTGCCGCGCGAGGCGTTGATCAGGATCGAGCCCTGCTTCATCTGGGCCAGCTCGTTGGCGCCGAACATGTCGCGCGTGGACTCGGTCTCGGGCACATGCAGCGTGACCACATCGGACATCGCCAGCAGTTCCTTCATGGAACCCACCTGGGTGGCGTTGCCCAGCGGCAGCTTGGCGATGACGTCGTAGAAGTAGACGTGCATGCCCAGGGACTCGGCCAGCACGCTGAGCTGGGAGCCGATGTTGCCGTAGCCGATGATGCCCAGGTTCTTGCCCCGGGTCTCGTAGCTGTTGCTGGCGGACTTGCGCCACACGCCGCGGTGTGCCGCCGCGTTCTTCTCCGGGGTGCCGCGCAGCAGCAGGATGGTCTGCGCGATCACCAGCTCCGCGACACTGCGGGTGTTGGAGTGGGGCGCGTTGAACACGGCAATACCGCGCTTCTTGGCGGCTTCCAGGTCCACCTGGTTGGTGCCGATGCAGAAGCAGCCCACGGCCACCAGTTTGTTGGCGTGCTGGAACACCTTCTCGGTGAGCTGGGTCCGGGAGCGGATGCCGATGAAATGGGCATCCTTGATCTTCTCCAGCAGCTCCTCCTCCGGCAGGGAGTGGCTGATGTGCTCAATGTTGGTGTAGCCGGCTGCGTTCAGTGCATCCACGGCCGACTGGTGAACGCCCTCAAGAAGCAGAAAGCGAATCTTACTCTTGTCGAGTGATGTCTTAGCCATGACAGAAAATTCCCGTCTGAGTCAGAGTTTTCGAAAAAAATAATTTAAAATCAGAAGCTTGCGGTCTTGGCCGCATTGTCGGAGAAGCTATGGTAGCATAGCTCACTATCTTTTCCCGACTTTTGGTCGGATTTTGAACAGTTCCTGGAGGAATCCTGACGCTATGAGTACAACGGCAACGGCGTTCGATCCGCAGACACTCGAAGGACTTCTGACCGACGGGGGCAAAGTCCTGACCGCCCCGGATGATCTGGCCGCCTATGGCTGTGACTGGACCCGCATCTACGATCCGGCGCCGCTGGCAGTGGTGCTGCCGAAATCAACGGAGGAGGTTCAGGCCATTGTCCGTTTCGCCAACGAGCAGCACATGGCGCTGGTGCCCTCCGGTGGCCGCACGGGCCTGAGTGCTGGCGCTGTCGCGGCCAACGGTGAGCTGGTGGTGGCCATGGATCGCATGAACCGGATCCTGGATTTCAACGCCAATGACCGCCTGGTGCAGTGCGAGGCGGGCGTGGTGACCGAGCAGCTCCAGCAGTACGCGGAGGAGCAGGGTCTGTACTATCCGGTGGATTTCGCCTCGGCGGGCTCCAGTGAGCTGGGCGGCAACATTGCCACCAACGCCGGCGGCATCAAGGTGATCCGCTACGGCATGACCCGTGACTGGGTGCTGGGCCTGAAGGTGGTCACCGGCGCCGGCGAGATCCTTGAGCTCAACAACGGGCTCGAGAAGAACAACACCGGCTATGACCTGCGCCAGCTGTTCATCGGCGGCGAGGGCACCCTGGGGTTCATCACCGAGGCGACCATGAAGCTGGCCCGCCAGCCGTCCAACCTGACGGTAATGGTGCTGGGCCTGAATGACCTGACCAACACCATGGACGTGCTGCAGAGCTTCCGCTCCAAGCTCGATCTGACTGCCTACGAGTTCTTCTCCAATGAGGCGATCGCCCACGTCCAGGCGCACGCGGAGGTGCCGCGGCCGTTCGAGACCGAGTGCCCCTACTATGCGCTGCTGGAGTTCGAGGCGGTCTCTGAGGGCGTGATGGAGGAGGCCATGGCGCTGTTCGAGCACTGTGTCGAGCAGGAGTGGGTGGTTGATGGCGTGATCAGCCAGAGCGAGAGCCAGGCGCAAAAGCTCTGGCAGCTGCGCGAGCGGATCTCGGAATCCATTGCGCCGCACACGCCCTATAAGAATGACCTGTCGGTGCGGATCTCGCGTGTGCCGGAGTTCCTGAACGAGATCCATTCGGTGGTCCAGAAGGAGTATCCGGATTTCGAGATCATCTGGTACGGCCACATCGGCGACGGCAACCTGCACCTGAACATCCTCAAGCCAGGCGACATGGAGAAGCAGGAGTTCTTCAAGCGCTGTGAGACGGTGAATGATCTGGTGTTTGAGATTGTTCAGCGTTACGAGGGCAGTGTCTCCGCTGAGCATGGTGTGGGGATGGTGAAGAAAAAGTACCTCGGGTTTACCAAGAGTGCTGAGGAGATTGCTGTTATGAAGGGGATCAAGAGGGTGTTTGATCCGAACGGCATCATGAACCCGGGTAAGCTGATCGACGCAAACTGACCCAGTTTGTCCGCGGGGCGCTGAAGGTGGCTTCTGGTTCGTTGCGGATGACGAACTGGGGGCTGCTTTCAGCGACCGCTTTCCCTTCAATCCAATCGGGTATCATGGTCCTAGCGCCGCATCCTCTCCGGTGCTGGCATTCCTGGAGCTGTATGCAACAACAGTAAGGGATAGCAACGGAATTGATTAGTCGGTGCGAAGAGGAGGCAGTTGGCTCAAATGCTAATGCCTGGTACCTCTACACCCAGTTCGCCTCTAGACTTTATGAAAAGCTCGGCTGGCGTCGTATGGAGCGATGCGAATACAAGGGAGTGACGGTCGATGTCATGTGCAAAGAGCTTGCCTCTTAATGGCGTTAGCAGCTGTACCT
>JBNJDI010000023.1:0-29095 GCA_051744725.1 Pseudomonadota bacterium | reverse complement strand
CTGGCAGGCTTACTACCGCAACGGACGCTGGGAGCCCCATGAGAAGAAGAAATCCGGAGGCCAGGGCGGTAAGCGCAAGGCCAGCTGACGCTTCTGTAGGAGCCTGCCTCGCAGGCGATCAAAGGTATCGCGAGCGAGGCTCGCTCCTACGGTGTATGTTGTAGGAGTTCGCCCCGCGGGCGATCCGTGGTCCGTGGTCAGGAATTCGCCCTCAGCCGCTCCAGCAGCGCTGAGGTATCCCAGCGCCCACCGCCCAGGTTCTGCACGTCGGAATAGAACTGGTCGACCAGCGCGGCAACGGGCAGGCTGGCGCCGTTGTTCCGGGCCTCGGCAATACAGATGCCCAGATCCTTGCGCATCCAGTCCACGGCGAAGCCGTGGTCGTACTCGCCCTCGATCATGGTCTGCGCCCGGTTGTCCATCTGCCAGGACTGGGCCGCGCCGCCACTGATGGCCTGCACAACCGAGGCCGGATCCAGCCCCGCCTCTTCGGCGAAATGAAGCCCTTCCGACAGCCCCTGCAGAAGACCGGCGACGGTGATCTGGTTGACCATCTTGGTGAGCTGGCCATGGCCCACGCCGCCCATGTAATGCACCGCCTTGCCGTAGCTGTTGAGCAGGGGCAGGGCGCGGTCGAAGGCGGTGCGCTCGCCACCGCACATGATGGTCAGCTCGCCGCTTTCGGCACCCTGCTGACCGCCGGAGACCGGCGCGTCCACCCAGCTGTGACCGGCTTCGGCCGCAAGTTCCGCCAGTTCATGGGTAACACTGGCGGAAGCTGTGGTGTGGTCGATCAGGAGGGCGCCTTCAGGAGCGTTGGCGATGATGCCGCGTTCACCCCTGTAGAGTTCCCTCAGGTCCGGATCCGCCCCCACGCAGGTGACGACGGCATCCGCGCCCGCCACGGCCTGGGCAACATGTTCCGCGGCCTGGCCCGGGTAGTCCCGGGCCCATGTCTGCGCCTTTTCACCCGTGCGGTTGTAGACCCGCACGCTGAATCCGTCATGCCGGGCCAGATGCCCGGCCATGGGAAAACCCATGACCCCGAGTCCGATGAAAGCAATCTGCATGGGGCGCTGCCTCCTTCTGTCTCCTGAAACGAGAAAACCCGCTCGGAAGCGGGTTTTCGGGGGTGCTGTTACTCGCTGGGATAGTCGCGCTTGGTGTAGCCGCTGTAGAGCTGGCGCGGCCGCCCGATGCGGTAGTTGCCGCTGACCATCTCGTTCCAGTGGGAGAACCAGCCAATCGTGCGCGAAAGCGCGAAGATCACAGTGAACATCGAG
Source organism: Pseudomonadota bacterium (assembly GCA_051744725.1). Classification (GTDB taxonomy): domain Bacteria; phylum Pseudomonadota; class Gammaproteobacteria; order Pseudomonadales; family Oleiphilaceae; genus Halospina. The sequence continues at coordinate 27,812 of JBNJDI010000023.1, read as the reverse complement.
GTCGGGATGCCGATGGCCTTGAGGATGATCCCGGAGTAGAAGTCGACGTTCGGATAGAGTTTGCGCTCAATGAAGTACTCGTCTTCCAGCGCGATCTGCTCGAGACGCTGGGCGATCCGCAGCAGCGGGTCGTTCTCCAGCCCCAGCTCCTGAAGCACTTCATGTGCGGTATCGCGCATAACCCGGGCACGTGGGTCGAAGTTCTTGTAGACCCGGTGACCGAAGCCCATCAGGCGGAAGGGGTCGTCCTTGTCCTTGGCTCGCTCGACGCAACGTTCGACGTTGGATTCGTCGCCGATCTCGTTAAGCATGTTGAGCACTGCCTCATTGGCACCGCCGTGTGCCGGACCCCAGAGGGCCGCAATGCCAGCCGCGATCACCGCGAACGGGTTAGCGCCGGTGGAGCCGGCCAGCCGGACCGTGGAGGTGGAGGCGTTCTGTTCATGATCCGCGTGCAGGATGAAGATCTTGTCCATGGCCTTGGCCAGGACCGGATTCACCCTGTATTCCTCACAGGGCACACCGAACATCATGTACAGGAAGTTCTCGGCGTAGCCCAGATCATTGCGCGGGTACATGAAGGGCTGGCCAATTGAGTATTTGTAGCACATGGCCGCGATGGTCGGCATCTTGGCGATCAGCCGGTGGGCCGCCACCTCGCGTTCATACTCATCCGTCAGGTCCATGGTGTCGTGATAGAAGGCGGACAGCGCCCCCACCACGCCGACCATGATGGCCATCGGGTGCGCGTCGCGGCGGAACCCGTTGAAGAAGTGGCTCATCTGGTCGTGGATCATGGTGTGGTTATTGACGGTGCGGCGGAAGCGTTCGTTTTCCTCGGCGGTGGGGAGTTCGCCGTGGAGCAGCAGGTAACAGACTTCGAGGTAATCGGCATTGTTGGCCAGCTGCTCGATGGGGTAACCGCGATGCAGGAGAACCCCGTTCGCCCCGTCGATGAAGGTGATCTTCGATTCGCACGCGGCGGTGGAAACAAACCCGGGGTCGTAGGTGAACCAGCCTTCCGTAACCAGATTCCTCACATCAATCACATCAGGGCCCTGTGTACCGGAATAGACCGGGAGTTCCAGGGTTCGGCCTCCGACCGAAAGCGTTGCTTTCTCGTTGGACATGGTGTTCTCCTGTCAGTTCAGCAAACCAGTGCTGGAGGTGACGCACAGCGGACCCAAGTATCGCAGAAGATTGACCCGGACGTCACGGATCAGGCGTCGGGGTGGGCCAGTCGGCAGGGGTCGCTTTATGTAACGCCTTCGCGGTTCGCGAAAATATAGGGCGGTGTTACCAATTGTCAATCTGTCTGTTACCTGGAGGCCGCTGAGGGCCTTTTTGCCGGTTTGTAATCATCGGGGGCAGTCTCTATAATTCCTAGCCCGAAGACGGGAGCCCGCCAGAGACGGCGGTTCTAACCCGCCCGCTGATCAGAACGATGATCCATCAACACACTGTGTCCGGCTGTCGGGATCGACCGACACCGCCCGGCGCACCAGACAGGGGTCAGGAGCCGTGACGACCAAACGACCGGTTAACCTAGAAATCAGCACCATCCATTTTCCCATTCCCGCCATAGCGTCAATCCTGCACCGCATCAGCGGTATTGTGGCGTTCGTGGGGATTGCGTTCCTTCTCTATGGTCTCGACCAGTCACTGGCCGGTGAGTCCGGGTTCGCGTCCGTGGCGGCGCTCATGGCACACCCGCTGAGCAAGCTGGTGGTCTGGGGCACGCTGTCGGCACTTGCCTATCACCTGGTGGCGGGCATCCGCCATCTGATCATGGATATGGGCGTTGGGGAGACGCTTGAGGGCGGTCGCCTCAGCACCAAGATCACCTTTGTGGTCTCTGCCGTACTGATTGTTCTGCTGGGAGTCTGGATATGGTAAAGAGTGTCACCAACCTCGGGCGCACCGGTGCCTATGACTGGCTGATGCAGCGTGTGTCAGCCGTGGTACTGGCGCTGTATACCCTGTTCCTTACGGGGTTTGTGCTGGGGTCGTCCGATCTCGATTACGCACAGTGGGCTGGCCTGTTCGACCAGATGTGGATGCGCATCTTCAGCCTGCTGGCGCTGATCTCACTGGGTATCCACTCGTGGGTCGGTCTCTGGACGATCACTACTGATTACATCAAGCCGACAGCGCTGCGGTTTGTCGTCCAGGCCGGCTGCGGGCTGATCATGTTTGTCTACCTCGTCTGGGGTGTCGAGATTCTCTGGGGGCTCTGAATCATGTCCAATCTTAGAACCATGTCGTTTGATGCACTCGTGATCGGTGGTGGCGGTTCCGGCCTGCGGGCCGCGCAGCAGCTGACCCAGTCCGGCATCAACACAGCATGCATCTCGAAAGTCTTTCCGACCCGGTCCCATACCGTGTCCGCCCAGGGTGGCATCACCTGTGCCATTGCCAGCGCGGATCCGAACGATGACTGGCGCTGGCACATGTATGACACCGTCAAGGGCTCCGACTACATCGGTGACCAGGAAGCGATCGAGTATATGTGCTCGGTGGGCCCGCGTGCGGTCTATGAGCTGGAGCATATGGGGCTGCCGTTCTCCCGTTTCGAGAACGGCCGCATCTACCAGCGGCCCTTCGGTGGCCAGTCCAAGGAATACGGCAAGGGCGGTCAGGCAGCGCGCACCTGCGCGGCGGCGGACCGTACCGGCCACGCACTGCTGCACACCCTCTACCAGGCTAACCTTCAGGGTGGCACCACCTTCCTGAATGAGTGGTATGCGGTGGACCTGGTGAAGAACCAGGACGGCCAGGTAGTGGGTGTGATCGCCATCGAGATCGAAACCGGCGAGGTCGTCTACATCAAGTCCAAGGCCACGGTACTGGCAACTGGTGGCGCCGGCCGGATCTACGCCTCCACCACCAACGCGCTGATCAATACCGGTGACGGTGTGGGCATGGCCTTGCGTGCCGGCTTCCCGGTACAGGACATGGAGATGTGGCAGTTCCACCCGACCGGCATCCATGGCGCGGGCACCCTTGTGACCGAGGGCTGCCGGGGTGAGGGCGGCTATCTTGTGAACTCCGAGGGCGAGCGCTTCATGGAGCGCTATGCGCCGAACGCCAAGGACCTCGCCGGCCGTGACGTGGTGGCCCGCTCCATGGTGCTGGAGATCCTGGAAGGCCGTGGCTGTGGCCCCAACAAGGATCACGTCTACCTCAAGCTCGACCACCTGGGCGAGGAGACACTGAACCTGCGCCTGCCGGGCATCCTGGAACTCTCCCGCACCTTCGCGCACGCGGACCCGGTGAAGGAACCAATTCCGGTGGTGCCGACCTGCCACTACATGATGGGCGGGCTGCCGACCAACATCGGCGGCCAGGTGATGACCCAGGACGCCAGCGGCAACGACCAGCCCATCGAAGGGCTGTTCGCCTGCGGCGAGGCGGCGTCGGTGTCCGTGCACGGCGCCAACCGCCTGGGTGGCAACTCCCTGCTGGATCTGGTGGTGTTCGGCCGTGCTGCGGGCCTGCAGATCGAGAAGCAGCTGCGTGAAGGCGGCGACAGCATGGAGGCCAGCGAGAGCGATATCGAACAGGCCATGGCGCGCCTTGACCGCCTCAACAGCGGTGAAGGCACCGAAAGGGTGTACGATGTCAAGAAGGAACTCCAGGACACCATGCAGCTCTACTTCGGGGTTTTCCGCGATGGCGAACCCATGGAGAAAGGCCTCAGGATTCTGGATGAGATCGGCGAAAAGATCCGCAACACGAAACTCGAGGACACCAGCAACGCCTTCAACACCGCCCGTGTCGAGGCGCTGGAGCTGGAGAATCTCTACGAGGTTGCGTACGCAACGGCGGTGTCAGCCATTGAGCGCCGTGAAAGCCGTGGCGCCCATGCCCGGAACGACTATACCGAGCGTGATGATGAACAGTGGCTGAAACACTCCATCTACTTCCCGCTCGAGAAGCGGCTGGGTCAGCGCGAGGTCAACTTCGCGCCACGCTCGATGGATGCGTTCCCGCCGACAGTCCGGAAGTACTAATAAAGAGGTGTTGTGATGCTGGTCAGTCTCTATCGATACAATCCTGAAACGGACAATGTTCCGTACATGCAGGACGTCGAGGTTGAGCTTCCGGAAGGCAAGGATCTGATGGTTCTCGACGTGCTGCACATGATCAAGGAACAGGATGTGAGCGTCGCGTTCCGCCGCTCCTGCCGCGAAGGGGTCTGCGGCTCCGATGGTATGAACATCAATGGTATGAACCGGCTGGCGTGTGTCACGCCGGTGTCAGAAGTTGTGAAGAAGGGCAAGCTGGTACTGCGCCCGCTGCCGGGGCTGCCCGTGGTGCGGGATCTGGTGGTCGACATGTCGATCTTTTACCAGCAGTACGAGAGGATCCAGCCGTATCTGATCAACGACAATCCGGAGCCCGCCATTGAGCGTCTCCAGTCCCCCGAGGACCGGGAGAAGCTCGATGGGCTCTATGAATGCATCCTGTGCGCCTGCTGTTCGTCAGCCTGTCCCTCGTTCTGGTGGAATCCGGACAAGTTCGTGGGCCCGGCAGGGCTGCTGCAGGCGTATCGTTTTCTGGCGGACAGCCGTGACACGGCGACCGCGGAACGTCTCGATAATCTGGATGACCCCTTCAGCGTATTCCGCTGCCGCGGGATCATGAACTGTGTGAGTGTCTGCCCCAAAGGACTGAACCCGACACGTGCAATCGGCCATATCCGTACTATGCTGATGCAGCGCACAACCTGATTATTGTGACGCAGTTCACGCCAGAAGACGCTCAGGGCGGCCCGCAGGCCGCCCTTGGTTAATGCGCGTCACGGCAACACCGTGTCGCGCAGGGGAACGCGGCCGGCGCTCAAAAGGCCTCGGCCGCGTTTGCTGACACGAAGTCCAGTCAGAGGCGAGCGAGTGCCATGCATGAAAGCATAATGGAGCAGCTGTGGCGGACGTCCCACCTGCAGGGTGGGAATCTGGCCTATGTTGAGGATCTGTTCGAAACCTACCTCAAGGATCCCAACGGTGTGCCGGAAGAATGGCGGCGTTATTTCGACCAGCTTCCAGGGATACCAGGCGACCACAGACCCGATGTTCCACACCGAGAAATCCGAGACCAGTTCCGATACATTGCCCAGAATCAGCGCCGTTACTCTCCCACCCAGGGCGCTCCCTCTTCCATCTCCAAGGCCGAAGAAAAGCAGGTCCGCGTTCTCCAGCTGATCAACGCCTATCGCTTCCGTGGCCACCAGAATGCGGACCTGGATCCGCTGGGGCTGCTGGATCGGCCGAAAGTGAAGGATCTCGATTACCGCTATCACGAACTGGATGACGACGACCTGGACGTCGAATACCAGACCGGGTCACTGTTCTTCGGCTCCGAGCGCATGAAGCTGCGCGACATCATTGAGGGCCTTGAGCGCACCTATTGCAGCACCGTCGGCGCTGAGTACATGCACATCGTCGACACCACGATGAAGCGCTGGTTCCAGCAGCGGCTGGAAAGCGTCAAGTCACACCCGGACTACGAGGCGAAGACGCGACTGAACCTGCTCGAGCGGCTCAATGCCTCGGAGGGTCTGGAGAAGTACCTTGGCTCCAAGTATCCCGGAACCAAGCGGTTCGGTCTTGAGGGCGCGGAGTCTCTGACGCCCTGTGTCAGTGAGCTGATCCAGCGCGCGGGTTCCTACGGTGCGCGCGAGATTGTCATCGGCATGGCCCACCGGGGCCGGCTGAACATTCTGGTCAATACCCTGGGCAAGAACCCCAAGGAGCTGTTCGATGAGTTCGATGGCAAGGTGACCATGGACCAGGGCTCCGGGGATGTGAAGTACCACCAGGGTTTCTCCTCCAACGTGATGACACCCGGGGGCGAGGTGCATCTGGCACTGGCCTTCAATCCCTCACATCTGGAGATTGTAACGCCGGTTGTGAGTGGCTCGGTGCGGGCCCGCCAGGCGCGGCGCGAGGACGACGAGGGTCGGCAGGTGCTGCCGATCGCAATCCACGGGGACGCCTCCTTCGCCGGCCAGGGTGTGGTCATGGAAACCCTGCAGATGTCACTGACCCGGGGCTACGGCGTCGGCGGAACAGTGCATATCGTGGTGAACAACCAGATCGGCTTTACCACCAGCCACCGCTACGACGCGCGTTCCACGGAATACTGCACGGATGTGGCGAAGATGGTTCAGGCCCCGATACTGCACGTGAACGGGGATGATCCCGAGGCGGTGCTCTACGTGACCCAGCTGGCGATGGACTACCGCAATGAATTCGGTCAGGACGTGGTCATCGATCTGGTGTGCTACCGCCGCCGTGGTCACAACGAGGCGGACGAGCCCTCTGCCACGCAGCCGCGGATGTACGAGAAGATCCGGAACCACCCGACCACCCGTGATCTTTATGTGAAGCAGCTGGTCAGTGATGGCGTTATCCAGGAACAGGATGCCAAGAAGCTTTTCGAGGAATACCGCGACAAGCTCGACAATGGCGACCATGTGGTGGATGCGCTGGTGAAGGAGCCCAATACCGACCTCTACGTGGACTGGACGCCCTACATCGGCCATGAGTGGACCGCGCGCTGCAAGACCAGCGTGCCCATGAAGACCATCCAGGAACTCGGGCGCCGCATCTCGACCGTCCCCGAAGGATTCTCGGTCCAGCGCCAGGTGAAGAAGATCATGGAGGACCGCGGCAAGATGACCCAGGGCGCGCTGCCGCTCAACTGGGGCTATGCCGAGACCATGGCCTACGCGAGCCTGATCAATGAGGGGCATCCCATCCGCTTCACCGGGCAGGACTCGCGCCGCGGTACCTTCTCACACCGCCATGCGGTGCTGCACAACCAGAAGGATGGTTCCGAGCATGTGCCACTGGAGCACATCCGGGACGATCAGCCGCGTTTCGAGATCTTCGATTCGCTGCTGTCGGAAGAGGCGGCGGTGGCGTTTGAATACGGTTATGCCACGACCACGCCGGCGACACTGACCATCTGGGAGGCCCAGTTCGGTGACTTCGTCAACGGCGCCCAGGTGGTGATCGACCAGTTCATCACCAGTGGTGAGCACAAGTGGGCGCGGCTCTGCGGGCTGACCCTGCTGCTGCCCCACGGTTACGAAGGGCAGGGGCCGGAGCACTCCTCGGCGCGGCTTGAGCGCTTTCTGCAGCTGTGTGCCGAGCACAACATCCAGGTATGCGTGCCGACCACGCCTTCCCAGGTGTTCCACATGCTGCGCCGGCAGGTTAAGCGTCCGCTGCGCAAGCCGCTGGTCGCACTCACGCCCAAGAGCCTGCTGCGCCACAAGGAGGCCGTTTCCTCCCTGGATGACCTGTGCGAGGGCACCTTCCGGACGGTGCTGCCGCCGAAGGAAATGCCCGATCCGCGCAAGGTGAAGCGGCTGATCATGTGCAGCGGCAAGGTCTACTACGATCTGCTCGAGAAGCAGAAGACGGATGAGCGTGATGACACCCTGATTGTGCGGATTGAACAGCTCTACCCCTTCCCGCACGACGATCTGAATGCGGTTCTGGCGCCCTACAGCCATATCGAGAAGGCGGTCTGGTGTCAGGAGGAACCCATGAATCAGGGGGCGTGGTACTGCAGCCAGCATCACATGCGTCAGGCGCTGGAGAACGTACCCAAGAAGCCACGACTGGAGTATGCCGGCCGCAAGGCTTCGGCAGCGCCGGCGTCCGGCTATCCCAGTGTTCACGCTCAGGAACAGAAACAACTCGTTGAAGACGCATTCTCCGTCTGACGGGTCCCGACAAGAAAGGAAGGGCAATGACAACAGATATCCAAGCTCCCGTTTTTCCCGAATCCGTCGCGGAAGGAACGATCGCTACCTGGCACAAGAAACCCGGCGAACAGTGCGAGCGGGATGAGCTGATCGTCGACATCGAGACCGACAAGGTGGTGCTCGAGGTGGTGGCGCCCGGCGACGGTGTCATCAAGGAGATCGTCAAGGACGAGGGCGATACCGTTGAGAGCGGCGAAGTGATCGGCAAGTTCGCGGAAGGCGAATCCGGTTCCGCCGGCGGCGGTGAAGCAACGGAGGCATCAGAGGGCAGCGCCAGCGATGGTGGTGAATCCGCCGACGCTAAGAAGGAGGAGCCGGCATCCGAACCGGCCGCTTCCGGCGACAAAGGCGGCGACAGTGGCGAGGAGCCGCTGGTCAGCCCGGCCGCGAAGAAGATGGCGGAAGAGAAGGGCGTTGACCTGTCGAAAGTGGAGGCCACCGGCAAGGGCGGGCGCGTCCTGAAGGAGGACGTGCAGCGTGCCGCGGACCAGAAGGGCAGTGAGCCGGCATCCGCCGCGAAGAGCAGCGGCGGCAGCCAGGCGACCGCGCCCGAGGCGCAGGCCGGCAGCATGCCGCAGGGCGAGCGCCCCGAGAAGCGCGTGCCCATGACCCGGATGCGCGCCAGCATCGCCAAGCGCCTGGTGGACGTCCAGCAGACCACGGCCATGCTCACCACCTTCAATGAGGTGAACATGCAGCCGATCATGGACATCCGCCAGCAGTACAAGGAATCCTTCGAGAAGCGCCATGGCGTCAAGCTCGGGTTCATGGGCTTCTTCGTGAAGGCGGCGACCGAGGCTCTCAAGCGTTTCCCGGCCGTGAACGCCTCCATCGACGGTAACGAAATGGTCTACCACGGTTACCAGGACGTGGGCATCGCCGTTTCCACGGACCGGGGCCTGGTGGTACCGGTGCTGCGCGACGCGGATGCGCTCTCGGTCGCTGACGTGGAGCAGGGCATCAATACCTTCGGCCAGAAGGCGCGGGATGGCAAGCTCACCATCGAGGAGATGACCGGTGGTACCTTCTCGATCACCAATGGCGGTATCTTCGGGTCGTTGATCTCGACGCCGATCCTGAATCCGCCACAGACGGCGATCCTTGGCATGCACAAGATCCAGGAGCGCCCCATGGCCGTCAACGGCGAGGTCAAGGTGCTGCCGATGATGTATCTGGCACTGTCCTACGACCATCGTATGATTGACGGTAAGGAAGCTGTGCAGTTTCTTGTGACCATCAAGGAGCTGCTCGAGGATCCGGCGCGGATTCTTCTGGACGTCTGACAACGAATCACTGAAAAGCAGGAATCACTATGTCCCAAGACTATGACGTCATCGTTATCGGCTCCGGCCCCGGCGGCTACGTGGCAGCGATCCGCGCCGGGCAGCAGGGAATGAACGTCGCCTGCGTCGAAGGCTGGAAAGACGACAAGGGCGGCCAGGTGCTGGGCGGCACCTGCCTGAACGTGGGCTGTATTCCGTCCAAGTCACTGCTCGAGACCTCCCACAAGTACGAGGAGGCGAAGCACGGCTTTGAGAAGCAGGGCCTGAAGATCAAGGAGCTCGATGTCGATGTCGAGCAGATGATGAAGAACAAGAACGAGATCGTCGGGAACCTTACCGGCGGGATCGCGGGGCTGTTCAAGTCCAATGGCGTGACCTCCATCCATGGCTGGGGCCGTGTGCTCAACAGCAAGCAGGTGGAAGTGACCGACCTCAAGGGCAACAAGAGCACCTACGGGGCGAAGAACATCATCATCGCCACCGGCTCCCGGCCGATTGAGATTCCGCCGGCACCGATGAAGGAAGGCAAGATCGTCGACAGCGAAGGCGCCCTGGAATTTGATGAGGTGCCCAAGCGCGTGGGCGTGATTGGCGCTGGCGTCATCGGTCTGGAACTCGGCAGCGTCTGGAACCGTCTCGGTTCCGAGGTCACCATGCTGGAAGCCCAGGATACCTTCCTGGCCGGCGTGGACCAGGCCATCGCCAAGGATGCCTATAAGAGCTTCCAGAAGCAGGGCCTGGATATTCGCCTGAAATGCCGCGTTACCAAGACCGAGGTGAAGCGCAACCTGGTCTACGTCACCTATGAGGATGGCGAGGGTAACGAAGAGCAGATCAAGTGCGACAAGCTCATCGTGGCTGTTGGCCGCACCCCGAACACGGAAAAGCTGTTCTCGTCCGACTCGGGCGTGGATCTGGACGAACGCGGATTCGTGGCCGTGGACGACGAGTGCCAGACCAATGTGCCCGGGATCTATGCCATCGGCGACGTTGTGCGTGGCCCGATGCTGGCGCACAAGGCCTCGGAAGAAGGCATCATGGTGGTTGACCGGATCGCCGGCTATGCCACCGAGGTCAACTATGACTGCATTCCCAATGTGATCTACACCCACCCGGAGCTGGCCTGGGTCGGCAAGACCGAGGAAGAGCTCAAGTCCGAGGGTGAGCCGTACAAGGTCGGTGCCTTCCCGTTTGCGGCGAACGGCCGGGCCATGGCTGCCAACGCAACCGAAGGCCAGGTCCGCATCATCGCTCACGAGGAGACCGACCGGATACTGGGGATGCACGTTGTGGGGCCCCAGGCCTCCGAGATCATCGCCCAGGGCGTGATCGCGATGGAGTTCGGCTCCAGTGCCGAGGACCTGGCCCTGACCTGCTTTGCGCATCCGACGCTGTCCGAATCCGTCCATGAGGCGGCACTGGGTGTGGACGGCATGGCGATTCACAAGGCAAATCGACGCCGGAAGAAATGACCGGCGCAATCTCCAACACAACAGGTTGTGATCTATGAATCTGCACGAATATCAGAGCAAACAGCTCTTTGGGGAGTACGGCCTGCCCGTCTCCGAGGGCGTGGCCTGTTCCTCCGCTGAGGAAGCGGTGGCGGCTGCCGATAAGATCGGCGGCGACGGCTGGGTAGTCAAGGCCCAGGTGCACGCCGGTGGCCGCGGCAAGGCTGGCGGTGTGAAGCTGGCCAAGTCGAAGGACGAGATCCGTGCCTTTGCCGACCAGTGGCTGGGTGAACGTCTGGTCACCTTCCAGACGGACGACAAGGGCCAGCCGGTAAACCGGATCCTCGTCGAGTCCCTGACCGACATCAACCAGGAGCTCTACCTGGGCGCGGTCGTGGATCGCGGCTCCCGCAGGATCGTCTTCATGGCTTCCACCGAGGGTGGCGTCGAGATCGAGAAGGTCGCCGAGGAAACGCCGGAGAAGATCCTCAAGGCAACGGTTGATCCGCTGGTGGGCGCGCAGCCCTATCAGGCACGCGAGCTGGCTTTCGGCCTGGGTCTTCAGGGTGACCAGATCAAGCAGTTCACCAAGATCTTTCTGGGGCTGGCGAAGCTGTTCGAGGACAAGGATCTGGCACTGATCGAGATCAATCCGCTGGTCATCACCGACCAGGGCAACCTGCACTGCCTGGACGCCAAGGTGGGCGCGGACGACAACGCCATGTACCGCCAGAAGCAGCTGGCGGAGATGCGTGACCTCTCCCAGGAGGACGAGCGTGAAGCCCATGCCGCCGAGTGGGATCTCAACTATGTGGCCCTTGATGGCAACATCGGCTGCATGGTCAACGGCGCCGGTCTTGCCATGGGTACCATGGACATCATCAAGCACCACGGCGGCCAGCCGGCCAACTTCCTGGACGTCGGCGGTGGCGCCACCAAGGAGCGCGTGGCCGAGGCATTCAAGATCATCCTTTCCGATGACACCGTGAAGGCCGTCCTGGTCAACATCTTCGGTGGCATTGTGCGCTGTGACATGATCGCCGAGGGCATCATGGGTGCGGTTGAAGAGGTGGGCGTAACGGTTCCCGTGGTGGTCCGCCTTGAGGGCAACAACGCCGAGAACGGACGCCAGAAGCTGGCGGACAGCGGCCTGAACATCATCGCGGCCAGCAGCCTTACCCAAGCCGCCGAAAAAGTCGTTGCCGCAGCCGGAGGTGAAGCATGAGTGTACTGGTGAACAAGGAAACAAAGGTGATCTGCCAGGGCTTCACCGGCGCCCAGGGGACCTTTCACAGCGAGCAGGCGCTGGAATACGGTACCAATCTGGTCGGCGGCGTCAGCCCGGGCAAGGGTGGTACCGAGCATCTGGGGCTGCCCGTATTCAATACCGTGCGCGAGGCGGTCCAGCAGACCGGCGCGACCGCGACCGTGATCTACGTGCCCGCCCCCTTCTGCAAGGACGCGGTGGTCGAGGCGGCGGATGCCGGCATTGAGCTGGTGGTCTGCATCACAGAGGGCATCCCGACCCTGGACATGCTCTATGTGAAGGAATACGTGGACCGCAAGGGCGTGCGCATGATCGGCCCGAACTGCCCCGGTGTGATCACGCCCGAGCAGTCCAAGATCGGCATCATGCCCGGCTACATCCACAAGCCCGGCAAGGTCGGCATCATCTCGCGTTCCGGCACGCTGACCTACGAGGCGGTCAAGCAGACCACGGACTACGGCTTCGGCCAGTCCACCTGCGTGGGCATCGGTGGCGACCCGATCCCGGGGTCCAACTTCATCGACATGCTCGAGCTGTTCGAGAAGGACCCGGAAACCGAGGCCATCGTCATGATCGGCGAGATCGGTGGTACCGCCGAGGAAGAGGCGGCTGCCTACATCAAGGCGAACGTGAGCAAGCCGGTGGTGTCCTACATCGCGGGTGTCACGGCACCGCCCGGCAAGCGCATGGGCCACGCCGGCGCCATCATTGCCGGTGGCAAGGGCACGGCGGACGAGAAGTTCAGTGCCCTGCACGATGCGGGCGTGCACACGGTGCGCAGCCTGGCTGACATCGGCAAGGCCATCAAGGAGGCGACGGGCTGGTAAACCGCCGGCGCATACGCTCCATAAAGCCGACCTGCGGGTCGGCTTTTTTCGTTGATTAACCCATGAACGTTTCGTGCGTATAATCGCGCCAGACCCTGAACCAATGAGGAGACCGGATTGACTTCCGTTGAACCCCAGCAACGCATCCTTTCAGGGATGCGGCCCACAGGCCGGCTTCATCTGGGCCATTACCACGGTGTTCTGGCCAACTGGGCCCAGCTCCAGCACGAGTATGAGTGTTTCTTCTTCGTGGCGGACTGGCACGCGCTGACCACCATGTACGAGGATCCGTTCACCATTGAGGAGAGCATCTGGGACATGGTGATCGACTGGCTGGCGGCTGGGGTCAATCCAGGGTCCTCGACCCTGTTCATCCAGTCCCACGTGCCGGAGCATGCGGAGCTGCACCTGCTGCTGTCGATGATCACGCCTCTGGGCTGGCTTGAGCGGGTGCCATCGTTCAAGGACCAGCAGGAGAAGCTCAAGGAAAAGGATCTGGCCACCTATGGGTTTCTCGGGTATCCGTTGCTCCAGAGCGCGGACATCCTGATGTACCGTGCCGGTCTGGTGCCGGTGGGTGCCGACCAGGTCTCCCACGTGGAGATCACCCGTGAGGTGGCGCGCCGGTTCAATCACCTGTATGGCCGTGACCCCGGGTTCGAGGAGCAGGCCGAGGCGGCCATAGCCAAGATGGGCAAGAAGAACGCCAAGCTCTACCGCAGCCTGCGCCGGCGCTTCCTGGAGCAGGGTGATGAGGAGGCGCTGGAAACGGCCCGGGCGCTGCTCAAGGAGCAGCAGAACATTTCCATCGGGGACCGTGAGCGGCTCTATGGCTACATCGAGGGCGGGGGCAAGGTGATCCTTCCGGAACCCCAGGAGCTGCTGACGCCCGAGGCGCGGCTGCCGGGAACGGACGGGCAGAAGATGTCCAAGTCCTACGGCAACACCATCTTCATGCGCGAGGAACCGGATTCGGTCAGCCAGAAGATCCGGACCATGCAGACGGATCCGGCGCGGGTTCGGCGCAGTGATCCGGGTGATCCGGAGAAGTGCCCGGTCTGGGACCTGCACAGGATCTACTCCGATGACAGTACCCGTGAATGGGTCTGGAACGGCTGTCGCAATGCCGGCATCGGCTGTATCGATTGCAAGAAGCCGCTGGAGGAGAAGGTGATCGAGGAGCAGAAGGGCTTCCGTGAACGTGGCCGTGAATACGAGGACAATCCGGATCTGGTTCGCTCCATCCTGGACGAGGGGCGTGAACAGGCGCGCGATGCCGCACGGGATACCCTGCAGGAAGTCCGGCGCGTGATGGGGCTGGAATACCGCCGATGACCACGGAAGCGGAGGCCGGCACCGCCGGCAACCAGGCCTCGCCCGACCGGGAGGCCCTGGCAAGGGTGGCCGGCGAGCCGGTGCATGATCTGCCCCAGGATCTGTATATCCCGCCGGATGCGCTGGAGGTCTTCCTGGACGCCTTTGAGGGCCCGCTGGACCTTCTGCTGTATCTGATCCGGCGGCAGAACATGGACATCCTGGATGTGGATGTCAGCGCGATCACCGATCAGTACATCGAGTACATCGCGCTCATGGAGGCGATGCGGTTCGAGCTGGCGGCGGAATACCTGGTGATGGCGGCCACCCTGGCCGAGATCAAGTCCCGCATGCTGCTCCCGCGCCAGACCGAGGAGGAGGAAGAGGAGCACGACCCGAGAGCCGAGCTCATCCGCCGCCTCCAGGAATACGAGCGCTACAAGATGGCGGCAGAGGACATTGATGCCCTGCCGCGGCGGGACCGGGACTTCCACCTGGCCGGTGCCAAGCCGCCGGAGATGCCCGAGCGCCAGGCGCATCCGGACGTCAGCCTGCGCGAGATGCTGCTGGCACTCAGGGGCGTGCTGGAACGCGCGGACCTGTATGAACACCACCAGGTTGAGCGTGAGCAGCTGTCCACCCGCGAGCGGATGGCCGGTATTCTGGAACAGCTGTCGGGCGACAGTTTTGTGCGCTTTGAAACGCTGTTCTCACCGGAAGAGGGCCGGCTGGGTGTGGTCGTGAGCTTCATCGCGACTCTGGAACTGATCCGTGAGCAGCTGGTGGAGGTGGTGCAGTCCGAGCCGCTGGCGCCGCTGCACATCCGTGCAAGGGGGAGTGCCTGATGGACGAGGAGAGCATCGACCAGGTTCAGCGCATTGTCGAAGGCGCGCTCATGGCAGCTGGAAAGCCGCTCAGTGTGGATCAGCTGCAGGCGCTGTTCGACGAACATGAGCGACCCACACGCACGGTGCTGGAACACGTGCTCTCATTGATCGAACGGTCCTGTGAGGGGCGGGGTTTTGAGCTCAGGAAAGTGGCCTCCGGCTGGCGCTTCCAGGTGCGGGAGTCGCTCTCGCCCTGGGTGAGCCGGCTCTGGGAGGAAAAGCCCCAGCGCTATTCTCGAGCGCTGCTGGAGACGCTGGCCCTGATCGCCTACCGCCAGCCCATCACCCGGGGTGACATTGAGGATGTGCGCGGGGTGACGGTGAATACCAACATCATCCGGACCCTGCTGGACCGGGAATGGATCCGGGTGGTGGGCCAGCGTGATGTGCCGGGCCGTCCCTCGATGTATGCTACAACGAAACAGTTCCTGGACTATTTCAATCTGCAGTCACTGGATGAGCTGCCGAGCCTCGCCGAGGTCCGTGATCTCGAGACCATCAGCCGCGAGGTGGAAGACCGGCTGCAGGAGGAGCTGGCACTGGATGAATCCAACGGCAATTCCCAAGAGGATACGGAGACGAATGAATGAGTGATTCCGGTCACACACCGAACGAGACCGGCGAGCGTCTCCAGAAACTGCTGGCGCGCGCCGGCCTTGGCTCAAGGCGGGCCATCGAGGGCTGGATCAGCCAGGGGCGCGTGCAGATCAATAGCGAGGTGGCCCAGTTGGGCGCCCGGGCGACGGCTCAGGATGAGATCCTCGTGGATGGCCGCAGTGTCGACCTGGGGTCGGCTGCTTCACCCACGCGGCGGGTCATTGTCTACAACAAGCCCGAAGGCGAGGTGACCACCCGGGATGACCCGGAAGGCCGGCCAACGGTCTTCGAGCGGCTGCCCCAGCTTACCGGCGAGCGCTGGATCGCGGTGGGGCGCCTGGACATTTCCACCAGCGGGCTTCTGCTGTTCACCACTGACGGTGAGCTTGCCAACCGCCTGATGCACCCCTCCTGGCAGGTGGATCGTGAATACGCTGTGCGTATTTTCGGCGAGGTGGACGATGCCATGGCCGAGCGCCTGGTCAGTGGCGTTACGCTCGATGATGGCGAGGCACGCTTCACGGATCTCGTGTACTGGGGCGGCACTGGCCACAACCACTGGTATTATGTGGCCATCATGGAGGGGCGTAACCGTGAGGTGCGGCGCCTGTGGGAATCCCAGGGGGTTCAGGTGTCTCGGCTCAAGCGGGTGCGTCATGGTCCCATCTTTCTGCCCAGCCGGCTGAGCGCCGGACGCTGGGAGGAACTGGGCCAGGCGGACGTGGATACGCTCAGCGACTCCGTCGGTCTTGATCGCGTGCCCGTCAAATCTCCGACACCTCCGGAAAAGCACCGGCTGCGCCGCCTCAAGCGCAAGCGGCCGTCCAGGCCCGACAGTCGGAAGTCCGCAAAGCCTGCGGAGAAGGGGCGTGGCGGCACCAAGGGCCGCGAGAGAAAGGGGCGCGGTCCTAAACGCTGACGGCGTTGTCGACGCCGTCAGTGCCATTGCCGGCAATCCGGACTCTGTCGCGGCCGCTGTTCTTGGCCGCATAGAGGGCTCTGTCTGCCGCCTGCAGGAGCTCTTCCACGCTCTCATTTCCGTCCAGCGTCGCAACCCCGATGGATGCGGTGATGGACAGGGCTCGTTCAGCGTAGTGCATGGGCTGTTCCCGGAACGCCTGCCGCAGTCTTTCCGCGACCAGATGCGCGGCTTCCTGGCCGGTGTGGGGCAGTACAACGGCGAATTCCTCGCCGCCGTAACGGAATCCCTGGTCGCAGGAACGGATCTGGCCCTCAATCCGTTCGCTGACCAGCCCAAGGATCTCGTCGCCCGCCGCGTGGCCGAGAGAGTCATTGATCTGTTTGAAATGGTCAAGGTCCACCAGCAGCAGGCTCAGCGGTTGCGCGTAGCGCCGGGCCTGCTCGACATGGTTGTCCAGCGTTTCGTCCAGCGAGCGGCGGTTGCCCATTCCGGTGAGACCGTCGGTCATGGCGGATTCCAGGGCTTCCTGATAGCGCCACGCATTGCGCAGGGGCTGGATGAGCACACCAATGGCCTGTTCAATGACCATCAGCTCGTCGTCGCGGAAGCGTTCACGCCGGTCCAGTCGCAGGGAACCCAGCTCCTGGCCACGCAGGGACAGGTTGTAGCAGCAGTGATGGGGGCCACCGGAGCCGAGCAGGTAGCCGAAGTCGCCTCCGCTGCGTGAGCGGCGGTACGCGAGGGCCGCGAAGGGAATCACCTGGTTCAGTTCCTCGGCGAAAATGTCCAGCATCGTATTGAGATCCAGCGTCTGGTGCAGACGGCTGCAAAGGACGGTAAGCCGGTTGCTGTTATCCTGCCATTCATCGATGATCCGCACGTTCTCGGCGGCATCACGGGCCTGCTTCAGGTCAATGGGGCGGGCGTTGCCGGTTACCTTTTTCATGCCTTACTCCGGTTTCGGGTCGCTGACAGGTGGTTGCAAGCTAAATCCATGCCGACATGGAAATAAAGCGCCAAAACAGGTTGTTATAGCGTTCCCGGAGGGCGTTTGGTGATGGCTCTGGCCGTTGTGGCAAAAAAATGACGGCAGGTTTTGGCCGCGTGTCCCATTGTCGGGCTGTTGTGGTATGATCCTTACGCTTATGCAGGGAAGGGGTAGGTAGCTCGCTATGCAATTCCAGGCGCCGGAAAGTCTCTCCGAACAGATTGCCCAGCACATCGGGCGCCAGATCATCACGGGCGCTCTGCGGCCTGGCGAGCGCATCCAGGAGCTCAAGGTGGCGGGGGAGCTGGACGTCAGTCGAGGCTCGGTGCGCGAGTCGCTGCTGATCCTGGAGCGCCGGCACCTCATCCGCATCTACCCGCGCAAGGGGGCTGTGGTCTCCGGGATGACGCCGGAACTGGTGAACAGCCTCTATGACATCTATCTGAATCTGCTCGAGATGCTGGCCGATCGTTTCATGGCCGCGCGTACGGCAAGCGATGAGCAGCCGCTGCTCCAGTCCATCCACCAGCTCTGTCGCCGTCTCAGTGGTGATCCGTCCGAGGTGGGCGAGGTGATTGACGGTGGGCTGGAAGTGATGCGCCTGTGCTACCCGGTGGTGGCCAATCCCTACCTGGAGGAAACCCTGGAGAACTTCCGGCCGGCGATCAGTCGCACCTATTACCTGGTTCTGGCCAATGATCCGGGGGAGATGCAGGTCTCCAGAACCTATTTCCAGCGCATCGCGGACCGTGTCGAGGCGGATGATCACCAGGGGGTAACCGAGGTCATCCGGGCCTTCGGGGAACACCAGCGCGAAGTGGCCCTCCAGGCCCTGGCCCGGGATGAATCGCTCACCATTGAACCCGCCAGCTGAGCCGGTCGCCCATGCGCCTGAAGTCCATCAAGCTCGCCGGCTTCAAATCCTTTGTCGAACCCACCACGGTTCCCTTTCCCTCGAACATGACGGCGGTTGTGGGGCCCAACGGTTGCGGCAAGTCCAACATCATCGATGCCGTGCGCTGGGTCATGGGCGAGAGCTCCGCCAAGTACCTGCGCGGCGAGGCCATGAGCGACGTCATCTTCAACGGTTCCACCAGCCGCAAGCCCGTGGGGCAGGCCTCCATTGAGCTGGTTTTTGACAACAGCGACGGCACCGCGCCCGGCGAATACGGTCGTTTCAACGAGATCTCGGTCAAGCGCCGTGTCACCCGGGAAGGGCAGTCCGACTACTTCATGAACGGCGCCAAGTGCCGGCGCCGGGACATCACCGACCTGTTCCTGGGCACCGGCCTGGGCCCGCGCAGCTACGCCATCATCGAACAGGGCATGATCTCGCGCCTGATCGAGGCCAAGCCCGAGGAGCTGCGGCATTACATCGAGGAAGCGGCGGGCATCTCGCGTTACAAGGAGCGCCGGCGCGAGACCGAGAACCGCATGCGCCGGACCCAGGAGAACATCGACCGCCTGACCGACCTGCGGGACGAGCTCGACCGCCAGCTCCAGCACCTGGAGAAACAGGCGGAAGCCGCGGAGAAATACCGGGCCCTGAAGCAGGAGGAGCGCGAGAAACAGGCAGAGCTGGCGGTACTGCGCTGGCGCGACCTGGATGCCTCACTGCAGGAGCATCGGCAGGCGATTGGTGAAGCAGAAACCGCCCAGGAAAAGGTGGTTTCGGAACGCACTTCGCTGGAATCCGAGCTGGAGTCCCTGCGCCAGGAGCACAGCGACCGCAGCGAACGCTTCAACCAGGCCCAGGGCCGCTACTACGAGGCTGGTGCGGAGATCGCGCGGGTTGAACAGAACCTGGAAAACCAGAAGCGCAACGCCCGCCAGGCCGCCGAGGACCTGGAGCAGGCGCTGGCGAGCCGCCGAGAGGTGGCGAAGGAGCTGGAGCAGGATCAGGAGCGGCTGGACAGTGTTACCAGCGAACTGACGACCGTTGAGCCGGAGCTGGAAACCGCCTCCGCCCGCGCCGAGGAGTACGGCGAACGGCTGGCCGACGCGGAGAGCCGGATGCAGGACTGGCAGCAGCGCTGGGAGGACTTCAGCCAGCGTTCCGCGGACGACCGCCAGCAGGCGGAGGTGGGGCAGTCCCGGATCAAGGCCAGCGAGGACGCGCTGCTGAAACTCCGTGAACGCCGCCAGCGGTTGGAGGAAGAGCGGGCCACCCTGGACCACGACGACCGCTCCGGCGAGGAGGCCACCCTCGAGAATGAACGTGAGGAACAGCAGGCCCGGGTTGAAGAGGCCCGGGAACGGGTGGAAACCCATACCGAACAGCTCGAACGGGATCGCGAGGCGATCGAGCAGCTGGAGCCGGAGCTCAACGAGAAGCGCGGCCGCCTGCAGACCCTGAACGGGCGGCTGGCCTCCGAGCAGGCGCTTCTGGAAGGCCAGCTGGGCGACAGTGACGAACGCCGCCGTGAATGGATCAGCGAGCAGGGCTGGGAGCAGGCCCGGCGGCTGGCCCAGACACTGGCGGTGAGCGAAGGCTGGGAAAAAGCGGTGGAAGCCGTACTCGGTCCGCTGGCACAGGCGCTGGTTCTGAACCCGGATGACTACGACGACACGGTTCTCACGCAGGCGCCCTCGGGACTGACCATTGTGCATGCCTCGGGCGCAGGTGCGGACGCCGGGCACGGCACGCTGCTGGCGGAAGTCGGCCGTGGTGGCAGTGTTGCCGGCTGGCTGGCACGCGTCTGGTGTGCCAGCGACCTGAGTGATGCGCTTGCCCGCCGCGGGTCCCTGGCGGACGGTGAATCCCTGGTCACCCCGGCCGGGATCTGGGTGGGTCCTGAATGGCTGCGTCTGCCCGATGAGGGTGACGATGACACCGGCGTGATCGAGCGCCAGAAGCGTATTGAAGCCCTGGAAGAGGAATCCGCTTCCCTGCAGGAATCGGTTAGCGAGGGTGAGGAACGCCTGCAGCAGCTGCGGGTCTCGCGCGATGAGACCGAGGTGGCACTGGAAGAGGACCGGGCGGCGCTCAGCGATGCGCGCGAATCCCTCTCCGCCACGGAATCCCGGCTTGAGGCCTTCCGGGCCCGTATGGAACAGGTCCGTGAGCGGGCACGGCGGATCAGCGAGGATCTTGCGGATCTGGATGCCCAGGAAGCGGATGAGAACGAGCGCCTGGAAGAGGCTCGCGCCAGCTGGCAGGAAGCCATGGACCGCATGAACGAGAATGCGGACTGGAAGGAATCACTGCTCAGCGAACGCGACGACCTGCGCGCCAGGCTTGATGATGAGCGCCAGCAGGCGCGCCATGCCCGGGACCATCATCACCAGCTGCAGCTGCAGGTGCAGGACCTGAAAAACCGCAGGGAAGCCCTGGAACAGACCCTGGAGCGTATGAAGAGCCAGCAGGGGCGGCTGGACGAACGCATTGAGATCCAGCGCGAGACCCGGGAGAACGCCGAGGCCCCGATCCAGGATCTGGAGATGGAGCTGGAAGGGCTGCTGGAGCGTCGCGTGCAGGAGGAAGAGAAGCTCAACGAAGCGCGCGAGGCCCTGGATGCCATCGACGAGCAGGTCCGGGACCGGGAGCAGCGTCGCGGGCAGGTGGAGCAGGACGTCCAGCAGGCGCGGGAGAAGCTCGAGAAGCTGCGCATGGACACCCAGGCCATCGAACTGCAGGCCCGCCAGTACCTGGAGCAGCTTGAGGAACTGGAGGTCAGCCGGGAGAGCGTGCAGGAAGGGCTCCCCGAGGATGCCACCGCCGAGGCCTGGCAGCAGGAACTGACCCGCATCGGCAACCGCATCCAGCGCCTGGGCGCCATCAACCTGGCCGCGATCGATGAATACCGGGTGGCGAGCGAGCGCAAGACCTATCTGGATGAGCAGGACCAGGACCTGCAGGAGGCCCTGGAGTCACTGGAGTCCGCCATCCGCCGGATCGACCGCGAGACCCGCGCCCGTTTCCGCGAAACCTTCGATGCCATCAACCAGGGGCTGCAGAATCTGTTCCCGCGGGTCTTTGGCGGTGGCAGCGCCCATCTGGAGATGACCGGGGACGACCTTCTGGAAACCGGCGTGGCCATCATGGCACGGCCTCCGGGCAAGAAGAACACCACCATCCATCTGCTGTCCGGTGGCGAAAAGGCACTGACCGCGATCGCGCTGGTGTTCTCCATCTTCCAGCTCAACCCGGCGCCTTTCTGTATGCTGGACGAGGTGGATGCGCCGCTGGATGACGCCAACGTCGGCCGCTATGCGAAGATGGTGAAGGAGATGAGCGAGCACGTTCAGTTCATCTACATCACCCACAACAAGATCTCCATGGAGCTTTCCAATCAGCTCATGGGGGTAACCATGCACGAACCCGGGGTCTCCCGGCTGGTCTCCGTGGACGTCGAAGAAGCGGCAGTGCTGGCCGACAGCTGATGAACAAGCCGCAATGCCCCGGCATTGTCTTGACCGGGGTCATTGCCTAAAGTGGCAGTCAAAACGGGCGCACCGGGATGCGCGGGGGCAACCCTTGAGGACAGATAGAGGATCATGAGTCTCAGAGAATGGCTGATCATCATTGGGGCGCTGCTGATCATCGGCGTGGTCGTTGACGGACTGCGGCGGATGCGTCGCGCCCGCCAGGACTCGCTTGAGATCCAGCGCGGCATGGGCGGAGACGGTATCGGGCAGACCCCGATAGACGACGGGTACAACCCGGAACTCCCGACCGGTGGCGCAAGGCCTGTCAGGAGCGCTGAGCCGGCTTCCGGCGAAGAGGCTGCCGGGGCGGGAGCCGCCGAGCCCGAGCCGGCGTCGGAACCGGAGACCGGGCCTGAACCCGAACCCGAACCTGAGCGCGTTCCCACACTCGAACCTGAATGGGCTGCGGAGCCCGCTGCCGCAGCCCGTCAGGAGCCGGAGCAGCCCACGGGTCCGGAACCGCAGGACGAACCGCTGGCCGCCGTGGATGACGACGGCATTGTGGGCCCCGCCCGGGTCCGGAGTGAATCCGCCATCCGTGAGCGCGCGGCGGAGGCGGGGGACGCTGCCGGTGAGGCCGCCAGCCGCATCAGCGCCGGGGCCCGCGAGATCTGGAGCCGTATCCGTGATGGTGTGGCCCCGGACGAGTCGGAGACCAGTGGGTCGGATTCCAGCGCCACCTCATCCCAGCAGGAAACCCCAGAGGCCGGCAATGCCTCCGAAGAACCGCCGGTAGCCGGCGCCAATCGGCCGGAAGCCGAGGAGGTGATCGTCATTCATGCCCATTGCCGTGATGAGGGGCATTACACCGGCGCCACCATCAGGCGCATCCTGGAAGCCTGCGGTATGGAGTACGGGGATCTCGGCATCTATCACCGGCATGAGGAAGCGGATACCCGCACACCGGTCCAGTTCAGTGTGGCCAGCGCGGTGTCGCCCGGCACCCTGACGCCGGAGGAGATCGAGACCCTCGAAACCCCCGGGCTCAGCTTCTTCATGAGCCTGCCCGGCCCCAGCCAGCCGGTACAGGCGTTTGACTTCATGCTGGAAACCGCCAACACGGTGGTGCGCAACCTGGGAGGCGAGCTGCGCGACGAGCACCGCAGTGTCATGACCAGCCAGACCATTGAGCACTGCCGCCAGCGCATCCGCGAGTTCGAACGCAAGCGCCGCTCCCCGGCCAGAGCCTGAGAGGATTGCCGCCCGTGACCCGGGAAGACAGCCCTGAACAGCGTATCGACGCCCTGCGTCGGGAAATCGACCATCACAACTACCGCTATTACGCGCTCGACGACCCCGAGGTCTCGGATGAGCACTATGACCGGCTCCTGCGGGAACTGCAGGAGCTGGAGTCGCAGCATCCCGAGCTGGTAACCGCGGAGTCCCCGACTCAGCGGGTCGGCGTGGCCCCGGACGCCCTGTTCGCGGAAGCGCCCCATGAGACGCCCATGCTGTCCCTGGACAACGCCTTTGACGAGGACGAGCTCAGGGACTTTGACCGCCGGGTGCGGGAGCGGCTGGGCCGCGATGAGGCGGTGGACTATGCCTGCGAGCCCAAGCTCGATGGCCTGGCCATCAGCCTGTTGTACCGCAACGGCGTGCTTCACCGTGCCGCCACCCGGGGCGATGGCTACACCGGCGAGGACATCACCGCCAATGTCCGCACCATCCGCGCCATCCCCCTGCAGCTCTATGGTGATGACTACCCCGGTGCCTTCGAGGTGCGGGGTGAGGCCTACATGCCCCTTGATGGGTTCGAACGCCTCAACCAGCACCTGGCGGAGGCCGGGGAGAAGACCTTCGTGAACCCGCGCAATGCGGCCGCGGGCAGCCTCCGCAACAAGGATCCACGGGTACCGGCACGGCGGCCCCTGTCGTTCAGTGCCTACAGCGTGGACGTACCCGAGGATGCCGGTCTGCCGGCCCGCCATCACGACCAGCTGCTCAAGCTGCGGGACTGGGGCTTCCGGATCGATCCCGAAGTCCGTCTGGTGACCGGGATCGAGGACTGCATCACCTATTACCGGGAGATGCGCGAGAAGCGGGAATCGCTCAATTACGAGATCGACGGCATCGTCTACAAGGTCAACGATCTGGCGCTGCAGGACCGGCTGGGTTTTGTCTCCCGGGCGCCGCGCTGGGCCATCGCCACCAAGTTTCCGGCCCACGAGGTCATGACCCGGGTGCGCGAGGTCGCCTTCCAGGTGGGCCGTACCGGTGCCATAACGCCAGTGGCGCGGCTCGACCCGGTGTTCGTGGGGGGCGTCACGGTCAGCAACACCACGCTCCACAACATGGATGAGATCGAGCGCCTGGGGCTGCGCGAGGGCGACTGGGTGATGATCCGCCGGGCCGGGGACGTGATTCCCCAGGTGGTGCGGGTGCTGAGCGAGAAACGGCCTGAAGATACCCGTGTGATCGAGCTGCCGGAATCCTGCCCGGAATGCGGCTCCGCCATCGAACAGCCCGAGGATGAGGCTGTGGCGCGCTGCACGGGGGGACTGTTCTGCCCGGCCCAGCGCAAGGAAGCCATCCGGCATTACGCCTCCCGCCGCGCTCTGGACATCGAGGGACTGGGCGAGCAGTGGGTCAACGTGCTGGTGGACGAGGGCATGGTTGAGACGGTGGCGGACCTCTATCACCTGAAGGTGTCGGATCTGACCCGGCTTGAGCGCATGGGTGAGAAGTCCGCCTCCAACCTGGTGAACGCCATCGCCGACAGCCGCGAGCCGGATCTGGACCGGCTGATCTATGCCCTGGGCATCCGCGAGGTCGGTGAGGCCACCGCGCGGGGGCTGGCGCGGCACTTCGGGGAGCTGGACGCCCTCATGGACGCGGATGAGGAACAGCTCCAGGAGATCGAGGATGTGGGGCCCGTGGTGGCGGGCCATATCCGCAGCTTCTTTGCCGAGCCCCATAACCGCGAGATCATCCAGCGGCTGCGCGAGGCCGGCGTCAGCTATCGGGCACCGGAACGGGTGGCCGATTCGGAATCCCCCTTTTCCGGCACAACCGTGGTGGTGACCGGAGCACTGGAGCGGTATTCCCGGGACCAGGCGCGCGCCGCGCTGGAAGCCCGGGGCGCGAAGGTGGCCGGCAGTGTCTCCAGCAACACCGACTACCTGGTGGCGGGCGAGGGCGGTGGCTCCAAGCTCAGCAAGGCCCGCCAGCAGGGCGTAACCATCCTCGATGAAGCAACCTTTCTGGAGTGGCTCGGCGAAGCGTGACTGTGTCACAGAATCGCCAGCCGCCCCCTGAATCTGAGAACCAGTACGGATCCGCCCCATGGCGGATCCCCTACCATGGATGACGTTTCGAGACCCGACGGCCCCCGACCCGGGAGAATGTCATCCGTGAGTGTGAGCACGAACGCTGTTCCAGCGCGCCGTTCCCTGCAGGCGCTGCTTCTGGCCCTGCCACTGCTGCTGATCGGCTGCGGTGATACCAGCAAATCCCCGGAGGATCCGCGGATTCTCGGCTTCCCGCCCCAGGTGGCCTATCTGGGCGTGGACTACAACTACAACTTCGGCGCCGTCGGCGGCGACAATCTCCTCAACTATTCGCTGGTCAACAACCCCTCCTGGCTGGCCCTGGAAGCGACCAACAACAAGGCCCGCAAGGGCATCGTCCTGAGAGGCGTACCCGGCATTACCGGTGGTCGCGAAGGCGAGGATGATCTGGGGCAGTACGACAACATCCGCATCGCCACCAACGATGGCAACCTGATCGGGGACAGCGAGTTCAGCGTCGAGGTCCGGCACAACCCCCTGAAGGTGGCTGCCGGCACTGTGACCGAGGGGGAACCCTATGAGCCCGAGGTGAGCAAGGATTCGGACGAGGTCTGTGAGATTCCGGACATGAGTGTGAGTCCGGATGTGACGGTCAAACACCAGAATCTTGTTTCAGGGGATACGGAGGTAACGGGTCCTGGCGACTATAGCGACGGCTCCAGGGACTACCAGAGCTATCGTGCCCTGGTTCGCGTGGATCTGGAACAGCCCTCGGTCGAGCCCATGGCGGTGCGTTTCCGGATTTCTGATGGGCAGGCCGAGTGTGACGAACCCGGAGAGCTGCCCTGTGAGTATGAGGACGGTAACCAGAATCGGGCGATCTATAAGGAAGATCTGGTTCTGGACGGTAACACCGCCTACGGATCCGGCTTCCCGGAGCCGCCTGAATACATCGAGTACCTCGATGAAGATGATACAGGGGGCACAGGGCTGCTCCATCTAGAAGCCGGCCAGACCACCTGCTTCATCCCGGTCTGGGTCCACGACGACCGTTTCGCCGAGAACACTGAGTCCTTCAGCGTGGAGCTTCAGGAGGTAACGGAGGGCATTGCCAGCCTGGATGAAAACGGCGCGGTGCGTACCCGGAGTATTCAGATAGAGGACGATACCCCGACGGCGGATTTTGAGGCGGAGAGCATTACCGTCAGTGAAGACATAAGTCGGGAGGTGACCGCAACACTGAGCCGTTCGAATGATACCGGCAAACCTCTTTATGCGGCGGTTGAGGTTCTGAATCAGGAGGATGAATTGGCCAGCGATATTGAGGTGTGCAATTCGTCCACCTGTGTAACACCATCAAGTGATGGATCGCTCATCATTGAATTTGAAGCCGGAGAAAGCGAAGCCACGTTTGATGTAATTGCCAAAGATGATGGTGATCCCGATGCGCCCTTGCGGGAAGAACGTATGCGGGAGCTTCAGTTTGACGAGAGCTTCCAGTACGGCCGTGAATTCGCAGCCGCGACCACGGACAGCACCGTTGAGACCTATATCAATGAGTGGACAACTGATGTGACACCAGGTTTCTCTGTTCAGAGTCTGGTTGCCGGGGAGCTGGGTGAGGTCTATGTCGGGGGCGTTGATGGTTCCGACAATATCCATCTGCAGAGCATCAACCGACTTGGCAGCGCTGAGGTGGGTTCTGATGAGCAGAATGATGTCGTAACCCTCGGGGAAGGTGAAATCGTCGAGCGGTCAGGCGAGATTCAGTTGGCCTTTGCAGGTGAGAATACGGGTACGTCCGGCGCCCCACAGATCACCCGTCACCTTGGTTTGGCTTATCCAACGGATTCCGGTAAAGACATGGTGAAGCTCTTCCGTTCCACCATATCACCAAATGATAGCGACGAACCCGAGCGCTCTTCGCCAGCTGATGAGCTTTTGTGGGAGAGTGCAGCTGATCAGAACGGAGATTGGCGGCAACGCGCTCTCGATGTGAACACGGAGGGGACACTCTACGCAGGTGCTCTCGTTGACGATACGGTGCGCATGACACGCACTGATACCGGCGAGGACAGTGACACCGGGGAGTCTTTTTCAGACCCGGTCTGGACGGAAAGTCTTGAGGCCACTGACCCACTACTCAACGGGCTTTTTGCCACCGACACAGCTGGCATCGTGGCCCTGGGTAGCGACGGGGGCGCGGTTGATCCCGGTACCAACATCGGCGGGAAGGATTTCTACCTGTTTTCCCGCAATGCGGACACTGGAAATGTGAGTGAGCGGGTCCAGTTCGGTACGGAGGATGACGACAGTGCCAGCCTCTCTGATGCGGATGGAAACCGCTTCTGGCTGGCCGGTGATGAGGGTGGTCCCTACGAAGTGGATGGATCCGGTGGCTTTGAGGAAGACGCGGAAGGGGGCAGCGGGCCATTCCTGATCGCGGTGAACAGCAATGGCGATCTGCAGGGGGCGGCCCATCCCGGCGATCTGGCAGATCAGAATGATCAGGTCAGTAATATCCAGGCCCTTGCCGTTTCCGGGGATAACGCGTTCATTGCTGGGCAGATCGAGGGTGGCGGGGTCTACCTGATGGGGCTTCGCTACACCGGGTCCGAGTCCGGAGATGAACCCTCCATTGAGCAGCGCTGGAGCGCCATTGTTGATGGTGCAGACTCGATAGCGGATATGGACAACTATCGCGACCGCAAGCTCTATCTTGTGCTGGATACTGATGCTGGGCAGCGCATCCGCCTTTATGATCAGGTTGGCAATCCACTGACGGAATAACCCGCCGCCTGGTCAGATGGTGGTATGCAGGTGGTGCCCGTCCGCATA